>NZ_JBICJS010000027.1:0-162989 GCF_043103305.1 Pseudomonas sp. YQ_5 | reverse complement strand
CGTCGCCATCGCAAACGGCCTGTTCGCTGAGTCAAAACAGACGAGTTCGCTTCTTGCTTCTTGCTTCTTGCTTCTTGCTTCTTGCTTCTTGCTTCTTGCTTCTTGCTTCTTGCTTCTTGCTTCTTGCTTCTTGCTTCTTGCTTCTTGCTTCTTGGATGTGGGCATTCACATCGAGTAGGTATTCATTCACGAAGGTGGCGCATAGTCACCTTTCCGCCCTTACGGCGGGTCACTTTTTGTCAAACGCGACAAAAAGTAACCAAAAAACGCTGCGCTCCCATCATCCGGCCCCTGCGCTACGCTCCGGGGTTCCCTCGCTCCGGGCTTGCTCCCGGGAGGACCGCGCTGCAGGCCCCATCCTGGGGCCCAGCGCTTGACGGGCATCCATGCCCGTCACCTCCCTCCGCAAGCCCTGCGCTCGGCCTCCTGAAGTCGCAATCTGCGTCGCCTGAACTATCGCGCGCTTAGAAGCAAAAGCAAAAGCAACGGCAAAAGCAAAAGCAACGGCAACGGCAACGGCAACGGCAACGGCAACGAACCGAGTCTGATCAACGGTCCTTGAACTGGGCCTCGCGCTTGGCGATGAATGCGGCCATGCCTTCTTTCTGGTCTTCGGTGGAGAAAGCCGCATGGAAGACCCGACGCTCAAAGCGTACCCCCTCGCTGAGGGTGACTTCAAACGCTCGGTTGACGCTCTCCTTGACCATCATGCTCACCGGAATCGACTTGCTGGCAATGGTCGCCGCCACCTTCAGCGCCTCTTCCACCAGTTCTGCCTGCGGCACGATCCGCGCCACCAAACCTGCACGCTCGGCCTCTTCCGCCCCCATCAGGCGGCCAGTCAGGCAAAGCTCCATGGCCTTGGCCTTGCCCACCGCACGCGTCAGGCGCTGGGTGCCGCCCATGCCCGGCAGCACGCCCAGGTTGATTTCCGGTTGACCAAACTTGGCGTTGTCGGCAGCGAGGATAAAGTCGCACATCATCGCCAGCTCGCAGCCGCCGCCCAAGGCAAACCCGGACACGGCAGCAATGATCGGCTTACGGCGATTGGCAATGCGATCGGCGTCGCTGAACAGGTCGTCGACGTAGATCTGCGGGTATTGCAGCTCGGCCATTTCCTTGATGTCAGCGCCAGCGGCAAAGGCTTTGGCCGAGCCTGTCAGCACCACGCAGCCGATGTTCGGGTCGCGCTCGAGCTGGTCCAGGGCCTGGTTGATCTCGCCGACAATCTGCGCGTTCAGCGCATTGAGCGCCTGCGGGCGGTTGAGGGTGATCAGGCCAACCTTGCCGTGGATGTCCAACAGGATGGTTTCGAATGCCATGCAGTCTGCTCCTTCAAAGATTGCGCGCAATGACCATGCGCTGAATGTCGCTGGTGCCTTCGTAGATCTGGCAAACCCGAACGTCGCGATAGATCCGCTCCAGCGGGAAGTCACTCAGATAGCCATAACCGCCCAGGGTCTGCAAGGCATCCGAACAGACCTTTTCGGCCATTTCCGAGGCAAACAGCTTGGCCATCGATGCTTCCACCAGCGCCGGGCGCCCCGCATCACGAAGGGCGGCGGCGTGCAATACCATCTGCCGGGCCACGGAAATCTTCGTCGCCATGTCGGCCAGGCGAAACGCCACGGCCTGGTGCTGGATCAACGGTTTGCCAAAGCTCTGGCGCTCGTTGGCGTAGTCGCGCGCCACTTCGAACGCCGCGCGGGCCATACCCACCGCTTGCGAGGCGATGCCGATACGGCCGCCCTCAAGGTTGGCCAGGGCGATCTTGTAGCCTTCACCCTCCGCCCCCAACCGGTTGGCCACTGGCACGCGCACATCGTCGAAAACGATCTGGCAGGTGTCGGAGGCGTGCTGGCCGAGCTTGTCCTCAACCCGCGCTACCTGGTAGCCCGGCGAATCGGTCGGCACGATGAAGGCGCTGATGCCACGCTTGCCAGCCTCCGGGTCGGTGACTGCAAACACGATCACTACCCCGGCGTTCTGCCCCGAGGTAATGAACTGCTTGCTGCCATTGAGCACATAGTGGTCGCCCTCCAGGCGTGCGCGGGTCTTCAGGCTGCTGGCATCGGAGCCAGCCTGCGGCTCCGTCAGGGCGAAAGCACCGAGCATCGCACCTGTCGCCAGCGGGGTGAGGAACTGCTCTTTCTGCTGCTCGTTGCCGAAGCGCAGGATCGGCACGCAACCCACCGAGTTGTGCACGCTCATGATGGTCGAGCAGGCGCCATCACCCGCAGCGATTTCCTCCAGGGCCATGGCATAGGCCACATAGCCAGTGTCGCTACCGCCCCACTGCTCCGGCACCAGCATGCCGAACAGGCCCAGTTCGGCCATTTCGTCGATGGCCTCTTTCGGGAAGCGATGCTCCTTGTCCCATTGCTCGGCAAACGGTCTCAGGCGCTCCTGGGCGAAGGCGCGTACCGCGTCGGCGATCTGTTGTTGCTCGTCATTTACCAGCATGGTTCACCTCAGTACAGGCATTCAACAGCCATGGCCGTGGCCTCGCCACCGCCGATGCAGATGGCCGCCACACCCCGGTGCAGATTGTTCTGGCGCAAGGCCGACAACAGGGTGACCAGAATACGCGCGCCAGAAGCGCCGATCGGGTGCCCAAGGGCGCAGGCGCCGCCGTGGATATTGACCTTGTCGTGTGGCAGATCGAGGTGTTTCATGGCCGCCAGGGTGACCACGGCGAAGGCCTCGTTGATCTCGAACAAGTCGACCTCGGCCAGGTTCCAGCCGGTGCGTTTCATCAGTTTGTCGATCGCGCCGATCGGGGCGGTCGGGAACAGCGCCGGGGTGTCGGCAAAGGCGGCGTGACCGTGGATGACGGCCAATGGCTTGAGGCCACGTTTGTCGGCCTCGGAGCGACGCATCAGTACCAGCGCCGCAGCGCCGTCGGAAATCGAACTGGCGTTGGCCGCCGTCACGGTGCCGCCTTCACGAAACGCCGGTTTGAGCTGCGCAATCTTGTCCAGGCGCGCCTTGGGCGGCTGCTCGTCATCCTTGATGACACGCTTTTCCTTGCCCTCGGTGACTTCCACCGGCACGATCTCGGCGACAAAACGGCCGCTGCTGATGGCGTCCTGCGCTCGGGTCAGCGAGGCGATGGCGAACTGGTCCTGGGCTTCGCGGCTGAAGGCATTGGCCTGGGCACAGTCCTCGGCAAAGGTGCCCATCAGGCGGCCTTTGTCGTAGGCGTCTTCGAGGCCGTCCATGAACATGTGGTCGATGATCTTGCCGTGGCCCATGCGGTAGCCACCACGGGCTTTGTCCAGCAGGTACGGCGCGTTGGTCATGCTTTCCATGCCACCCGCCACTACCACGTCTGCGGTGCCGGCCAGCAGCAGGTCATGGGCCATGATCGCGGCTTGCATCCCCGAGCCGCACATTTTGTTCAGGGTGGTGCAGGTGGTGTGCTTGTCCAGCCCCGCGCCCAGCGCGGCCTGGCGTGCCGGCGCCTGGCCCTGGCCGGCTGGCAGCACGCAGCCGAACAGTACCTGCTCGACACAAGCGGCATCGATGCCGGCACGTTCCACGGCACCACGGATGGCAGCGCTGCCCAGTTGCGGCGCAGTCAGGCTTTTGAGGTCGCCCTGCAGCCCGCCCATGGGCGTGCGTACGGCGCTGACGATAACGATGGGGTCATTGGCGAGGGGCATGTTCGTTCTCCTTACTTGGCAGCCATGCGCAGCGCACCGTCGAGGCGGATGACCTCACCGTTGAGCATGCTGTTCTCGATGATGTGGCGGGCCAGCGCAGCGTATTCCTGCGGGCGACCCAAGCGGGGCGGGAATGGCACGCCGGCAGCCAGAGAAGCACGTACTTCTTCGCTCATGCCGGCCATCATAGGGGTTTCAAAGATGCCCGGAGCGATGGTCATCACGCGGATGCCGAAGCGCGCCAGTTCGCGCGCGGCCGGCAAGGTCAGGCTGGCAATGGCACCCTTGGAGGCGGCGTAGGCGGCCTGACCAATCTGGCCGTCATAGGCGGCAATGGAGGCCGTGTTGATGATGACCCCACGCTCGCCGCTCTCATCGGCAGCCCCTTCGGCCATGGCCGCCGCAGCCAGACGCAACAGGTTGAAGCTGCCGATCAGGTTGACGTTGATGACCTTGGCGAAGCTGGCCAGGCCATGCGGGCCCTGCTTGCCCAGCACCTTCTCGGCACCGACGATGCCAGCACAATTGACCAACCCATGCAGGCTGCCAAAGGCGCTGACAGCTGCATCGACAGCCGACTGGGCCGCCTGCTCGTCACTGATATCAGCCACGGCGAAACGGGCGTTGTCGCCCAGCTCGCGAGCCTTGGCTTCGACAGCCGGGGCATTGAGGTCGACCAGCATGACCTTGGCACCAGCCTCGACCAGCATCTGTGCAGTCGCAGCACCCAGCCCGGAAGCGGCGCCGCTGACGATGAAATGTTTATTGGCTATGTGCATGAGTACTTTCCTTTCAGACGCTGGCAGGGGTGGCCTGTTGCGCTTGTTGTTTGGCGACTTCCTGGTTGCGCAGGATGAAGCGTTGCAGCTTGCCGCTCGGGGTCTTGGGCAGCTCGCTGACGAATTCGATTTCCCTGGGGTAGGCATGCGCGTAGAGGCGCTGGCGCACGTGCTGGCGCAAGGTTTCTTCCAGCTCGACGCTGCCGGCATAGCCGCTGGCCAATACCACGAACGCCTTGATCAGCTCGGTGCGCTCCGGGTCGGGCTTGCCGATCACCGCTGCCTCGATCACCGCCGGGTGCTCGATCAACGCGCTTTCCACATCGAACGGCCCCACCCGGTAACCGGAGGTGGTGATCACGTCGTCGCTACGGCCAACGAAGCTGATGCTGCCATCCGGGTTCAGCTCGACAGTGTCGCCGCTGAGGTAGTACTTGCCGACGAAGGCTTTGGTCGGCAGGCCGTGGTAACCGCCGAACCAGCACAGCGGCGACTGCTCGCGGTCAACGGCGAGGATGCCTGGCTGGCCGGCTGGCAGCTCGTTGCCCTGCTCGTCCAGCACCACGATGCGGTGGCCGGGGATGGCATAGCCGGCAGAACCCAGGTGCACCGGATGCTGCAGGCCATGGTGGTTGCACAGCACCATGCCCAGTTCGGTCTGGCCATAGTGATCGTGAATGGTCACGCCCAACTCGTCGGCGAACCAGCGGATCACCTCGGGGTTAAGCGGTTCGCCCGCACTGCTGACCACTCGCAGGCGGCCCTTGATCGGTGCCGAAAAATCTTTGCCCGCCGCAATCAGCAAGCGATACGCAGTGGGCGAACCGGCCAGGTTGGTAATGCCCAGCTTGTCGATCACCCGGGCGCAGCTTTCGACACTGAACGGGCCATCGTAGAACGTGGTGGCATGCCCCAGCGACAACGGACCGGTCACGGCGTAATACAAACCGTAAGCCCAACCCGGGTCGGCCAGGTTCCAGAAGTTGTCCTCAGGCAGCAGCTCGATGGCATCACGCATGTAGCCCTGAAACGCGACAATCGCGCGCAGTGGCACTTCCAGGGGTTTTGCCGGGCCAGTGGTTCCAGAAGTGAACATCAGCAGGAACGGATCGTTGCCTGAGCGCATCACCGGCTCGCAGACATCCGCTGCGCTTTCCAGGCATTGCTGGAAGTCCAGTTCACCACTGCGGGCCTTGACGGTGATGATGGTCGGGCAGGCGTGCACCTCGTCCAGCTTGGCGCGGTTCTGGCTATCGGTGACCACCACTCGGGCGTGGGATTGCTCAAGCCGGTGCTCGATGGCCTTGGGGCCGAACGCCGTGAACAAGGGCTGATAAACCGCCCCAAGGCGCCAGGTAGCAAGGATGGTCACCAGCAGTTCAGGGGTGCGCGGCATCAAGCCGGCAACCCGGTCTCCAACGCCCACCCCCTGCGCCCTTAGCACATTGGCGAACCGGGCAGCCTGCACCTGAAGCTGATCGAAACTATAGCGCGCGCTGTTACCATCGCGGTCTTCATGAATCAGCGCCAGCTTGCCGTCACCGGCATGCCGGTCACAACATTCGACACAGGCATTAAGGGCCTCAAGGCTGCCATGCAATGCCGCCACTGCGGCCTGGGCATGGTCAAACGCACGAGCGGCCTCGGCGTAATCGCGCATCATCGGACTCCTGGTTTCTTGTTTTTGGAGTTGAAGCATCGGTCCGACGATGTTCGCGCCGCTCATGCGCGGCGGCAATGGCCAAAGCTGTCAATCTGGATGACTGGTTTGGCCGCCGCTCATCACCCCTCTGCGCGCTCGGCTGCCCGCAGCCAGGACTGGGTGAGCGCCCGACCAGGCGCTCGACATGGACGCCGTGTCATGCCTGCCGCCGCAAGCGATGGCCCTTCAGTGCCCTGCCCCTCGCGCCTGGATCAATGCCCGATAATGCCCCGGGTTGCAGCCGAACCACTTGCGAAATGCCTTATAGAACGAGCTGCTGTCGGCAAACCCCAAACGCTCGGCAAGCTCGCCCATGGCCACGTCTTCCTGGCTGAGCCAGGCGATCGCCAGCTCCCGTCGTACGCTGTCCTTCAGGCCCTGGTAGTTCTGCCCCTCTTCTGCCAGGCGCCGCCGCAGGGTCGATGGCGACAGGCATAGCTGCCGGGCCAGGCTGTCAGCATCGGGCCATTGCTCAGGGGCCAGGCGCAACAGGTCGGTGCGGATACGCCGCCCGAGGCTGGCCGGGTCACGGTACTTGACAAGGATATTGCCCGGCGCTTCGGCCAGAAAACGCTGCAGTTCCTCCTCGCTGCGGCGCAGGGGCAAGTCGAGGCATTGCGAAGCAATGATCATGCGTGTGCGTGGACGCTCAAAATGCAGGCTCTCCGAAAACATGACCCGGTAGTCGTCGCAAAAAGGGGGTTCGGCACAACGCAGATCGATGCTCAGAATCGGGATGCGCCGCCCGGCCAGCCAGCAAGCCACGCCATGCACGATCATCCAGAACGTGAAATAGGTAAACGCACGGCGCGGTTCGTCACGCGGCTCATTGATGACAATTTCGGCCAGGCCTTCCTGGCGCACCAGGCTGGGCTGCATGTCTTGAAGCATCAGCGACAGAAATGCCAGCGAGGTTTCCAGGCCTGCGCCCAGGGTCGGTTGGCCCATGCTGGCACGGCACATGAAAGCCAGGCTGCCACTGCACAAACCGCGCGGGTCCATCGCGAAAAACTCGTCGTTGCAGCGCCGGGCCAGCAAGCGCCACAGGCGGGCATAGGATTCGGCACTGACCCTTGCCTCTGGCAGGTGCAGTTGTTCAACGGCAATACCCGCCCTGGCCAGCAAGCCACTGTCAGGCTCACCGGCAGGGCAGGTCTGCAACAGCGCTTCGCGCACCAGTTGCATGGAAATGGTGTCTTTGTCGCTCATCGACGGTCCTGTCGGCTGATTGCCGGCCATATTAGGGTCTGTATGAAAAGCCTTGAGACGAAGGTCAGGCAAGGCGAAAACAGCCGAGGAAGCGGAGTTTACGGGTTGTAAATGAGCATTCCGAGGCTGTTTTCAACGCAGCATCACCGAGTATCAAGGCTTTTCATACAGAGCCTAGGGTGCCCCGCAGCAAACAGCCATCATAGCCCCGCGGCCAGACTCAGGAACGCCTGAATCAGGCGCAGTTCGCGACGGCGCTCCAGGCAGCCGATCACGTGTTGGTTGACAAGACCCTCACCGGCCAATGGTCGTGCCACCACACGGGGATCATTGGCCACTTCAGTGGAAGAAACAACGCCAATCCCCAGTTGCGAGGCCACTGCCTCGGTTACCGCCTCCCGGCTGTCCAGTTCCAGCAATACACGCGGTTGCACGCCCGCCTTGAAGCAGGCCTTGTCGAAGGTGCGCCGGGTGGTGGAACTGGGTTCGCGCAGCACCATGATCTGCTGGTGCAGCGCGGCCAACGGCAAGTCCTCCCGCTCGGTGGCCCAGGCATGCCCCACAGGTAACAACGCACACAGGCGCGACTCACAGAGCGTTTGCAGATGCAGCCCCTTGCGCGGCTCGATTTCGGTCAGCACCGCCACGTCGGCATGCTCGCCAAGCAGCGCAGCCAACGTCTCCTGTGCATTGCCCAGGCGCAAGTTGACGGTGACGCCAGGGTACCGCTCACGCAACAGCGCCAGCATCGGCATGACCCGGTGCGGGCCGTCGGCGGCTACCTCCAGGCGCCCGGTCAGCAGTTGGCGGTTGGCCTCGAGCATGGCCTGCGCCTCTTCGGCCAGGCCGAACATGGCGCGGGTGATGGCCGCCAGGCGCGTGCCCTCCTCGGTCAGTTCCACGCGCCGTGCGGTACGCCGCAGCAAGGTGATCTGGTAGTGCTCTTCCAGGGCCTTGACGTGCCCGGTCACCGCCGGCTGGCTGATGAACAGGCGCTCGGCAGCACGGGTAAAGCTGCCCTCACGGGCCACGGCGTCGAAAGCGCGTAGCTGGAACAGGTTCATATTTATCGGCCTGACTTATAGCTGGGATAACAACAAACAATTTGATTGATGACAACGCGAATTGCAACCTAGGCCCCGTAGTTTCAGCCCACCGCTTGTGAGGAATAACGGAATGAGCAACGCCCCGATTCTGCTGACCCCAGGTCCCTTGACCACATCAATCCGCACCCGCCAAGCCATGCTGGTGGACTGGGGCTCCTGGGACCGTGACTTCAACCAACTGACTGCCAGCGTCTGCGAACAACTGCTGGCCATCATCGACGGCGCCAGCAGCCACCACTGCGTTCCCCTGCAAGGCAGCGGCACCTTCGCCGTGGAAGCGGCCATCGGCACCTTGGTGCCACGCGATGGCAAGGTTCTGGTACTGATCAACGGCGCGTACGGCCAGCGCCTGGCAAAGATCTGCAAAGTGCTGGGCCGCACCTACAGCACCTTCGAAACGGCCGAAGACCAGCCGACCACCGCCGCCGACGTCGACCGGCTGCTGGCCGAAGACCCGGCCATCACCCATGTGGCGCTGATCCACTGCGAAACCAGCACCGGCATTCTCAACCCGCTCCCCGAGATCGCCCAGGTGATCAAACGCCATGGCAAGCGCCTGATCATCGATGCCATGAGCTCGTTCGGAGCATTGCCGATCGATGCCCGCGAAATCCCCTTCGAAGCGCTGATCGCAGCTTCCGGCAAGTGCCTGGAAGGCGTACCCGGCATGGGCTTCGTCTTCGCCGAAAAGAACGCCCTGGCGGCCGCCGAAGGCAATGCCCACTCGCTGGCCATGGACCTGCACGACCAGCACGCCTACATGGCCAAGACCGGGCAATGGCGCTTCACCCCGCCTACCCACGTGGTCGCGGCCCTGCATGAAGCGCTGCAGCAATACAACGAGGAAGGTGGCCTTCCGGCCCGCCACCAGCGCTACGCAGACAACTGCAAGACGCTGCTCGACGGCATGGCAGCCATCGGCCTGCGCAGTTTTCTGCCCGCCGAAATCCAGGCGCCGATCATCGTCACCTTCCACGCCCCCACCGATGCCCGCTACCAGTTCAAGGACTTCTACGAGCGGGTCAAGGCCAAGGGATTCATTCTCTACCCGGGCAAGCTGACCCAGGTCGAAACCTTCCGCGTCGGCTGTATCGGTGTGGTCGGGGCGGACGGCATGCAGGCCGCCGTGAATGCCGTGGCCGAGGTGCTGCGGGAAATGGAAGTGCTGGACATCTGACGCTTTGCCCACCCGAACCCAGGAATTCGCGCACATGAACTACAACAACCCCACCCAACTGCAAGCCGCCATCCTCGACTGGGCTGGTACCGTGGTCGATTTCGGCTCATTCGCCCCCACCCAGATCTTTGTCGAGGCCTTTGCCGAGTTCGACGTGCAGGTGTCCATCGAGGAAGCCCGAGGCCCGATGGGCATGGGCAAATGGGACCATATCCGCACCCTGTGCGACGTACCGGAAATTGCCGAGCGCTACCGCAAGGTGTTCGGCCGTACCCCGACCGATGATGACGTCACCGCCATCTACAACCGCTTCATGCCGCTGCAGATCGAGAAGATCGCTGTGCACTCGGCGCTGATCCCCGGTGCGCTGGACACCCTCACCGGTCTACGCCAGGACGGCCTGAAGATCGGTTCGTGCTCGGGCTACCCGAAAGTGGTGATGGACAAGGTGGTTGAACTGGCGGCGCAGAACGGCTATGTGGCCGACCACGTGGTGGCCACAGATGAAACCCCGAACGGCCGCCCATGGCCGGCCCAGGCCTTGGCCAACGTGATTGCGCTGGGGATTGACGATGTAGCGGCCTGCGTGAAGGTGGACGACACCGTGCCAGGCATTCTTGAAGGCCGCCGTGCCGGCATGTGGACCGTGGCACTGGTCTGTTCGGGCAATGCCCTGGGCCTGACCTGGGAAGGCTTCCGGGCGCTGAGTGCCGAAAAACTGGAAAGCGAGCGCCAGCGTATCCATGCACTGTTTGCCGGCTCCCGCCCGCACTACCTGATCGACACCATCAACGATCTGCCCGAAGTGATTGCCGACATCAACCGGCGCCTGGCCAAGGGCGAGATGCCGCAAGCCTTCTGACCCTGCGGTTTCTCTGTGGAAGCGGCCCTTTTGCGAAACAGGGCCGCTCCACACCCGACTACCCTCAGGCTTGAACGCTATTGCGGCAATTGCACCTGCGGTTTGGTCGCGGCAAAGATCGCCCAGCTGGAGACGAACAGCGCCGCGATCAATGGGCCGATCACGAAGCCGTTGAGGCCGAACACCGCCAGCCCGCCAAGGGTCGATACCAGAATCAGGTAGTCCGGCATGCGGGTATCCTTGCCCACTAGGATGGGCCGCAACACATTATCCACCAGGCCGATCACCAGCACCCCGAACGCAGTAAGCACCACCCCGGGCAGTATCGCCCCGGTCAGCAGGAAATACGCCGCCACCGGCGCCCAGATGATGCCCGCGCCCACCGCCGGCAGCAGCGACAGAAACGCCATCAGCACCGCCCACACCAATGCACTCGGGATATCCAGCACCCAGAAAATAAAGCCACCCAACGCACCTTGGGTAATGGCCACCAGCACGTTGCCCTTCACCGTCGCCCTCACCACACGATTGAATTTCAACTGCAAACGACGCTTCTGGTGCTCGGGCAGCGGTACGGCCATGCGCACCCGGCGCGCGACTTCCGGGCCATCACGCAGGAAAAAGAACAGCAGGTACAGCATGATGCCGAAACTGATCAGGAACTCGAATGTGCCCTGGCCAAAGCTGAATGCCTGGCTGGCCAATACCTGGCTACCCTGGGTTGCCCACTTGGTGATCTTGTCACGCAACCCGTCGAGGTTACCCATGCCCATGTTGTCCAGGCCACGCTGGGCGAATGCCGGGAGCATGTCCTTGCCGCGCTCGACGTAACCGGCGATGTCCAGTTGCCCGCTTTCGATGCGCTGGTACAGCGTGGCGCCTTCTTGTACCAGCAGGGCGCTGGTGATGATTACCGGCAGGATCGCCACAAGCAGGCACACCAGCGTGGATGTGACCGCGGCAAGGTTACGCCGCCGCCCGCTGCGGATCAGCAAATGACGCTGCAGCGGGGCGAACAGGATACCGAGGATCACCGCCCAGAAGATTGCGCCGTAATACGGCAGGAGAATCCAGAAGAAGGCAATGGTCACCAGCGCCAAAAGTACTGCCAGGGCTTTGTTCTGTAGCGCGGTTTCGTTCATCGCAGTTCCTCACATGGCTTATGAGTGATTAGTGCACCGCACCTGGACAAAAGTGCCGCGCTCTCTTGACGCAAATCAATACGCACCTTGTCCATCGCCCCTAGCATCGCTGCCTTTTTGCCCCGGTGCGCACATGAACCCTACTGCCAAGCCCGAACTGCTGGCCCCCGCCGGCACCCTCAAGACCATGCGCTACGCGTTTGCCTACGGCGCCGATGCGGTCTACGCCGGCCAGCCGCGTTACAGCTTGCGGGTGCGCAACAACGAGTTCGATCACGCCAACCTGGCACTGGGGATCGAGGAGGCGCACGCCTTGGGCAAGCGCTTCTACGTGGTGGTCAACATCGCCCCGCACAATGCCAAGCTCAAGACCTTCCTCAAAGACCTGGCACCCGTGATCGAGATGGCGCCGGACGCGCTGATCATGTCCGACCCCGGCCTGATCATGCTGGTGCGTCAGCACTTCCCGCAGATGCCGGTGCACCTGTCAGTGCAGGCCAACACCGTCAACTGGGCGAGCGTGCAGTTTTGGCAGCAACTTGGCCTGAGCCGGGTGATCCTGTCGCGAGAGCTGTCGCTGGACGAAATCGAGGAAATCCGCCAGCAGGTGCCGGGCATGGAACTGGAAGTGTTCGTGCACGGCGCCCTGTGCATGGCCTATTCCGGCCGTTGCCTGCTGTCGGGCTACCTCAACAAGCGTGACGCCAACCAGGGCACCTGCACCAATGCCTGCCGCTGGAAATACGACGCCACACCAGCCACCGAGAACGCCACCGGTGACATCGTGCGCCAAGTGCAGCCCACCCTGGGCCTGGGTGCCCCCACCGACCAGGTGTTCCTGCTGCAGGAAAGCAACCGCCCCGGCACTGAAATGCCGGCGTTCGAGGATGAACACGGCACCTACATCATGAACGCCAAGGACCTGCGCGCCATCCAGCACGTCGAGCGCCTGGCCTTGATGGGTGTGCATTCGCTGAAGATCGAGGGTCGCACCAAATCGCACTTCTACTGTGCCCGTGCGGTGCAGTCGTATCGCCAGGCGATCGACGACGCGGTGGCCGGGCGGCCATTCGACCGCGCCCTGATGGGTAACCTCGAATCCTTGGCACAACGCGGTTACACCGAAGGTTTCCTGCGCCGCCACGTGCACGACGAGTACCAGAACTACCAGCGGGGCAACTCGGTGTCCGAACGCCAGCAATTCGTTGGCGAGCTGACCGGCGTGCGTATCGACGGCCTCGCCGAGGTCAAGGTGAAGAACCGCTTCGCCGTGGGCGACCATCTGGAGCTGATGACCCCGCGCGGTAACTACCACTTCGACCTGCACCGCCTGCACAACCGCCAGCAGCACGCCATCGAGGTCGCACCGGGCGATGGCCATGTGGTGTACCTGCCGATTCCGGAACAGGTTGCCCTCGACTACGGCCTGCTGATGCGCGACCTCCGCATCGACGAAGCAGCAAGCTGACAACACTGTAATGTGCACCTCAGCTACCTGACAGCCGGCGGCAGCGAACATCGTGGCTCTTCTGCATGAGGCCACGCCATGTTGCGCAACCCCTCCCGCCGTACGTTTGTCAAAGGCCTGGGCGCCGCCAGCACGCTGGCGGGCCTGGGGCTGTGGCGCCCGCTGGCTCAGGCCGCCGAAGGCCGAGACCTGGCCGGCCAGCATTTCGAGCTGTTCATTGGCCAGACCCCGGTCAACATCACAGGCCGGCCGCGTACCGCACTGACCGTCAACAACAGCCTGCCCGGCCCACTGCTGCGCTGGCGCGAAGGTGACACCGTGACCTTGCGCGTGCGCAACCGACTGGCGCAGGACACCTCGATCCACTGGCACGGCATCATCCTGCCGGCCAACATGGACGGCGTGCCTGGCCTGAGCTTCGCTGGCATCGAGCCCGGCGGCGACTACCTGTACCAGTTCACCCTGCGCCAGAGCGGCACCTACTGGTACCACAGCCATTCGGGGCTGCAGGAGCAAGCCGGGGTATACGGGGCGATCGTGATCGAGCCACGCGAGCCCGAAACGCACCGCTACCAGCGCGATCATGTGCTGCTGTTCAGCGACTGGTCAGACCAGGCGCCGGAGCAGCTGATGGCGACGCTGAAGAAGCAGTCCGACGCGTACAACTTCCACAAGCGCACGGTTGGCGACTTCATCGATGACGTGGCCGAAAACGGCTGGAGCCCCACCGTCGCCGAACGCACGGCCTGGGCGCGCATGCGCATGAGCCCAACCGACCTCGCGGATATCAGCGCCGCCACCTACACCTACCTGCTCAACGGCCAACCACCACAAGGCAACTTCACCTGCCTGTTCCAGCCAGGCGAAACCGTGCGCCTGCGGCTGATCAACGCCTCAGCCATGACCTATTTCGACTTCCGCATCCCCGGGCTGAAGCTGACGGTGATCGCCGCCGACGGCTTGCCGGTGACCCCGGTGAGCGTGGATGAAGTGCGCATTGCCGTGGCAGAGACCTACGACGTGCTGGTGACCGTGGGTGACCAACCCGCCTACACCCTGTTCGCCCAAAGCATGGACCGCACCGGCTTCGCCCGCGGCACCCTGGCCCGTGCGGCCGGGTTGCAGGCACCGGTGCCTGCCCCCGACCCACGCCCAGTGCTGAGCATGGAGGACATGGGCCACGGCGGTATGGATGCCATGGCGGGCATGAACCACAGTAACCCGCCCGGCATGAACCACGGCAACATGGCCGGCATGGGCCACGCCGCCATGTCGGCCATGCAGCAACACCCGGTCAGTGAAACCGGCAACCCGCTGGTGGACATGCAGAGCATGGCACCGCGTCCCAACCTGGCCGACCCTGGCATAGGCCTGCGTGACAATGGTCGCCGCGTGCTGACCTACGCCGACCTGCGCAGCCCCTACCCCGACCCGGACGGCCGCCCGCCATCGCGTGACATCGAGCTGCACCTGACCGGCCATATGGAGCGCTTCGCCTGGTCGTTCGACGGTATCAAGTTCAGCGACGCCGAACCGCTGCGGCTGACCTACGGTGAGCGCGTGCGTATCACCCTGGTCAACGACACCATGATGACCCACCCCATCCACCTGCACGGCATGTGGAGCGACCTGGAAGACGAGCATGGCCAGTTCCTGGTGCGCAAGCACACCGTCGACATCCCGCCCGGCAGCCGACGCACCTACCGGGTGACCGCCGACGCGCTGGGCCGCTGGGCCTACCACTGCCACTTGCTCTACCACATGGAGAGCGGCATGCTCCGCGAGGTACGCGTCGATGAATGACACCCGCAACCGCAGCATCGTGGCAGGCGTGACGCTACTGACCTTGCTCGCCAGTGAACGGGCGATGGCCGCGGGTTTCGAACACGCGAACCACGGCCAGATGGGCCATCAGGCCATGCCCATGAACCATGAAAGCATGGGCCATGGCCAGCCTTTCCTCAGCCAGCCTCGCACACCCCTGCCTGTCATCACCGACGCCGACCGCCGCGCCGCCTTCCCGCCATTGCCAGGGCACCCAGTGCATGACCGGGCGCTGAACTGGGCAGTGATCGTGGACAAGCTCGAATACCAGAACTTCGAGAGCAGCAGCGCCCTGAACTGGAACGCCACCGCCTGGGTCGGCGGCGATATCGACCGCTTGTGGCTGCGCACCGAAGGCGAACGCGAACAGGGCAATACCCACAAGGCCGAGCTGCAGGCGCTGTGGGGCCATGCCGTGAGCCCGTGGTGGGAACTGGTGGCCGGTGTACGCCAGGACTTCAAGCCTGCCAGTGGCCAAACCTGGGCCGCCTTCGGCATCCAGGGCACACCGTTGTACGGCCTGGAGCTGCAAGCCACCGCCTATGCAGGCGAGCGGCAACAGACCGCGCTGCGCCTGGAAGCCGCTTACGCTATGCTGCTGACCAACCGCTGGATACTGGAGCCGACCCTGGAGGCCAACCTCTACGGGCGCAACGATGCCGGGCGCGAACAAGGCGCGGGGCTGGCCGACAGCGAGGTGGGCCTGCGCCTGCGCTACGAGATCACGCGCGGCTTCGCCCCCTACGTCGGGCTCAGTTTCAACCGCCTGCACGGCTCGCGTGCCAACCAGGCCCGCGAAGACGGCGAGGACCTGGGCCAGACCCGCCTGGTCGCCGGTATCCGCCTGCGTTTTTAAAGGAGTGCTTCACCATGCTGCGCAAACACCTGCTGACCCTGAGCCTGCTAGCCGTCACCGGCCTGGCCCAGGCCGCTGAGACCATCGACGTCTACCGCGACCCCAACTGCGGCTGCTGCAAGGCCTGGATCAGCCACCTGCGTGACAACGGTTTTACCGTCAACGACCACGTCGAGCCAAACATGAGCGCCGTCAAGCAACGCCTGGGCGTGGCGCCGCGCCTGGCGTCGTGCCACACCGGGGTGATCGACGGCAAGTTCGTCGAAGGCCACGTGCCGGCCGAGCAGGTGCGCCTGCTGGCCAAGCGCAACGACCTCAAGGGCCTGGCCGTGCCAGGCATGCCCATGGGCTCGCCCGGCATGGAAATGGGCGACCACAAGGATGCCTACCAGGTCATCGGGGTGACCCAGGATGGCCAGGACACCGTGGTCGCCAACTACTGATGCTCAGCCTGGGGGCGCTGTTTCTCAGCGCCTTTGGTGCCGCCACCCTGCTTCCGCTGCAATCGGAGGCCGTGCTGGTCGGTCTGTTGCTGCGCCAGCCCGAGGCCTGGGCAACCCTGCTGCTGGTGGCTACTCTGGGCAACGTGCTCGGCTCGGGGGTCAACTGGCTGCTGGGCCGGGCCATCGAGCACCTGCGTGACAAGCGCTGGTTTCCTTTCAGCGCTGCCCAGCTGGCGCGTGCGCAGCAGCGCTACCAACGCTGGGGGCAATGGTCGCTGCTACTCAGCTGGATGCCGGTGATCGGCGACCCGCTTACGCTGATCGCCGGGATCATGCGTGAGCCGTTCTGGCGCTTCCTGTTGCTGGTGACCCTGGCCAAGGCTGGCCGCTATGCAGTGCTTGCGATGATTACCCTGGGCTGGTTTCACGCCTGGTAACACCTTTCAGGTTTCGCGTGGTCCACTGCCTGCTACAGTCGCCCCTTCCTACCTGGCCCAACACGGAGTGCCCCCATGCTGCGCGCAACCGCCCTGGCCCTGGCCTGCCTTGCCGGCAGTTCGGCCATCGCTGCCGAGTCGCCTACCTACGGCCCCCAGCTCGAAGGCTTCAGCTACCCGCACCCCCTCAAGCATTTCGACTTCAAGTCCCAGGGCCAGGCCCTGCAGATGGGCTACATGGACGTGCCCGCCCAGGGCGAGGCAAACGGCCACAACGTGGTGCTGATGCACGGCAAGAACTTCTGCGCCGCCACCTGGGAAACCACCATCGACGCCTTGAGCAAGGCCGGCTACCGGGTCATCGCGCCCGACCAGGTCGGCTTCTGTACGTCAAGCAAACCGGCGCATTACCAGTACAGCTTTCAGCAACTGGCCGACAACACCCATGCCCTGCTCGAACAGCTGGGTGTGAAGCAAACCATTGTGCTCGGCCACTCCACCGGCGGCATGCTCGCCACCCGCTATGCGCTGATGTACCCACAGCAGGTGGAACGCCTGGCAATGGTCAACCCGATCGGTCTGGAGGACTGGAAAGCCCTGGGCGTGCCCTACCGCACCGTGGACCAGTGGTATGCCCGCGAGCTCAAGCTGGATGCCGGAGGCGTACGCGCCTATGAACGCAAAACCTATTACGTCGGGCGCTGGAAGCCTGAATACGAACGCTGGGTGCAGATGCTGGTGGGCCTGAACAAAGGGCCCGGGCATGAAGCGGTGGCGTGGAACTCGGCACTGATCTACGACATGATCTTTACCCAGCCGGTGTACTACGAGTTCAAGCACCTGCAGATGCCAACCCTGCTGCTGATCGGCGACAAGGACACCACGGCCATCGGCAGCGATATCGCGCCGCCGGAGGTGAAGGCCAAGCTGGGCAAATATGCCGAGCTAGGGCCGCAGGTGGCCAAGCTGATACCCAAAGGTGAGCTGATCACCTTCGAAGGCATGGGGCATGCGCCACAAATCGAGGAACCGGTGCGGTTCAATCGCACCCTGGTCGAATGGCTGGGCAAGTGAGCCAATGATTGGTCCCCTGTGGGAGCGCGCAGGCTTTGGAACTTTGCGCAATCCCGCTGCTGCCACAGGGTTCCTCTACACGTTCCAGACCAGCGCTTCTGTCCAGCCCAGCTCGGCAAAGTCGCCCGCCCGCAATTCGGCCTCTTCCTCGCAGAAAAACTCATCCAGCCGAGGTGGCCTGACCGCGGTATCACTGAGCATCGCGTGCACCTGCCCACGGTGATGCACCTGATGTTCGAACAGATGCGCCAGCAAACGCAGCCGCTGCTCGCGCTGCACCCGATCAGGCCGCACGACGCTCACATAGCGGCCCAGGTCGCCATCACTCAGCCCCCGGCAGTAGGCGATCAAACGGTGGTCAGCCTGGGCCTGCTCGGCATGCAGGTCGGTACAGGTGGCAAACGGCTGTTCCGGGTCGAAAAAACGTTCGCCGTCTGTATCGGGCTGCTCGCCGCGCTGCTCGCACTCCAGCATATGCAGGTAAAACCAATCCACCGTCAGCAAGTGGTTGAGGGTGGCCTTGATCGACGGGAAGAAGCTGCAACGCGGGGCGACGAACTCGTCCTGGGTCAGTTGCAGGCAGGCCTTGTACAGGCGGTGGTTGGCCCAGCCATTGTTATAGGCCTGGGTCAGCAGATGATGCGATAACGGCTGCATGGTCGGCTCCTTTTCAGGCGAAGCGTTGCAGTTGCATCTCCCGTAGCCGGCTCAGGGTGCGCTGATACGGGAACGCCAGATACCCTTGAGTGTAGAGGGCATCGAGCGGCACCTGTGCCTCAAGGTACAACGCCACCCGGCGGTCATAGCATTCGTCGACCAGGGCAATGAAGCGGCGAACCGCATCGTCCTTGGGCGACAGCGCAGGCAGTTCACGGTCGCCCGCCACTACCCTCGCCGCGCCATCTTCGGTACCACGGGCAATACGCCCCGCCCGCTGTTCCCCGCCCAGCGCCGGAATGCCGGATACCAGAATCGAGGGAAAACGGTCGCACAAGGCCATGAACTCCATGGCGGCCAGGGGTTGATCGCACAGATCGGTGAAACGACACCAGATAGCCTGCTCACTACGCCGCACGACGTGAATGTGCCTTGAGCCAATAACCAAGGGCTGATCGGTGCCGGCGTCTTCGGGGCTGAGCTGGCGGAACACCTCGGCCAACTGGCTGACCTGCCCTGCCTCGGCTACCCAATAGCGCTGCCGCGCTTCACCGGGGTGCAGGCGGTGATCCTGCTCGCCCGCTACCGGCAGTACCTGCATGTGACGACCAATGGCGGCGATGGCCGGCAGGAACCGCTCGCGGTTGAAGCCATCGCGGTAGAGCTGCTCGGGTGGCTGGTTGGAAGTGGCAACAATCACCACGCCCTGATCGAACAATACCTGGAACAGGCGGCCAAGGATGATCGCATCACCGATGTCGTTGACGAACAGTTCATCGAAGCACAGCACGCGGATTTGCCGCGCCAGCTCCGCCGCCAGGGCCAGCAGCGGGTCGGCGGTACCGTTGAGCTGAAACAGGCGCTGATGCACCCAGGCCATGAAGTGGTGGAAGTGCTGGCGCCGGCTCGGTATGCGCAGACACTGGTGGAACTGGTCCATCAGCCACGTCTTGCCGCGCCCGACCGGGCCCCAGAGGTAGAGGCCCTGGGTGGGGCGGCCCTGCTCGAGGGACTGGAAGCAGCCTTGCAAGGCCTCGACGACGCGGGCCTGGGCGGGATCAGCAACGTAGCCCCGAGTGCTCAGGGCTTGCTGGTAGAGGGATTGGGGGTCGATGGCCATGGCCGCATTCTACCCGACTGTCACCCTCGGTGCAGGCGCGCGTCAGTCGGCCAGGCCTACCTTGAGCAGCGCGCCGTCCTTGTCATCGGTCAGGACATACAGGTAACCATCCGGCCCCACCCGCACATCACGGATACGCGCGTTCAGGTCACCGAGCAACCGCTCTTCGTGCACCACCTTGTCGCCGTCCAGTTGCAAGCGGATCAATTCCTGAGTGGCCAACGCACCGATGAACAGATTGTGGTCCCAGGCCTTGAACCTCGGGCTGTCGTAGAACGCCATGCCGCTGATACCCGGTGACTTTTCCCAGACATGGTGCGGGTCGATCATGCCGTCCACATGCTTGCCCTTGGCCTCGGGGATTGGCAGCAGCGAATAGTTGATGCCGTGGGTCGCCATCGGCCAGCCATAGTTCTTGCCAGGCTTTGGGATGTTGATTTCATCACCACCGCGCGGGCCGTGCTCGTGGGTCCACAGCTGGCCGGTCCAGGGGTTGAGGGCGGCGCCTTGCTGATTACGGTGGCCGTACGACCAGATCTCCGGGCGCACGTTGCCCTTGCCGACGAAGGGGTTGTCTTTGGGCACCTCGCCGTCCGGCAGAATACGCACGACCTTGCCTTGCAACTTGTCCAGGTCCTGAGCAGTGGGGCGTTGGTTGTTCTCGCCCAGGGCGATGAACAGGTAGCCGTCGCGGTCGAACACCAGCCGCGAGCCGAAGTGGTTACCCACCGACAACTTGGGCTGCTGGCGGAAAATCACGGTGAAATTCTCCAGCCGGGCGCGGTCCTCGGACAGCTGCCCGCGGCCGACCGCAGTACCGGCCTTGCCGTCACTACCCTCCTCGGCGTAGGACAGGTAAACGGTGCGGTCCTTGCCGAACTCCGGTGACAGCGCCACATCCAGCAAGCCACCCTGGCCCTCGGCCCAGACTTTGGGTACACCGCTGATCGACGGGCCGACCTTGCCTTCGGCATTGACCAGCCGCAGGTTGCCCGCCCGCTCGGTCACCAGCATGTCCTTGCCGCCGGGCAGGAAGGCCAGGGCCCAAGGGTTGCGTAGGCCATCGGCAAGCGTGCTGACGATCAAGGTACCTTCTTCGCTGGGAAATCGCTGTTCGGCCGCCGCATGCGCCCACAAGGGCAGTAGCGCGGCAGCAGCCAGGGTGGCCAGCCAGGGTGCTCGAAGCATGCCGGATTCCTTTCAAGTGGTTTTACGGCGCACGTGGGTTGTCACGGGGTGGCCGGGTGGGTTCCAGGTTCGGGGTTTGCTGCTGACGGCGCAGATTGTCGCCGTTGCCGATGCCGCGGTTGTCCAGGGTGGGTGGGCGCTGGTACGGGTCGGTGGACGGGCCACGTACCGGTGGCGCAGCCGGCATGCTGCCTTGACGGCTGTTCGGGTTGGCCCGCTGGATCGGGCTGTTGTAAGGGTTATTGTTGCCGGCAGCACGTTGCACGGGCTGCTGCGCCGCCGCGTGCGCGGGCAGGCACAAGGCCAGGCCGAGGGCCAGGATGGGCAATGTCGGGGTCATGCTTCACCTCCTGTACGAAAATGCCGCGCCTGGTGGGTTTGATAGCCTAAGGCGCGAGGGGTTCGCGGCAAAAGTGTGAATGCGGGTGGAGATGATTCCTGATGTTTCAGTATGGGCCTCGGAGGGCTGCTTTGCAGCCATTCGCGGGCGCGCCCGCTCCCACGGTCACCCACAGATTTCTGGCCCTGTGAGACACGTGTGGGAGCGGGCTTGCCCGCGAATGGCCGCAAAATCTACTGGCCGTTGTCCACCTTGTGCCGCGCCGCATACAGGCACAGCATCTCCATGGCCAAGGTTGCCCCGGCCAAAGCAGTGATATCGGCATGGTCATAGGCTGGCGCCACTTCCACCAAGTCCATGCCTACCAGGTTGATGCCACGCAGCCCACCCAGAATCTCCAGCGCCTGCACCGTGCTCAGCCCGCCACACACAGGCGTTCCGGTACCGGGTGCGTAGGCCGGATCGAGGCAGTCAATGTCGAAGGTCAGGTACACCGGCCGCTCGCCCACCCGCTGGCGAATCGCCGCAATCACCGCCTCTGTGCCCTGGCGGTGCACTTGCCTGGCGTCGAGAATGGCAAAGCCCTGGCTGTCGTCATTGGTCGTGCGCAGGCCAATCTGTACCGAGTGGGCCGGGTCAACCAGGCCTTCGCGGGCGGCATGCCAGAACATGGTGCCGTGATCGATGCGCTTGCCCGCCTCGTCTGGCCAGGTGTCACTGTGCGCATCGAAATGAATGAGCGCCAGCGGGCCATGGCGGCGGGCGTGAGCCTTGAGCAATGGGTAGCTGATGAAGTGGTCGCCACCGAGGGTGAGCATGGCGCACCCCGCCTGCAGAATATGCTCGGCATGGGCCTCGATGCTGTCCGGTACCGACTGCGGCGTGCCGCTGTCGAAGGGGCAGTCACCATAGTCGATCACCGCCAGGTGGTCGAACGGGTCGAACGCCCACGGCCAGTGGCGAGCCCAGGCCTGCTGAACCGAGGCCGCACGAATCGCCCGCGGGCCGAAACGCGCGCCGGGGCGGTTACTGGTGGCCGTGTCGAACGGCACACCGCTGACCACCACATCCACACCGCGCAAGTCGCGGCTGTAGCGGCGGCGGGAAAAACTGACAACACCGGCGTAGGTGCTTTCTGCGGCGGTCCCATACAGGCTATCGCGGGTAATTGCCTGGTCGTTGCTTGCGGCTTGGTCCACGGTCGGGCTCCTTGATTGTCATGGGCTACTGCCGGCTGCGGAAGGCGGTCCACAGACGGTTGCGTTGGCGCAGGTCGGCCAGGGCCATGCTGCGGTCGGCATACAGGCGCTGACGCACCTCGGCCGACGGATAGATATCCGGGTCGTTGCGCACCGCTTCGTCCACCAGCGGTGTGGCAGCCTGGTTGGCGTTGGCGAAGAACAGCGTGTTGGTCAGCGCTGCCACCGACTCAGGCTTGAGCATGAAGGCGATGAACGCCCGGGCGGCCTCGGGGTGTGGGGCGTCCTTGGGGATGACCAGGTTGTCCTGCCATACCAGCGTGCCTTCGCGGGGGATGCGGTAGATCACCTCGAACGGCTTGCCGGCACGGCGGGCCTGGTCGGCGGCCATCGCGGCATCGCCGTTGTAGGTCAGCGCCAGGCACACGCTGCCATTGGCCAGGTCGTTGATCTGCCGGCCATTGGCGACGTAGCTGATCGACGGCTGCAACTGGCTGAGCAGGTTCTGCGCGGCAGCCAGGTCACCCTTGTTCTGGCTGTAAGGGTCCTTGCCCAGGTAGTTCAGGGCTACGCCGATCACCTCCTGGGGCGAGTCAGGTATGGCGATGCCGCAACCCTTCAGGCGGGCGGCGTACTCGGGCTTGAACAACAGGTCGAGGCTATCCAGCGGTACATCACCAAGGCGCTGGCGTACCGCCTCCACATTTACCCCCAGGCCCAGCGTGCCCCAGGTGTACGGCACAGCATGGCGGTTGCCGGGGTCAACCTCGGCCAGTTTGCCCAGCAGGTCCTTGTCGAGGTTGCCGTAGCCAGGCATGGCCTGAGCGTCCAGCGGTTGCAGGGCATTGGCCTTGAGCGCCCGGGCCAGCACGGTAGATGACGGCACCACCACGTCATAGCCGCTACCACCAGTCAGCAGCTTGGTTTCCAGTACCTCGGGGGTGTCAAAGGTGTCGTAACGCACCTTGTAGCCGGTTTCCCGTTCGAAGCGTTGCAGGGTTTGCGGGGCGACGTAATCGGCCCAGCTGTAGAGGTTGACGACCTTTTCTTCGGCCTGCAGCGGCAGGGCCAGAACCAGAGACAAAAGGCACAACGATCGACGCATGGCGGACACCTCGGTAAATGGGTGGATGCCGCGAGCATGCCAGCCGGGTTACATTGCACCAATGGCAAGTTTGCAAAGCTGACATTCATCAGGAGCAATGTAATGCTCGGACAAGTCCATGATCCCGACCTGCACTTGCTGCGGCTGTTCGTCACTGTAGTCGAGGCAGGTGGCTTCAGCGCCGCTCAAGGCGTGCTGGGCCTGAGCCAGCCCACCATCAGCCAGCGCATGGCCCAACTGGAGGCACGCTTGGGTTACCGCCTGTGCAGCCGCGGCAAAGGTGGTTTTCGCCTGACGGAAAAAGGTGAACTGCTATTGGACGCGGCGCGTGGGCTACTGCTGAACATCGAGCAGTTTCGCCAGCAGGCCAACGGCGTTGCCGGGCGGCTGCTGGGAACTGTGCGCATCGGCATGGCGGAAAATCAGGACAAGGCGGTGAGCCTGAAACTGGCGGCGGCCATTGCGGCATTTCGCAGGCGAGAGGAATCGGTGCAACTGGAGCTAGTCAGTGCACCGCCGGCGGAACTGGAACGGCTGTTGCTGGAGCAGCGGCTGGACTATGCCATCAGCTACTTTTCCGGCAACCAGGCGGCCTTTGATTACCAGCCCTTGTTCGCCGAGCGACAGCGGCTGTATTGCGGCAAGGGGCATGTGCTGTACGGCGAAACGGATGTTGGGCTTGAGCGGTTGCTGGACATGGACCAGGTGCGCCATCCGTACCGTTTTCTCAAAGGGGGCGAACCGTTCCAGAGCAGACGCAGCACGGCAGTAGCGGAGCAGATCGAAAGCGTGCTGACGTTCATTCTGTCGGGACGGCATATTGGCTACTTGCCATGCCACTGTGCACAGGGCTGGGAGGCCGAGGGGCTGTTATGGGCGCTGGACCCTGAGCTTGATTTTGGGGTGCCGTTCACCCTGGCCCGGCACCGGGCACAGGGGGTTGGCGAGGCAGCCCATGTATTTGCGCAGGATTTGCTGGCGGCGTTTGCCTGAATCGGTCCCTTCGCGGGTAAACCCGCTCCTACACCGGATCGGTGGTGGACACCTGTCGGTGGCTGGGCACAGGCACCGTCGTGTAGGAGCGGGTTTACCCGCGAAGAGGCCGGCCCTGCTGGCCAATCTCCACCCGCCGTTCACCCACCCGCCGTTCATCGTTGCCGCCGCGAACAGGCCCGTTCAGGCCACCACCATCAGTAAGCCATGCTCCAGCTCAGCGTGTAGGTACGCCCGCGCCCCTGGTAGTCATACAGATACGCCGGCCCGTAGGTCGGCGAATAGAATAACGTCGCGCGCTGTCCCCATACCGTGCTGTACTGCTTGTCCAGCAGGTTCTGGATACCGGCGCTGAAGGTGCCGAAACCGGTGTCCTGGCTGCCCAGCAGGTCGAAGGTGGTGTAGCCGTCAATCTCGTGATCGGCATCGTCCTTCAGGCTGAAGGCATGGTTGGCCTGCAACCGTGCACTGCGGCCATCGGCCTTCCAGCCGACGAACGCGGTGGCCTTGGACAACGAAGCGTATCGGGCATCGCGCTTGATCCAGCCGCCGTCGGCGGCCTCTTCCTCGGAGCGTGTCATGTGCAATGTGCCGCCAGCTTCCCAGCCGGTCTGGAAGTGCCGGGTCAGTGCCCCTTCAAAGCCGAAGTCGCGGCTTTTCTGATCTTCCACGTCAATGGTCAGCGTTTGCGAATCGACGTTGATGATCTTGTCCGACCAGATGTAGTACAGCGCTGCCTGTGCATCCCAGTCCAGGTCGGCATAGCGCCAGCCCAATTCCACCTGGCGGCTCTTGATACCGGCCAACGGGTTATCGGCGACACTCAGGCCCGGCTTGCCGTAGTACTTGGCCGGGTCAGGCAGGTCGAAGCCTTCGCCATAGTTGCTCCACACCTGGTGGCCGTTCTTGAAGTCGTAGATGGCACCGACGTTGAACAGGTTGACCTGATAGTCGTTGCTGCCGCCCGGCACGCCCTTGAAGTCACTGACGTCCACGTCCATCTGCTGGCGCCGGGCGCCACCGGACAACGTCAGGTTGTCAGTGGCATGCCAGTCCAGCTGGGCATATACCGACACCCCATCCACCCGATAGCTGGGGTAGCGTGCGGCCTTGCTGTCCTTTTCCAGCTCCAGGCCACCCGACTCGGACGAAGTCTGGGCGTTGAAGGTGGTCTGCTCGGCATTGAAGCGCTCGCGGTCCAGGTCAACGCCGTAGGTCAGCTTCAGCGCATCCCACTGTTTGGCAAACAGGCCCTTGAGGCTGGTGACCTCGAAGTTCTGCTGCGAGGCGGCAAAGTACACCCCGCGCGAGCCGGTGGGTGTGGCACGGTTGTAGTACGGGAACGGGTAGAAGTTGTCGTCTTCCTTGCGGTACGAAGCCTGCAGGTAGAAGTCCTGGCCCAGCACGTCGGTGTGGTGGTAATTGGCATTGAGCAGCAGGCGCCGCGTGCGCGGCTCCAGGTCCGATGAATAACCGCTGCGCAGCTCGGCGTCTTCCAGGTCGGATGGCGCGTTGTAGTTCAGGTTGGGGAAGTAGATACCCGTGCTGCCGTGGTTTCCCGAGTCGTAGTACTGTGCCAACAGGTCGAGGCTCTGCTGGTCGTTCAGCTGCAGGCCCAAGGTACCGAGTACGTCGATGGTGCGGTTGTACTGCAGGTCGGTCTGGGTGTTGTCGATGAAGATCTGGTCGCCAGCACCATCGTAGAAGGCTTCGTTCTGCTCACCGGAAACCCCCAACCGGGCATTGACCCGCTCGTTGCCGCCGCTGACCGACTGGGCGAAGCGCGTAGCCAGGTCGTCGCTGTTGTTGAAACCGCTGCTGGCCCCCAACTGGGTCTCGAAGCGCGCCGGGCCGGGTTCGCCCTTCTTGGTCACGATGTTGATGATGCCGCCGGTGGCACCACCGCCGTAGATGGCGCTGGCGCCAGACAGCACTTCGACGCGCTCGACGTTGAACGGCGAAATGCTGTCGAACTGGCGCGACAGGCCGCGTGAGCTGTTCTGGCTGACCCCGTCGATCATCACCAGCACGTTGCGCCCGCGCATGTTCTGGCCGTAATTGGTGCGCCCTTCCGGCGCCAGGTCAAGGCCCGGCACCAGCTTGCCGATGGCTTCCTTCAGGCTGACGCCACTGTCGATCTGCTCACGCAACTGCTGCTGGTCCACTACCCAGACGGTTCCGGGGATTTCGCTGATTGCGGTGCTGGTGCGCGAGGCTACGCTGACTTCGATCGGCTTGAGGTTGACCGCCTGCGGCGCGGCCGCGGCCTTGCTCAGCGTGATGGTGCGAGCCTCGCTGAACTGCCAGCTCATGCCGCTGCCGGCCAGCAACTGCTGTAGGGCCTGCTCGACACTGTAGTTGCCCTGCAACGGCGGGCTGACCTGGCCGGCGACATCGCCTGTGGTGTACAGCAGGTGCAGGCCGGCCTGGTCGGCGAAGGTGGTCAGCGCCTGGTCCAGCGGCTGGGCGGGCAGGTTGAGCTGGACCTGGCGGGCCTGCATCTGGGTCTGTTCGGCAGTTGTCGCAGCCCCAGCGTGCAGGGGGCCGAGCAACAGGGCCAAGGCACTGCAAGACATCAAGGCATGGTGAAGTGGACCGCAACGGCGGTGCAAAGGCTTGAGCATCAGAGGCACGAATGAGCTTCCTGACAAGACGTAAATGAGAATGGGTTGCTGATCAGTCTCACTACGACGATCTGGCTTGCAGGAACTTGCAGTGCCAAATGAAAAATATTTTTATTTCTGTCCGGCCTCTTCGCGGGCAAGCCCGCTCCTACAACGACTGCGCCCGCCTGAATATCGTGCGACCTGTGCAGGAACGGGCTTGCCCGCTAAGAGGACGGTACAAGCTCATCAATGCACCACGGCCAACCACGGCAGGTAGGTCACCTTCAGGCCATATCGCTGCTCCAACGTCCGCAACAGGGCCTCAGGTTCATCCAGGTCGAACACCCCGCTCACCTCCATCGCAGCCAGCTTGCTGTCGGACAACACAATGCGCCCATGCCGGTATCGCTCAAGCTCCATCAGCACCTGCCCCAGCGGCTTGCCGTTGAAGATCAGCTTGCCCCGCTGCCAGGCCATCTGCGTGACGGCATCGGCCGCCACCGCCAGTTCATGTTCACCCAACTTGGCTTCACCGCGAGCCAACACGACGTGGCCATCGCGCTGCACGCTGAAGGTGGCAGCATTGCCCTGCACACGCGCACCGGCCGTTTCGACCACAAACGGACGTGAATCATCAGCGGTCTCGAACAGTGCCTCACCCGCATCGAGCACCACACGCCGCTCATGTTCGCTGAACGCCACGCTCAAGGCGCTGGCGCTGTTCAGCGTCACCCGTGTGCCATCTGCCAGGGTAATGATCTGCCGTTCGCCCACGGCGGTGTGGTAATCAGCCAGCAGCATCGGGGCTTGCTGCCAACCCGCCACGGCGGCGACCAGCAACACCACCGATGCTGCCACACCCGCCTGCTTCAGCCGGCCGCGGCAATGGCGCAGAGCCTGGCCGATGTACTTTGCCACCATGCTCTCGGAAACCCCCAGGCGTTGAGCGACCTGCTTCTGGGTCAGGCCCTCGACACGGTTGAGCAACAGCGCCTGGCGGGCATTGTCGGGCAACTGCAACAGCGCCTGGTCAAGAATCTGCAAGCGCTCGCGGGCCAGCAACGCCGCCTCGGGTGCCGGTGCCGGGCAGGCCACCTCACAGGCTCCGTCGCTGTCGTCGTGGCTGGCAGCGATGCGTTGCTCACGGCGTAAGGCGTCAATTGCCAGGTTGCCGGCCACGCGGAAGATGAAACTGCGCGCGTGCAACACCGGCACTGCCTGCTCGTCGATGTTCACCAGCTTCAGGTAGGTTTCCTGCGCCACGTCGGCCGCGCGCTGGCGGTCGCTCATGCGCCGCGTCAGAAACTGCAGCAGGTCGTCGTAGTGCTCCTGGAAACTTGCCAGCAGGCCCGACATGGGTGAAGTCAGCATGATTGGGGAACAGCCAGTAAGAGAGGTTATCGGGCGTTAATGAGAAACAGTATCTTTCATATCAACCGATACTTTCAACGTCGACGCGCATTTGCCACACTGCCAGCTCCACTCCGGCAAGGTCACAGCCCATGACTGCCCGTCTGTACCGCTATACCCGTCTGTTCCTGGTCCTGCTGCTGGCCTGTGGCCTGGCAGCCTGTGCGCTGTTCCAGCCACGTGACCCGGTGAACATCAGCGTGATCGGCATTGAACCACTGCCCGGGCAAGAGCTGGAACTGCGCATGGCGGTGAAAATGCGGGTGCAGAACCCCAATGAGGCACCGATCGATTACAACGGCATCGCCTTGAACCTGGAAGTGAACGGCCAGCCGCTGGCCGCCGGGGTCAGCGACCAGCAGGGGCACATTGGCCGTTACGACGAAGCAGTGATCGTGGTGCCGGTCAGCATCACGGCGTTTTCCTTCCTGCGCCAGGCCTATGGGCTAGGCAAACTGGACTCGCTGCAGGGGCTGCCCTACAAGCTGCGCGGCAAACTGGCCGGCGGGCCGCTGGGGACCGTGCGTTTTACCGATGAAGGCAAGCTGGACCTGCCCAACGGCACCTACTGGTAAGCGCCCGGCGGGTGTGCTCAGCGGTTGGCGCTGGCTGCGGCCATCAGCTTGTTGACTTCGCTGCGCACCATGCTGGCGTATTCAGGCGGGGTCATGCCGTCCAGTTCAGCGCGCACCCACTCGGCCCATTTGCCCTTGCGCCGTGGCTTTTCAGCAATCAGCCGGGCGGCTTCGCCCTTGGCTTTGCCCAGGTTGTTCTGCCACATCTCGAACAGCCGGGCCTTCTCTGCCTCGATCTGCGCCCGTTCCTCGAAGCTCATGTTGGCCAGATTGAAACTCATGAAGTTACCTGCAGGTTTGAAAATGGCCGCTATCTTACACCCAGACAACCCATCATCGGAAAGCCGCCGCAACTTTACCGACGTGGTGGCATCCATTGTTCACACCCCCATTGACGAGGACGAGTTCATGGCCCGGAAAAACGCCACGCTGGCAGACAGCGATCAGATCAAGGACCAGGTATTCAGCGAACTGCAATCGCTGATAGAAGAATCGGAAAAACTGCTGAACGACAGTGCCGCCCTGGTCGGCGAAGAAGCAGAGACACTGCGCGCCCAGGTAAGCCTGAAGCTGCGCCAGGCACGCCAGGCGGCCAACAACGTGCGCAGCAAGGCACAACCGGTGGTGGACGCCACTCAGGACTACATCGGCGGCCATCCCTGGCAGACCGTCGCCATTTCCGCCGGCCTCGGGCTGGTGGTGGGCCTGCTACTGGGCCGGCGCAATTAAAGCCTGCGCCGCCTGGTGCACATCAGGCGGCCAAAGCCTGCGGGATGCCGCTGTGGAAGCGCAGCTCCTGGTCTGGTGACTGGATCAGCTCCATTTCCGCAGCGCGTACCAGCTCGACACGGCGGGCGATGTCCGCCTCATCTCCGTAGTTGTGCGCCAGTTTCAGGTAGCCCTGGTAGTGGCGCGCTTCGCTTTTCAGCAGCCCGTGGTAGAAGCGGCTCAGCTCCTCATCCAGATGCGGCACCAGCGCGGCAAAACGTTCGCAACTGCGCGCCTCGATGAACGCCCCCACCACCAGCGTATCCACCAGCTTGACCGGCTCGTGGGCGCGCACCAGCCGGCGCAACCCCGACGCATAACGCCCCGCCGACACCGGGCGCAACGGCACACCGCGACGCTTCATGAGGCGTAACACCTGTTCGTGATGCACCAGCTCCTCGCGGGCCAGGCGCGACATCATGTTGATCAGATCAAGGTGAGTGTTGTACTTGGCTATCAGGCTCAGGGCCGTGCTGGCGGCCTTGAACTCGCAGTTCTTGTGGTCGATCAGCAGGGTTTCCTGGTCGGCGAGCGCCGCTTCGATCCAGGCGTCTGGCGTCGGGCAGCCAAGAAAGGCGTCGATTTCGGGGATCAGGGACATAAGCGTGCAACCACACAGAACAGGCAGGGCCGGCGATTATACCGGCGGCGGCTGGCGATGCCAGTGACTATGCTTGATGTACATCAAGCGCTGGCGGGGGAAGCGCCGACTATAGTCAGGCATTGGTCGCCATCATCGAAGGGAGTTAACGCCCATGCAAGCCGTCCGCAGCATCCTCGTCGTCCTCGACCCCGCGCACGCCCACAGCCGCGCGCTTACGCGGGCCAAGCTGATCGCTGGCATCACTGGCGCACGCCTGCATTTGCTGATGTGCGACAAACGGCATGATCACAGCGCGCTGCTGAGCCTGCTGAGCAGCCAGTTGCATGATGACGGCTACGACAATGTCACCCATGAAGAGGGCTGGCGCGACAACCTGCACGACACGATCATCTATGTACAGCAGGCCGAAGGCTGTGAACTGGTGATCAAGGACCACCGTCCGGACAACCCGCTGAAAAAGGCCCTGCTCACCCCCAGCGACTGGAAGCTGCTGCGCCAATGCCCGTGTGCCGTGCTGATGGTCAAGAGCGAGCGGTCGTGGACCGGGGGCAAGATCCTGGCGGCGGTGGACGTGGGCAACCAGGACGAAGACCACCGCCGCCTGCATGCCAGCATCATCGACCACGGCTTCGAGATTGCCAAACTGGCCAAGGGAGAACTGCATGTCATCAGTGCCCACCCGTCGCCGATGCTGTCAGCGGCGGACCCGGCGTTCCAGCTGAGCGATACGATCGAAAAGCGCTACCGTGAAGCGTGCAAGGCGTTCCAGGCCGAATACGGCATCAGCGATGAGTGCCTGCACGTGGCCGAAGGGCCGGCGGATGTGTTGATTCCACATACCGAACAGAAGCTCGATGCAGTGGTGACAGTGATAGGCACGGTGTGCCGCACAGGGATTTCCGGGGCGTTGATCGGTAATACCTCGGAAGTGGTGCTGGATGCGCTGGAGGGCGATGTGCTGGTGCTCAAGAGCGGGGAAGCCATCGCCCACCTGGCGGAGCTGGCCCGCGGCTAAGTATGCAACATGCAGGCCCCTTGTAGGAACGGGTTCACCCGCGAATGCGTCATTGATTTCAACGCCGCATTCGCAGGCAAACCCGCCCCCAAGGTTCCGTTGCCGCCCGGGAATCTATACCAACGCCTCCCGCACTTTTGGGTCAAGCCCCTCCCCCGCGTGGGCCTCGTTCCACTCTGCCAACTGCCGGAGCATCGCCGGCGTCCAGAAGCTCTTCATATGCTGCCGCACCCCTTGCACCGCCAGCGCCCGGTCTGGCTCGCTGTCGAAGTAATGGGCAATCTGGTTGGCCATCTTGACCAGGTTTTCGCTGCTCATCGGCGAACCTCGGCTTTCTCCGCAGTACGGCGCTCTTTCAGCAGGCGCTGCTGTTCATCACTGAAGTCCTGATAGCGCTTTTGCCATTGCGATGGCTGGAACACTTTCACCACTTCCACTGCCGTCACCTTGTACTCGGGGCAGTTGGTGGCCCAGTCGGAGTTGTCGGTGGTGATCACGTTGGCCCCCGACTCCGGGAAGTGGAAGGTGGTGTACACCACGCCCGGCGCCACGCGCGCACTGACCTTGGCACGCAGCACAGTCTGCCCGGCGCGGCTGCCGATCCCGACCCAGTCACCGTCTTGGATGCCACGGCTTTCAGCATCGGTCGGGTGGATCTCCAGGCGGTCGGCGTCATGCCAGGCGACGTTGCCGGTACGCCGGGTCTGGGCACCAACGTTGTACTGGCTAAGAATGCGCCCGGTGGTCAGCAGCAACGGGTAGCGGTTGTTGACCTTTTCGTCGGTGGGAACGTAGCCGGTGAGCATGAAACGGCCCTTGCCACGCACGAACTGGTCGATGTGCATGGTCGGCGTGCCGTCTGGCGCGGCGTCGTTGCACGGCCACTGCAGGCTGCCGTGGCGGTCGATTTCAGCGTAGCTGACACGACGGAAGGTCGGCGTCAGGCGGGCGATCTCGTCCATGATCTCGGAAGGATGGCGGTAGTTCATCGGGTAGCCCAAGGCGTTGGCCAGGGCCACGGTAGCTTCCCAGTCGGCCTTGCCGGCCAGAGGGTCCATGACCTTGCGCACCCGCGAAATACGCCGCTCGGCGTTGGTGAAGGTGCCGTCCTTTTCCAGGAACGAACTGCCCGGCAGGAACACATGGGCGAACTTGGCAGTTTCGTTGAGGAAGATGTCCTGCACCACCACGCACTCCATGGCCAGCAAGGCCGCCGTGACGTGCTGGGTGTTGGGGTCGCTCTGGGCGATGTCCTCACCCTGGCAGTACAGCGCCTTGAAGCTGCCATCCAGCGCCGCTTCGAACATGTTGGGAATGCGCAGACCCGGGTCGGGCTGCAAGGTCACGCCCCAGGCCTGTTCGAACTCGGCACGCACGCCCTCGTTGGAGACATGCCGGTAGCCGGGCAGCTCGTGGGGGAACGAGCCCATGTCGCACGAGCCCTGCACGTTGTTCTGCCCGCGCAGCGGGTTCACCCCTACCCCTTCACGGCCGATGTTGCCAGTGGCCATGGCCAGGTTGGCGATGCCCATCACTGCGGTACTACCTTGGCTGTGCTCGGTCACGCCCAGGCCGTAGTAGATGGCCGCGTTGCCGCCGGTGGCATACAGCCGTGCCGCAGCGCGGATCTGCTCAGCGGGCACGCCACAAACAGGGCCGAGCACCTCGGGGGCGTTGTCTGGCAGGCTGACGAAGTCGCGCCAACGGGCGAAGTCTTCGGTTTCGCAGCGGGCATCGATGAAGCTTTGGGCCAGCAGGCCCTCGGTAACGATCACGTGGGCCAGGGCGTTGAGCATGGCCACGTTGGTGCCCGGGCGCAGTTGCAGGTGCAGGTCGGCGCGGGCGTGCGGCGAGTCGACCAGGTCGATGCGCCGTGGGTCGATCACGATCAGCCGCGCCCCCTGACGCAGGCGGCGCTTGAGTTGCGAGCCGAACACCGGGTGGGCGTCGGTGGGGTTGGCGCCGATCACCAGCACAACGTCGGCCTGCATCACCGAGTCGAAGCTTTGTGTGCCAGCCGACTCACCCAGGGTCTGCTTCAGGCCATAACCGGTGGGCGAATGACACACCCGTGCGCAGGTGTCGACGTTGTTGTTGCCAAACGCCGTGCGCACCAGTTTCTGCACCAGGTAGGCTTCTTCGTTGGTACAACGGCTGGAGGTGATGCCGCCGATGGAGTCGCGCCCGTACTTGAGCTGAATGCGGCGGAACTCGCTGGCGGCGTAGGTCACGGCCTCGTCCCAGCTGACTTCCTGCCACGGGTCTTCCAGGCGTTTGCGGATCATCGGTTTGGTGATGCGGTCCGGGTGGGTGGCGTAGCCCCAGGCAAAGCGGCCCTTGACGCAGGCGTGGCCGTGGTTGGCGCCACCGTTCTTGTCCGGGACCATGCGCACCAGCTGGTCACCCTTGATTTCGGCGCGGAACGAGCAGCCAACGCCGCAGTAGGCGCAGGTGGTAATGACCGAACGCTCAGGCTGGCCAAGCTGCACCAGGCTTTTTTCCGTCAGGGTCGCGGTTGGGCAGGCCTGCACGCAGGCACCGCACGACACGCATTCGGATGCAAGGAAGTTTTCACCACCCGCTGCCGCCACCCGCGATTCGAAACCACGCCCGGTGATGGTCAGGGCAAACGTACCCTGGATGTCTTCGCAGGCGCGCACACAGCGGCTGCAGACGATGCACTTGCTTGGCTCGTAGTCGAAATACGGGTTGGAAACGTCTTTTTTCTCGTCCAGGTGGTTGGCGCCGTCATAGCCGTAGCGCACCTCACGCAGGCCCACCTGGCCGGCCACGGTCTGCAGCTCGCAGTTGCCGTTGGCCGAACAGGTCAGGCAGTCCAGCGGGTGGTCGGAAATGTACAGCTCCATCACGTTGCGACGCAGGCCGGCCAGGCGCGGGGTTTCGGTGCGCACCACCATGCCTTCACTGACTGGCGTGGTGCAGGATGCCGGGTAGCCGCGCATGCCTTCGATTTCCACCATGCACATGCGGCAGGAGCCGAAGGCTTCGAGGCTGTCGGTGGCGCACAGCTTGGGGATACTGGTGCCCAGCATGGCGGCGGCGCGCATGACCGAGGTGCCAGCAGGCACGCTGATGGCACGGCCGTCGATGCTCAGGCTGACCTGCACTTCGCTTTCGCGGGCCGGGGTGCCGAGGTCGCTGCTTTTATCAGAAGCGGGGTCGAAGAAATTGATCACTGTGCGGCCTCCGTGGTGGTCAGCCCAAAATCGGCGGGGAAGTACTTGAGCGCGCTGGCCACCGGATAGGCAGTCATACCGCCCATGGCGCACAGCGAGCCGTACTGCAGGGTGTCGCACAGGTCGCGCAGCAACAGCGCCTGGTCGTGACGCTCGGTGATGTCGGTGCTGGCGATCAGCCGGTCGACCACTTCCATGCCCCGGGTGGAACCGATACGGCACGGGGTGCACTTGCCGCAGGACTCTTCGGCACAGAACTGCAGGGCGAAACGCGCCATGCTGGCCATGTTCAGCGTATCGTCGGCCACCACGACACCGCCGTGGCCGAGCATCGCGCCCACGGCGGCAAACGCTTCATAGTCCAATGGGGTATCGAAATGGCTGGGAGGTACCCAGGCACCAAGCGGGCCACCGACCTGCGCGGCCTTCAGCGGCCGACCACTGGCTGTGCCACCGCCATAGCCTTCCACCAGCTCGCGCAGGGTCAGGCCGAACGCGCGCTCTACCAGACCACCCTGGCGGATGTTGCCGGCCAGCTGGAACGGCATGGTGCCCAGCGAGCGGCCCATGCCGAAATCGCGATAGAACGCTGCACCCTTGGCCAGAATGATGGGCACCGACGCCAGGGTAAGCACGTTGTGCACCAACGTCGGCAGGCCGAACAGCCCTTGCAGCGCAGGCAGCGGTGGCTTGGCGCGGACGATGCCACGCTTGCCCTCGATGGATTCGAGCAGCGCGGTTTCTTCGCCGCAAATATAGGCGCCGGCGCCCACCCGCACTTCCAGGTCGAACGCCTGGCCGCTGCCGGCGACGTCAGCCCCCAGGTAGCCAGCTTCACGCGCGATGGCGAAGGCCTGGTCGAGTACCCGGATGGCGTCGGGATACTCCGAGCGCACATAGATGTAGCCCTTGTCGGCACCCACGGCGAGGCCGGCAATGATCATGCCCTCGATCAGCAGGAAGGGGTCGCCCTCCATCAGCATGCGATCAGCGAACGTGCCCGAGTCACCCTCGTCGGCGTTGCACACCACGTACTTCTGCCCGGCACCAGCGTCACGCACGGTGCGCCACTTGATGCCGGCCGGGAACGCCGCACCACCACGGCCACGCAGCCCGGAATCGAGCACTGCTGCAACCACTTCGGCACCGTCCAGCGCCACGGCGGCCTCGAGGCCCGCGAAACCGCCATTGGCACGATAGTCGTCCAGCGACAATGGCCGGGTAATGCCAGCGCGAGCGAACAGCAGGCGTTGCTGGGTCTTGAGATAGGGTATTTCTTCGACCGGCCCCAGTGCCAACGAGTGGCCACCGGGTTCGCCCGCCAGGGCATCAAGCAATGACGGCGCATCGTGTGGCGTAACCGGACCGAAACCCAGGCGCCCTTGCGCACTGTCGCACTCGATCAGCGGCTCAAGCCAGTAAAGCCCGCGCGAGCTGGTGCGCTGGATGTCCAGCGGCAACTGGCGGCGCTCGGCCTCGCGCAGCAGGGCCTCGGCAACCTGGTCGGCACCCACGGCGCGGGCAACCGAATCACAGGGAATATACAGCTTCAGCATGCTGAGTCCTCCTGGCAACCGTTGACCAAGTCCCGCAGGCGCTCAGGGGTGAGGCGCGCGTGCACCTGGCCGTCCAGCTCCAGCGCGGGCGAGCAGGCACAGGCACCCAGGCAGTACACCGGGCGCAGGCTAATGGCCCCGTCGGCGCTGGTACCATGGTCGTCCAGTGCCAACTGTTCACGCAATTGCGCGGCCAGGGCTTCGGCGCCACGGCTCTGGCACGACTCGGCAAGGCACAGGCGCAGGGTGTGGCGAGCGGGCGGCGCGGTGCGGAAGTCGTGATAGAAACTGATAACCCCACGCACTTCAGCCAGGCTGAGGTTGAGTGCATGGGCGATCTCGGGGACCGAAGCATCAGGGATGTAACCAATCTCGTGCTGTACGGCATGCAGGATCGGCAACAGGGCACCTGGGGTGTCCTTGTCGCGGTCCAGAATACGCTGGATCACAGGCAGGTGGAGCAATTCATCAGGCATACAGCGGACCTCGGCATCACGGACCCTGCCTGAGTTTTTGAAAGGGCAGGTTTCCGGCGTGTTCTGCTGCGGCGCACCGTCCACGTCACAGTTGCGTGGGACTGGCGGCCTCCTCGCCCACGGCCGCACGTCTGCGCGCACTGATCCTTGGGCATCCTGCTAGCATGGCACTTGTAGCGCCGAAGGGTTGCATACGAGCGACCAGGCGCATTCTGAAACCGACGCACGTGTTTGCGCCCCGGCATCATCTGCCGCGGCTTGCCGATCAGGTGGGTCTTGAAACCATCGTTGCATGCACCAGGCCCTCGAAACCGGACCTGGCCCATTGCCGGGCCAGCCAGACGGCAGCCCCGGCAATGGGCTGCCATCCAGCATGGCCAGGGGGCAAAGCGCGACTGAATTCAGTCGGTAGACTGCACCGCCTCGGTGTCGGCCGCGGGGGCCGGAGCCTGGGCCTGGGCCTGGGCCTTTGACTTCGCACGATTGCGTCGGTCCTGGCTGCGTTGCCGCGCAGCTTGCTGCTTGGCATGCAGCGCCTGAGCGGCGGTCACGGTACCTGCAGCCTGACCGTTGAGGTCAAGGCGCGGTGCATTCTCCACCATGCTCGCCCAGTATCGAGCGCCACGGCACCAGGTCGAAATGCCCAGTTTGAGCTGTTCGCGGGTCAGCCCAAGCAGCTCCAGGTGTTGCTCGGCATCCTTGAAAATGCCCTCCTTCAGCGGCACCTTGGGGGCCGGGTTGACCGGGAAAGCCAAGGGAAAATGCTTCTGCAGTGGCCAGATCGCTGCCACCGCCGGGTCCATCTCGCGCGGCTTCGCCTGCGGGGGCGACTTGCGCTTGGGCGGTTTCGCGCTATCGGCCTTTACCTGCCCTTTTTCCGCCCGCAGGCGGTCTCGTAGCTCAGCTAGTTGTTCAAAACCCATTGTTCATTCACTGCTTCGAAGTTGATTGCGTGGTGCAAGGATACCCCATGCAGCCAGCACATTGCTTGCAGGCCAACTTTCCCGGCTAGCCGAGGCACAACGCACATGCCTGTACGACGGCCTTCAGCTGAACACCCAAAGCACGCGTGTGGGCTTGTCGGTCAGGTTGGCGTAACGAAAACGGGCGTGAGGTTGCAGCTGAAAACTGTCATTGGCGTGCAGCGTGACCGGCTCAGCATCGCCCAACCACACGGTCAGTTCGCCTTCGAGCACGAAGCAGCCCTGCTCCGAGCTGTCGTCCAGGTACTCCTCGCCACTGCTGGCCCCCGGCTGCAAATGGCTATCGAGCATGGAGAACGCGCCCGTTATCGAGGGCGATGCCAGCACATCGGTGATGCCACCCGCCAGGTGCAGCGTGCGACGCTCGTGCGGGCGGGTGACCCAGTCGAGCTCGCGGGGTTTGTCCAGCTTGTAGAAGTAGGCTGTCGAAACACCGAGCTCTTCGCTGATGGCTGTGAGATCGGCCACGGTCGGGCGTGATACGCCGCGTTCGACCTGGGACAGAAAGCCCACCGAACGGCCGATGCGCTGTGCAAGCTCGCCCAGTGTCAGGCCCTTGAACTTGCGCAGGTCGCGAATCAGTACTGCCAGGCCTTCGATTTCTTCGTGCACTTTCATGGTTGAATCGCGACTTTCAGACGGGAAATGGATGCCCGGAAAAGTACAGGATTCATTTCACAAAGCAAAATGCTTTGCGGGAGGTGCCGGAGGTGAGATGTACGATTGAGGCACCGATCGAGCACCGCGCGGACGGCGCTCGATCTCACAGGTGCTGAGAACAGCTAACCAAGCGTTCTGCCCTTACCGAACAGCCTCATAGGTCAGGTCCAGGCACTTGCGGGCTTTCTCCACCAGCTCGTCGATCTCTTCGACACTGATCACCAGCGGTGGCGCGATGATCATGGTGTCGCCCACCGCGCGCATGATCAGGCCGTTGTCGAAGCAGTGCTGGCGACAGATCATGCCGACACCTTTGCCTTCATGACGGGCCCGGGTGGCCTTGTCTTTCACCAACTCGATCGCCCCGAGCATACCCAGGCCGCGCACTTCGCCTACCAGCGGGTGGTCGGCCAGTTCGCGCAGGCGTTGCTGCAGATAAGGCGCGGTTTTATCGTGCACCTGCTGGATGATCTGCTCGTCGCGCAGGATCCGCAGGTTCTCCAGGCCCACCGCTGCCGCCACCGGGTGGCCGGAATAGGTAAAACCGTGGTTGAAGTCGCCGCCTTCGCTGATGATCTTGGCCACCTCGTCACGCACGATCACCCCACCCATGGGGATGTAGCCGGAGGTCAGGCCCTTGGCGATGGTCATCAGGTCAGGCTTGAGGTCGTAGTAATCGGTGCCGAACCACTCACCGGTACGGCCGAACCCGCAGATCACTTCGTCGGCGACGAAGAGGATGTCGTACCTGGCCAGGATTTCCTTGATCTTCGGCCAATACGTCTGCGGCGGAATGATCACGCCACCGGCGCCCTGGATCGGCTCGGCAATGAAGGCAGCAACGTTGTCCACGCCAACTTCGAGAATCTTCTTCTCAAGTTGCTCGGCCGCCCACACGCCGAAGTCGGCCTCGGTCATGTCGCCGCCTTCGCCGAACCAGTATGGCTGCGGGATGTGCACGACATCCGGGATCACCCCGCCCTGCTGGTGCATGCCACTCATGCCGCCCAAGGCCGCGCCCGCCACGGTAGAGCCGTGGTAGCCGTTGATACGGCCAATGATAACCTTCTTGTTGTTCTGGCCCTTCAGTGCCCAGTAATGGCGGACCATGCGCAGCACGGTGTCGTTGCCTTCGGAGCCGGAGCCGGTGAAGAACACGTGGTTCATGCCTTGCGGGGCCACCTCGGCGATGGCCTTGGCCAGCTCCAGCGCGGGCGGGTGCGCGGTCTGGAAGAACAGGTTGTAGTAAGGCAACTGCTTCATCTGCTGGCTGGCGACCTCGGCCAGCTCATCGCGGCCATACCCGACTGCCACGCACCACAGGCCGGCCATGCCATCGAGAATCTTGTTGCCCTCGCTGTCCCACAGGTACACGCCCTTGGCCGAGGTGATGATGCGCGGGCCTTTCTCGGCCAGTTGCCTGACATCACTGAACGGGGCCAGGTGATGGTCGCGGCTCATGGTTTGCCAGGCAAGGGTCTGCGAATTCTGTTCACTCATTGACTTCACTCCATCAAGTTTCGCAGCCATGCTGCGAGGGTACTTTTTACAGGTGGGAAAGGTCGCTGCTCAGGCAGACAGCAACAGCCTCTGACGCAGGACCGAGCGATGCCGGCAGGCCTTGCCAAAGGACTGGAAGATGGCCAGGTAATGTGGGTTATCCATGACCTGGAACTCGGGGTGCCATTGCACGGCCAGGGCAAAACCCTTGCTGTTTTCGACCGAAACCGCTTCCACCAGGCCATCGGGCGCCAGCGCTTCCACCCTCAGCCCGGGGGCCAATACGTCGATGCCTTGGCCGTGGATGGAATTGACGTCGAATATCGCCGGCAGGCCCATGCGATCGAGCATGCCGCCAGGCTCTACATGCAGGGTGTGGCGCGGCCCATATTGCTTGTCGAGGGGCTCATCCTTGCCTTCGCGGTGGTCCATGAACATGCCGGTCTCGTGGACCTTCTGGTGCAGGGTGCCACCCAGCGCCACGTTCATTTCCTGGAAGCCACGGCAAATGCCGAGTATCGGTACGCCGGCGGCGATGGCCGCGCGCATCAGCGGCAACGTGCTGGCATCGCGCAGAGGGTCGTGATGGGTGCCCGCAGCACTGGCCGGGCCGTTGTAGTGGTACGGTTCGATGTTGGACGGCGAACCGGTGAAGATCAGCCCATCCACCACATCGAGAATATCGGCGCTGTCCATCAGCTCACCGAGGCTGGGAATGACGATGGGCAGCCCACACGCTGCCTTGGCTGCCGCGCGCGCGTATTTTTCGCTGATGGTCTGGGTTGCATGCAGCCCAATCATGCTGGTGCATGCGGTAATGCCAATCACGGGCACACGTGGCATATCTTCCTCCGGCAAATCCATATTGCGCGTTGTATTGAAACGGTAGAAAGGGAGCGTGCTGCGTCGCTGCACCTACAGGAACCAGCGGTATTCGCGGGCATCTATGTGGTGCATGAAGTCCAGCTGCTCCTGGTATTTGTTTTCGCAATAAACCATCACGAACTCGCTGCCCAGGCCTTGGTTGACCACTGGGTGGTGACGCATGGCGGCCAGGGCGCTGAGGGCATCCTTGGGGAAGTCGATGCCGCTCTGGCGGTTGTCGTTCAGCGGGGCGATGGGCTCCACGCCGCGGTCCAGGCCATGCTCCATCCCGGTCAAAATGGCCGCCAGTACCAGATACGGGTTGGCGTCGGCGCCAGCGAGGCGGTGCTCGATGCGCAGGTTGCGCGGGTCGGACTCGGGGATGCGGATGCACGCGTCACGGTCTTCGAACCCCCAGCTGGCCTTGCTCGCCGCGTTGACCATGGCGCCATAACGTCGGTATGCATTGTGGTTGGGGGCAAAGATCGGCATGCAGTGCGGCAGCAATTCCAGGCAGCCTGCCACCGCATGGCGCAGCTTGCGCTGTTCGCTTCCCGCCAGGAGGTTATTGCCGGCGGCGTCGTACAGGCTGACGTGTACATGCATGCCGCTGCCTGGCGCGTCCAGGTAGGGCTTGCTCATGAAGCTGGCACGGTAACCGTGCTTCATCGCGATACCGCGGGTACTGCGGCAGAACAGTGCCGACCAGTCCGCCGCACTGAGGGCATCGTCGCTGTGCGAGAAGTTGATCTCGAACTGGCCTGGGCCCAGCTCTGCGGTGATGACGTTCGCCGGCACGCCCTGCTCGTTGGCGCCGTCGACCATTTCGTGCAGGACCGACGAGAAGCGCGACAGCCGCTCGATGTGCATGTTCGGTTGATCGTCTTCATCCCCGGTTGCCGTGTCGCGTGGATACTGTGGCAGGCCGTTATCAAGCTTGCGGTCGAACAGGTAGAACTCCAGTTCGAACGCCACCACCGGGCGGATGCCACGTTTGGCCAGACGCTGAAGCACACGCGCCAGCACTTCACGGGGCTCGAACTCGATCGGCTTTGCGGTGCCGTCGGACGTGATCAGCATCTGGGCGATCACTTCCTTTTCCCAACGCACCGGCTTCAGCGTACCCGGCACCAGGCGCCGGGCGGCATCCGGGTCGCCGTCGGCGAAGCAATAGTCCCCAATCGGGTAAAGGCCGCCCTGGGTACCCAGCAGCACGCAGTTCTGCGGCAGCTTCAGTGGCGCACCGGCTGCGACCTTTTCCAGCATGTCCATGGGGTAGCGCTTGCCGTAGAAGTGCCCGGGGATGTCCAGCGCAATCAGGTCGACATAGCGAATTGCCGGGTGTTCTGCTCGGAACGAGCGCACTTCAGCCAGCAGATCCGGAAAGATGACACTCATCTTCTTATCCTTGTGAGGTGAACGAATTCAATTGAAGACCCAGAGCACACGGGTGGCTTTATCCGTCAGGTTGGCGTAACGGAACGGCGCATGGGGTTGCAGCTGGAAGCAGTCGTTGGCCTGCAGGGTCACGGTATCGCCCTGGTCCAGCCACACCGTGAGTTCGCCCTCGAGCACGAAACAGCCCTGCTCGGAACGGTCGCTCAAGTACGCCTCCCCACTGGTGGCGCCCGGCTCGAGATGGCTGTCGAGCATGGCGAAGGCGCCTGTGATGGTCGGCGAAGCCAGCACGTCGGTGATGCCCGATTCCAGGTACAGCGTGCGCCGCTCGTTAGGGCGCGTGACCCAGCCAATGCTGCGGGGCTTGCTCAGGTTGTAGAAGTACGCGGTTGATACGCCGAGCGCTTCGCTGATAGCGGTGAGGTCTGCCACGGTCGGGCGCGAAACGCCGCGCTCGACCTGGGAGAGAAAACCCACCGAACGGTTGATGCGCCCGGCCAGTTCACCCAAGGTCAGGTTCTTGAATTTGCGCAGGTCGTGAATAAGGATCGCGAGGGCTTCAACCTCTTCGTGCATCTTCATCGTTTCGGACTGCCGTGAAATTTTTAGACTTATTTTTCATGAAAATTTACATGAAAATTTTCACGCGTCAAGCCAAACGATGGAAATGTGCAGCCGCCAGCAGAGGGCTTGCTGCGCAGCGTGCCGGATTGGCTGCGGTGGCGCGGGTTTCTTTACAGGCGCTCGGCGAGTAGCCTCGTGGCTTAATCCTCCAGCCCGACCACGTCCATCGCCATGCCAAACGGTTTCCCTGATTTGCCCTCGCTCAATGCGCTACGTGTGTTCGAAGTGGTTGCTCGCCACCTGAATTTCCGCCTGGCCGCCGAAGAGCTGGGGGTGACCCAGGCGGCAGTGGCACAGCAGATACGCGGGCTGGAAGCGAGCCTGGACCTTCGTTTGTTCGAGCGCCTGCCCCGGGGCCTGGCACTGACCGATGCGGGCCTGGGCTACAGCGGCAGCATTCGCAGTGCCTTGGCGATGATCGATGAGGCAACCCGCCTGCTGCGGCCACAAGCGTCTCACCTGACGGTCAGCGTGACACCGACCTTTGCCTCCAAATGGCTCATTCCCCGGCTGGGTAACTTTGCGCAAAGCCATCCGGACATCGATTTACGTGTACTGGCCACCGATCGGCTGTCCCACTTCAATACTGACGGCGTGGATATCGCAGTCCGCTATGGCAAGCCCGACTTCGGTGCGGGTTTGAACAGCGAACTGTTGATGGACGAGCGTATCGTCGCCGTGGCCAGCCCAACGCTGTTCGAAGCCGGCAAAGCCCCCGCCAGCTTCGAGCAGCTTCAAGCGTTCACCCTGCTTCACGATGCCCATGATTTCTGGCCTCGGTACCTCGCACAACTGTTCCCGCAGCACGGGCAAGCGACTGCCAAAAACCTGCGGTTCAATCAGACCTCATTGGCCATCGATGCGGCCATCAGTGGTCAGGGTATTGCTTTGGCAAGCCTGGCGTTCGTCAGTGATGACATCGTCACGGGCAGGTTGACCCAGGTCTTCGCTCAGCAGCTCAGGCTCGATAAGGCGTTCTATCTTGTGTGGCCACGAAAGATGCAGCAGCCGGATTCGCTAGGCATTGTCCGGCGCTGGTTCAAGCAACAAACAGGCAATAGTTAATTTACTGCATCAGTAAAGTTTAGCTGTCTCCCTCACCGCCACTTCTGCTGCTAATTTTAGTGCTTCCAGGCAATCATCCATTCGCATTACGGAGGCAGCATGTCAGTAGAAAAAGTTGCGATCATCACGGCAGGTGGCAGTGGTATGGGTGCCGCAGCAGCGCAGCGCCTGGCCGCTGACGGGTTCAAGGTTGGCATCCTTTCCTCCTCGGGCAAGGGCGAAGCACTGGCTGCCGAGCTTGGCGGTGTGGGTGTAACAGGTAGCAACCAGTCGGTTGAGGACCTAAAACGCCTGGTCGATGCCGTGGTGGAAAAGTGGGGGCGCATCGACGTGCTAGTCAATAGCGCCGGCCATGGTCCGCGCGCGCCAATCCTGGAAATCAGCGACGAAGACTGGCACAAGGGCATGGACACCTATCTGCTCAATGTCATCCGCCCGACGCGCCTGGTAACGCCCTACATGCAGCGCCAGAAAGGGGGCGTGATCATCAACATTTCCACGGCTTGGGCGTTCGAGCCGATTGAGCTGTTCCCGACGTCTGCAGTGTTCCGCTCGGGCCTGGCCGCATTCACCAAAATCTTCGCCGACCAATTCGCCGGGGACAACGTGAGGATCAACAACGTCCTCCCCGGCTGGATCGACAGCCTGCCAGCCACCGAACAGCGCCGCGACAGCGTGCCGCTCAAACGCTATGGCACCCGCGAGGAAATCGCCGCCACCATCGCGTTTCTCGCCAGCGAAGGCGCTGCCTACATCACCGGGCAGAACATCAAGGTCGATGGCGGCGTGACACGTAGCGTTTGATTGTCTGTCGGCCCGCAGGCCAGTCGACTGAGCAGGCCAAGGCGTTTACGCTGGCGCTTTCCCACCTGCACGGAAGCGCCAATGACAGAGACATACCAAGGAAGCTGCTTGTGCGCAGCAGTCTCTTACCTGCTACTCACCCCACCCAAGGCAGTGAGCCACTGCCACTGCAGCCGGTGCCGCAAAAGTCACGGCGCCGCATTCGCTTCGTACGGCAGCATTCCGCGCGGTATGCTGCGAATACTGCGCGGCTCTGCCAGCATCAAGGCCTTCTCTTCATCACCGACGGTTACGCGCGAGTTCTGCACGGAGTGCGGCTCGACCTTGTTCTGGTCACGCGCCCAGGGTGAGTTTGCCGACTGGATTTCGATAGCGCTGGGAACGCTTGATACGCCGTTCCTGCCCAGGAAGCAGAAACATGTTCACGTCGACGCTGCTGCCCCTTGGTACTCTCCCTGCAACCCTGACTGATCACCCAGCGCAGGACCAATAGAGCAATCACGGCTAGGCACCTCAGTGCCTGAACAACGGATGCTAGCGCTTACCGCACCTTCCAGAGATTCCGTTCGTTGACTGACTCACAGCACAACCCGAGCTACATGAAACGGTTCGAAACCGTGCTTGCCTACATCGACAGCCACCTCGAAGGTGACCTGTCGGTGAATGCCTTGAGCCGCATCGCCAACTTCTCGACGTTTCACTTCCATCGGCAGTTCACGGCCTACATGGGCGTTCCGGTTTCACGGTATGTGCAACTGATGAGGCTTCGACGCGCAGCACATCAACTGGTCGCCTCGCCCGCGACGCCCATACTGGAGGCCGCATTCGGCGCCGGGTTCGAAAGCCCCGAAGCCTTTGCCAGAGCGTTCAGGCGCGCCTTCGGCATGGCGCCGAGCGCGTTCGCCAAGGCGCCGAACTGGCAGGCCTGGAGTGCGGTATTCAATGTTCCTCACCGTTCCAGGAGTATCACCATGCAGATCCGTATCGTGCATTTCGCCCAAACCCGCGTGGCCGCGCTCGAACACCAGGGGCCGCCCGGTCTGGTCAGCGAAAGCGTCGCGCGTTTTCGCCAATGGCGCATGCAAAGCGGCCAGTCGCCTGTGACCAGCAGCCGTACTTTCGGTATCCCCTACGACAACCCCGACACCACCCCGGCCCACGCCTTTCGCTTTGCCGTGTGCGGCGAGATAGAAGAGGCGGTGCAGCCCAACGATTTCGGCGTGCATGAACGGGTTATACCGGCAGGGCGTTGTGCCGTGATTCGACATACCGGCTCGCCTGACTACATTGGCGAAACCATCTACCCGCTTTATCGTGACTGGCTGCCATCGAGCAACGAAGAACTGCGTGATCATCCGTTGTTCTTTCATTACCTGAGCGTCTATCCGGAAACACCACTGGAACAATGGCAAACGGACATCTACGTGCCGCTGAAGTAGGCGGCTGGGCCATGGGTAGCCGGCGTAGCCAACTTGGCCGGCCCAGGCGCATGGCCGGGCAACCGGCCCGGGGATCAGATACGTACCCTGGATGCCTCGCCATGCGTCTGGAGGCGTGTTTGCTTGCGATAAAAGGCGTGGATTGCCCACACCACCCCCACGAACAACAAGGCTGTACCAAGCGCTTCCATAGGAGACGGCCAGCGTTGGTTTATGAGCAGGCCCATCGTAGTTGCATAAATGGTCCCGCTGGCGATCAATTGCCCGCTCAGCGCCAGCGGAAGACGCCGCGTTGCGATTGACCATGCCCAGGCACCTGCAAGGGTGGCCCCCAACCCCTGAATCAGCCCACAGACGATCAGCGCCTGAGTACCTGCCAAACCGCTTGGATGGCTAGCGAAATGAGACAGTTTCAAGTGCAGCCCAACCGGGATGAACGCCAGCATTTCGACGCTGCACATGAAGATCAACATGGCTGACCACAACATGGGAGACATGCTTGGGCGCCGAGCCAACGCACTTTCATTCAACAGGCCAAAACCGGTCCAGAATGCGATTGCCAGCAACGATGCAAACAGCCCAAGCAGTAACGACGCGGTCGGGAGCACTACCGCCGCACGGCTAGCATCAAACACGCTCAGATTGACCAGGCTGATGCCCAGGGCCGCCACCAGCAGTGGCCCGGCAATGGCGCGCCAAGGCACGCTGGCGCTGCGCATGTTGCCGGCAATCGCGAGCACGATCGGTACTGACCCCATCATCACCGGGGGGATCACCGGCCCGGCTGCCAAAACCGCAGTGGTGATCAGGAAGAAGTAGCCAATGTATCCCAAGAAGCCCAGCAGTGCGGCACAGGCCCAGTCATTCAGTCGCAATTGCCGCACTTCGCTGCGGTAAGCGAACAGCACCAGCAGGCTACCTAACCCGGCAAAGGCATAGCTCACCACCGCCAGGTCAAAAAGGCTGTAGTCGCCGACCAGCCCCGGAAAGATATAGAGCAGCGACCAGGAAAAAGTGGCGGCAATGGCCGCTAACAAGCCCAGGGTCATACGCTGTACTCCTGCCGTTGGATCCAGCAATGAGCTATTTGCCGGGCAGTGTCGAATACCCGCATGTCCTGGCCCATCGCACCGCTGACAAAACTGCCCTCCAGCAAGATAAACAACCCTTGGGCAACTGCGTCAGGGTCGTTTATACCGGCGCTTACGGCCAAGGCAGCAAGGTTTTCGCGTATCCCTTGCTTATGCCGGCTCACTGCCAAATGCACGGGGTGGCTGAACTGGGGGAATTCAGCCGCACTGTTAACGAACAGGCACCCCCGCTCGCTATCTTTCAAAAGAAAGCGTTCATACAAATCGAAAAAAGCGAGCATGCCACTGACCGGCTCAGGATGCCCAGCCAGGGTGCGCGCTACCTCTTCACGCCAGCGTCGGTCACGCTCCTCAAGGCACGCCACTATCAGCGCATCCTTGGAGGGAAAATGACTGTAGAGCGTCATTTTGGTAACGCCCGCCATCGCGGCAATGGCCGTTACCCCCGTCACATATAAACCTTGCGACAGAAACAGCTTCATCGCGGCATCAATCAAGCGCTCACGGGTATTGTCCAATTCAAGGCACTCCGGCAAAGGCACGGAGTTGACTATACTGACCGGTAAGATTCAGGCGCATCCAGATACGACCTGAAGCATGGTCGCTACGACATAGACTGCAGCAGTAAAAACTAGGCCTTCGGCATTTTTGGCAGCGCCGGGGCTGATTCCACCGTCAGGAGGGATGCTTCATCGGGCTTAAGGAGAGAGCCGTGTTTCCCATGAACGTGTGGTTCGCCTATGACCGGTCTGCTTTCGGCTGCGCTCAACCCCAAGCCAGGTTTGTTCGTGCTGGCGTTCATTCCCCAGTTCGTCGACCCCGCACGCGGGTCGGTCAGTGTGCAGATGATGGTTTACGGCCTGTGGTTCGCTGCACTCACTGCATTGGGGTTTGCCTTGATGGGCATTTTCGCCACGGGGCTGTCTCGCTACCTGTACCGGCGGCCACGACTGGTGAATGGGCTGAACGTGGGCGCAGGCCTCACCTTCGTCGCGTCTGGCGTTTCGATTGCGGCGTTGAGCCAGAGATAGCAAGCAGGAAAGGGCGGCGGGGCTGCGTATGAGCCCCGCACTTCATCACGATGCAGAAGCCTCGTCGGCCAGCTTCGCATGGGTGTTCAGTTCCTCAGCGATGAAGGCCGAAATCATCGCCCTGTAGACCTGCTCCACCACCTCAGCCGAGGCACCGGTTTCGTCAGCCATCTCACGAACCTTCTTGATCACTTGCTCGACCCGGGCAGGCGCACGCACATCATCGGTGGTTTTCTTGAAGCCTGCTGCTTGCGTTACGAGCCTTCCACGTTTGGCGAGAAGCGAAACGAGGCTGCGGTCGATTTCATCAATCCGTTGACGGACTTCGTCCAGAGAGGTGCAAGGTACATCCATTTGCTTGACTTCCTTTTCATGAGCCTGCGCTGGATTGAAGCAGGCTGTCGTGGGTGATCGGGTCGTGCAGTGTAGCTGCTATGCCAGGTCTGCTTAACGCGCCTCAGAGGGTGTAACGCCGCAGGGATATCCCAATCCATTTCGAATAACCAGCTCACGCCTGCGTGGCGCAGGTCGCGAAAATGCAGATCCTCCACACGAACCATCTTTCGCACAGGCTCAAGCAGCCTGCTGGCGGGCGAAGGTTTGGGGCTCTTGGTAGACCAGGACATCCTTTTTCTTGAGGTGGATCTGGACGGGATAGATAAACGTCCAATCGGCCTTTTTCCTTGCTCTGATCGTTGCCATGATTCCCGGTGGTATGAGCATGATTGGCGGAGGCCATTCCGGCTATTTGTCCGGTCTGGGCTATTTCAGGGAGACTCTCGGTGCATCATCCCGGGAGCGTCGATGTTGACCTTGCCCCCTTGGCATAGGCGGTCAGCACTTCTTCACGGGCCGCCATTCGCTTCAGATAACCGGCCACATTGGGCAATGTCTGGATATCCACCTGCAATTGAGCGTGGATGCGCAGCCAGGGATAGATGGCCATGTCGGCAATCGAGTACATCCGAGCAATGAAATCGCGTCCGGCCAAAGCCTTTTCCACTGTGTTGAACAAATGGACGGTTTGTTCCTGATAGCGCGATCTTGCGTACTCGTTGCCTTCGGCCTGTTGATGAATGAAGTGATAGTTCTGCCCGGCCATTGGCCCCAGGCTGCTGATTTGCCAGGCCAGCCAGTGGAGCACCGCATAGCGCTCAGGCCCTACGCACGGTAGGAATCGCAAGTGCTTTTCCGCCAGATATTGAAGGATAGCTCCGGACTCGGGCAGGATCAGCGCCTGATCGTGATCGACCAACAACGGGATCTTTCGGTGGATTGTCAGGCGGGCGAAGTCCGGCTGGTGTTGTTCACCCTGCGCCAGGTTTATCCGACGGATCCGGTAAGGCACGCCAAGCGCCTCTAGCATGATCAGGATCTTGTGACCATTGGCCGTCGGCGCGAAATAAAGTGTGTACATGGATACGGCTCGCAAAAACCAATCAGTGGCGGGAGGGGCAATCGGCGCGGTTGAGCCCGGCCCGTTCCGCCAGGGCTCAGGCAATCGGATAACGCTTGAACAGATCGGTCTGTTCCAGGCGGGCTGCATGGGCATTGATGGCCGGGAAATCGCTGGCCTTGACTACGTCGGGCAGCATCAACTGCATGAACGACCAGGCTACCGCACAAGTGACCTCAACCTGGTCTGGGCGCACCCCGTGCGACGCTTGTGCCGCCAATTGTTTGTCCAACTCCGCGCACGCCGCCAGCAACTGCCGGGTGACGCGTTCGACCCAGGGCTGATGAAGCTTTTCCGCCGGTCGAAGATTGTGTTCATAGACGATCTGGACGGTCTTCTCGCATGCCGCCAGCGCCAGCCCCAATGTACTCAAAGCTCTGGCCAGCGCCTGCGGTTGACTTGGCAATAGCTTGCTCCCGGGTGAGCTGAGGGTCTCGAAATAATCGATGATCAGCGTCGAGTCCATCAGTACGGAGCCGTCATCGAGCAACAGAGTCGGCGCTTTGACCACCGGATTGATCCTCGAAAACTCTTCGAATGTGCTGAACACCGACAGTGGGGCATGTTCGAACTCGATGCCTAGAAGGTCCAGGGATATAGCTACCCGGCGAACGTAAGGTGAATCCAGCATCCCAATGAGTTTCATCGATAGTTTCCTTGATTGATGTTGATCTCTAATGCCGTTGTCTGGCGTTTGAACAGCAGGGGAACGGATACGCCGGGTGCTGCTTCTGTGCCCTGACTGGCTCCAGCTGCAGAAGACCTTCCCCATCAATCAGCGCTAGCCCGGCAGACAATTTCACGCGCTCGCCGGGGCCAATCGCGAAGTCGACACCGTCCGCGCTGATCCAATGCTTGCCGCTCACCGCACGCGTGTAGATGTCGTGAGCAAACCGCACCGAAACCCATTGCGCGCTGGTCAATGAAATCTGCAACCACTGGTGGTCTTCACAGTCAGGATTACCCGTTGTCATTTGCCGTGCTCCCCCCCGCACCGTCTATGGCTCCAGTCCTCTTGCCAGTCGAAGACTTTACCGTCACTTACATTAATGAGAGCCTTGCCACTTATAAATCAGTTTTTTTTTCCACTATTTGTAAGAAACACTTACATGTCGAATATTCCTCCAATCACCTGCCTACGCTGCTTCGAATCGGTTGCAAGGCTGGGGAGCGTCACCGCAGCCGCCAAGGAACTGCATGTCACCCATTCGGCCATCAGCCAGCAGATCAAGGTGTTGGAAGAGATGATCGGCGTCACCCTGTTCGTCCGTGAGGGACGGGGTCTGCGGGTCAGTGAGGACGGACGACTGTATGCCTTGCAGATCCGCGAATGCTTGGGCGGAATCGCCGAAGCCACGCGACTGATCAAGACGCAACCCAAGTCAACGGAACTGGTGGTCGCCGTTCTCCCTTCGTTCGGATTCAGCTGGTTGTTGCCCCGCTTGCCACGTTTCCAGCAATTACAGCCGCATATCAGCGTCCGGCTGCAGGCCAATCTGGCGTTATCGGACCTGACGCGGGAATCTGTCGACGTAGGGATCCGCATGGGCAAGGGCGACTGGGACGGGGTGGAGCAGCATCTGCTCTTTCATGACGAGACGCTGGTGGTTGCCGCTCCGCACTTCAACGGCGGGGTGCTACCACAGACCCCTGAAGAGATCATCGGCAGCAACATTGTTTTCAACATGGAATCATGGCAACCGTGGTGTCAAGCGGCCGGGCTGGATAGGGAAGTCCCACGCATCGGCCTGTGCAGCAACGACTCCAACCTGGTACTTCAAGCCGTGCGCTTGGGCCAGGGGATCGCTCTGGAGCGCCGCAGCCTTGTGCACGACGCGATCCAACGAGGGGAGTTGGTGCAACTCTCCCCCGTGATCGCTCCCTATCCCTACCCGTATTGGCTGGTATTACCCAACCGCGAGCGTTCGGAAACAAAGCAGCAGGTGTTCTCAAGTTGGCTGACACATGAGGTCGCTGCATATCTGAACGAACTGGATCATGGCAGCAAGACGGTACGATGATGGCCGATTGTTGCCCTTGCCAAGGGGCTGCTAACCGACCCGGAGCGGACGGTCATGGCATTGGGTTCGGTGGGGGCCTTGAGGTGTTCGTCATGAGGTTTTTGGTGGTTATCAGACCGAGCGCCGCCCGCGCGGCGCATCGCGAGCTGGCGCTCGCTCCTACGTTTTTTTCGGGCCAATTGTTCCTAAGGATTTTGCGCGCGAACGTCTTGGCGCATGGCTGGGAATCGCGTCGTACAAATCAGGCGGGTCTGCCGCTTCGTCTTACCCAGCGGCCGGGCTTTCTCGGCTTCCACCAGGTAGCGATCAATCATGTCCTTGATTGCGTGCCCTCCACGGTTGGCCCGCTCGATGGCACCATGCCCTGCCAACTCTGTCTCTCGTCGCTTCGCCCAAGCCTGCGCTGCCTGCTTACGGGCGAACGCCTGGGCTTCTTGATAGACTAGGACACCTTTTTCTTGAGGCGGATCTGGACGGTATAGCTGACCGTTCCATCGGCCTTTTTCCTTGCTCTGATTGTTACCATGATTTCCGGGGGTACAAGCGTGAATGGCGGTGCTACCTCGCACCACTGTCTCACCAAAAAACCCGAAAAGTGGTACATAAATGCGTAGACCAGAATGCCCCTAGAATTAGCATCAAAGCCACAAACCACGCGCCCTGAGCCGTCACGCCGCTTCAGCGTGGCACCGATGATGGACTGGACAGACAGACATTGCCGGTTCTTCCTGCGCCTGCTCTCCCGGCAAACCCTGCTCTACACCGAAATGGTCACCACCGGTGCCCTGCTGCACAACGACGCCCACCGTTTCCTGCGCCACGATGCTTCTGAGCACCCGTTGGCCCTGCAACTGGGCGGCAGTGTGCCGGCCGACCTGGCCGCTTGTGCGCGCCTGGCTGAAGAGGCGGGCTACGATGAGGTCAACCTCAACGTTGGCTGCCCGAGCGACCGGGTGCAGAACAACATGATCGGCGCGTGCCTGATGGCTCACCCGGCGCTGGTGGCCGACTGCGTGAAGGCCATGCGTGATGCCGTATCGACGCCTGTGACGGTGAAGCACCGCATTGGTATCAACGGCCGTGACAGCTACGCCGAACTGAGCGACTTCGTCGGCCAGGTGCGTGAGGCCGGCTGCCGGAGTTTTACCGTGCATGCACGCATCGCGATTCTGGAAGGGCTGTCACCGAAAGAGAACCGCGAGATCCCGCCGCTGCGCTATGACATCGCAGCGCAGTTGAAGAGGGACTTCCCGGACCTGGAGATCGTGCTCAACGGCGGGATCAAGACCCTGGACGAATGCCAGGCACACCTTGAAACCTTCGATGGCGTGATGCTGGGGCGCGAGGCGTATCACAACCCTTATCTACTGGCCGAGGTGGACCAGCAACTGTTTGGCAGCGATGCGCCGGTGGTCAGCCGTAGCGAGGCATTGGCGCAACTGCGGCCTTACATCGTGGCGCATATGGAAAGCGGCGGTGCGATGCACCACGTTACCCGGCATATTCTGGGGCTGGCCCAAGGATTCAAAGGGGCGCGGCGCTTCCGCCAGTTGCTGTCGGCAGACATTCACAAGGCGACTGAACCCTTGGCGGTGTTTGACCAGGCCGTGGAGTTGTTGCAGGGGCGGTGACCTCAGAAGGAGGGAACCTCGGGCTTGCTTGCGACTCGAATCTTCACCTTTCCTACAGCCCTGTGCGGACCAGCGGGTCCGCAGGGTTTCGGCGGCCCTTGAGCGGCTGCCGGGGCTCGGGTAATGTCGAGTAAATGCACAGGACAGAGCACGCCCATGACCTCCAAGCTGGAACAACTCAAGCAGTTCACCACCGTGGTCGCCGACACCGGGGACCTGGACGCCATCACCCGCCTGAAGCCGGTCGATGCCACCACCAACCCGTCGCTGCTGTTAAAGGCTGCTGCCATCCCGGGCTACGCCGATCTGCTCAAGCAGGTGAAGGCCGACGCCAAGGGTGATGTCGACCTGGCCTGCGACAAGTTTGCGGTGGCCGTGGGCTCGGGCATTCTCAAGGTCATCCCGGGGCGTATCTCCACCGAGGTGGATGCACGCCTGTCGTTCGATGAGCCAGCCCTGCTGAACAAGGCTCGTCAGCTGATTGCGCTGTACGAGGCGGCCGGAGTGCCAAAAGAGCGTGTGCTGATCAAGCTGGCCTCCACCTGGGAAGGCATTCGCGCCGCCGAGAAGCTGGAGAAAGAAGGTATCCAGACCAACCTGACCCTGCTGTTCTCCTTCGCCCAGGCCCAGGCTTGCGCCGATGCCGGGGTGTTTTTGATTTCGCCGTTCGTGGGCCGTATCTACGACTGGTACAAGAAGAGCACCGGCCAGGAATACGTGGGCGCCGAGGACCCAGGCGTGCAGTCGGTCACGCGCATCTACAACTACTACAAGGCCAATGGTTACAACACCGTGGTCATGGGTGCCAGCTTCCGCAATATCGGCCAGATCGAACAACTGGCCGGCTGCGACCGCCTGACCATCAGCCCCGAGCTGCTGCAGCAGCTCAGTGATGACCAAGGTGAGTTGCCGCAGGTGCTGAAACCGGGCAACGCCGGTGAAGCCAAGCAGCACCTGAACGAAAGCCAGTTCCGCTGGGCGATGAACGAAGACGCCATGGGCACCGAGAAACTGGCCGAAGGTATCCGCCAGTTTGCGCGGGACCAGGAAAAGCTGGAGAAGTTGATGGCTGAAAAGGCCTGATACAGTTCGGGTTTGCCCGACGGGCGGGAAGAGCTCAGTATTTTCCGCCCGTTTTGTTTGCCACGCCTTAGTTGTGTATTGAATTCTCGGGCCTGTTCGCGGGCAAGCCCGCTCCTACACCGATCGAGGTGAGGGCGGGCTTGCCCGCGAACAGGCCGCCATAGCCACCCGAGCTGTCGATGACCTCCCCTAACCCGTTGCCCCTCGTACTCGCCGGCCCGGTACTGCGCCGCCTGGAACCCCAGCGTCTGGCCATCTGGCTGGTCACTACCCAACCGCTGCAGCCCGAATTCGTCTGCCCGGCAAGCGAGGCCCAAGTCGATTGCCAGGTGGTGCCGATAGGCCGGCACGCCTACGTACACCTGCTGGACATCCAATTCGCCAGCCCCCTGCCCTGCAACCAGCTGCTCGACTACGACCTGCTGATCAACAGCCAGGGTATCGCCGACTGGGCGCCGCACCTGCTCTACCCGGGCGCCCAGCGCCCAAGCCTGGTGCTGCGTGAGCGCCTCGACCACTTGCTGCACGGCTCCTGCCGCAAGCCGCACCACCCTGCGGCCGATGGCCTGCTGTGCGCCGACCGCCTGCTGCAGGCGTGCAAGAGGCCCGAAGACCGCCCCGCCGTGCTATTGATGACGGGCGACCAGGTTTACGCCGACGATGTCGCTGGCCCCATGTTGCGCGCCATTCATAGTCTGATCTCGCGCCTGGGCCTGTTCGACGAGCAACTGGAGGGTGCGGTGGTAGCCGACAGCCAGGCGCTGTACCAGCACCCGGCCAGCTACTACCACCGCGCCGACCTGCTGCCGGCGCTGGAGCGCAACGACACCCTGCGCGAGCGCTTTTTCGGCGGCAAGCGCAAGCCGATCTTCTCGTCCAGCAACGCCGACAACCATCTGGTGACCTTGGCCGAAGTCATGGCCATGTACCTGTTGGTGTGGTCGCCGGTGCCTTGGCAGCTGGTGGACCTGGGCATCCCCAGCGGGCTCAGCGACGAGCATCAAGCCCGATACCGGCATGAGCTGCCGCTGATTCAGGGGTTTGCCGACAATCTAGGTCAGGTGGCACGGGTGATGGCCCACCTGCCCTGCCTGATGATCTTCGACGACCACGACATCACCGACGACTGGAACCTCTCGGCGCAGTGGGAGGAAACGGCCTACGGCCATCCATTTTCGCGAAGGATCATTGGCAACGCCTTGCTCGGCTACCTGCTCTGCCAGGCCTGGGGCAACAACCCGGACGATTGCAATCCGCTGATCAAACAGTGCCAGGTGCTGACCCGCCAGAACCAGGATGAGCTGATTGGCGAGCTGCTGCGCTTCCAGGGTTGGCAGTTCAGCCTGCCTACAGAACCACCGCTGCTGGTCCTGGACACCCGTACGCGGCGCTGGCGCAGCGAAAGCAACCTGGCCAAGCCGTCCGGCCTGCTGGACTGGGAAGCGCTGAGTGAATTGCAGCAAGCACTGCTCGATCATCCCTCGGCGGTTATCGTGTCACCTGCGCCGATTTTCGGGGTGAAGCTGATTGAAACGGTGCAGAAGGTGTTCAGCTGGCTGGGCTACCCGCTGCTGGTGGATGCCGAGAACTGGATGGCCCACCGCGGTGCAGCACAGGTCATCCTCAATATCTTCCGCCACTCGCGCACACCGGGCCACTACGTTGTGCTGTCGGGGGATGTGCATTACTCGTTCGTGTATGAGGTGCTGATTCGCCACCGCCAGCGCAGCCCGCACTTGTGGCAGGTGACCAGTAGCGGGATCAAGAACGAGTTCCCTCGGCGTTTGCTGGATGTACTGGACCGGCTCAACCGCTGGTTGTATGCGCCGCGCTCGCCGCTCAACTGGTTTACCAAGCGCCGAGAAATGGAGGTGGTGCCGCGTACGCCCAGCCACAGCAAGGCCGGGGAACGGCTGTGGAATGGTGCCGGGCTGGGACAGGTGTTTTTTGATGAACAGGGGCGGCCGGCGCGGGTGTATCAGCTGGATGCGGGCGGGGGTGAGGCTACAGAGTTTAGAAACCGGGAGTAGTGAGATTCAGAGTTTTTACAGCCTGTGCCGGCCTCTTCGCGGGTAAACCCGCTCCTACACCTGATTGGGGGTGGACACACATTGGTGTTTGGGCGCAGGCCGTCGTAGGAGCGGGTTTACCCGCGAAGAGGCCGGCACAGGCTATAGATCAGCCCCGCTCCAGCGCATTGACCAGGTCATGGAAGGCTTCGCGGTTGGAGTCATTCAGGCCCATGAGGATCTTGTGCGCCTCCAGCACCTTGGAGCGCACCACCTCTTCACTCTGGTCCTGCGACGGCAGGTCGGTCAGGCATTCGGGGCAGGGAATCGGCCGATCGACGATGTTGAACACCTGATCGAAGCCCATCGACTGCAATAACCGTGAAATGTCTGGATTGGTAGTCACCACAGTCGGCAGCAGACCCACCTTCTGCCGCGACAGGATCGACAGCTTTGCCAGAAGGCCCAGCGTGGTGCTGTCGATACTCTCGGTTTCAGTCAGGTCGATGACAATCGCCGAGAAGTTCAGCGCAGTGAAAATCTTCTCGATCGTCGCATCCAGCGCCGAACACAGGGTCAGGCGCACTTCACCAACGAATTTCAGTACGAAGGTACCGCTCTGCTCGGCGAACTGAATTCTACCGGTACTCATTGAAGGTTCCTGCTCAACACCAATAGGGCGATATCATCCGGCATCTCCCCAAGCGTAGCCAATCCAAATCGTTGACGCAGCCCATCCAGACTGCCACCTGCTGCCTTGACGATCTCCGGCAAGGCGGCTTCTTTATCTTTGAGCGTATCACCCGGCAAAAGGTCCAGAATGCCATCGGACATCAGGCTGAGGCTGAACTGCGGGGGCAGTTCCACCACCAGGTCCTGGTAGGTGGCCTCATCGAACAGCCCTACCGGCAGGCCACGGCCTTCCAGGTAGCGTGTGTGCTCGGGGGTGTACAGCACCGGCAGCGGTAGATGGCCGCCAACGGCGTAGGTCAGCAGGCCGGTGTCTTCGTCGATGACCCCGCCCACCATCGTCACATGCTTGCCCAGCTTGCAGTTGATCAACCCACGGTTGATATGGCTAAGCACCTGCGAAGGTTTGAACTCGCGCATCTTGCCGCCACGTTTGAATTCGAACAACAGCCGCGTGGTCATGAACTTCAGCAGGACGGTGACGAACGCTGATGATGCACCGTGCCCGGAAACATCGGCGAGGTAGAAGGCGATACGCCGTTCGTCCACGCGGAAGTAATCGGCAAAGTCACCCGACAGATACAGCGACGGGATGATCTGATGCTCGAAAGCAAACTCGCCGGCCACCCAGGGGCTTTCCGGCAACATGTTCATCTGCACCTGGCGACCGGCGGTCTGGTCCTCCTGCAGCAGGTGCAGGCTGGCCTCCAGTTCGCGGTTGGCGGCTTCGAGCTTGTCGCGGTAGCGCTGGTTTTCCAGCACAAGGCGCGAGCGGTCGAGGGCGCGGCGCACCGAATGCTCGAGTACGGCCAGGTCTTCCAGCGGCTTGATGAGGTAATCGGCGGCGCCCAGGCGCAACGCTTCCACCGCATCACTCATGACGCCGGCACCGGACACCACGATCACCGGCAACTGCGGCGCACGCTCGCTGACCTGACGGATCAGTTCGAGGCCGCCCATCTGCGGCATGCGCAGATCGCAGATCACGAGGTCGGGCTGGTGTTCTTCGAAGACCTGAAGCCCCTGCTGGCCATTACCGGCCTGGAGGACGCTGAAACCACTGTCTTCAAGGTAGGCGGCGAGGCTAGCACGGACCACGTCGTCGTCATCGATGATCAGCAGCGTTGCACTGGTTTTCTGCATGTGGGCGAACGGCGCCGATTTAGGTTGGTGCAGCGGTGTCGGCAAGGCAGACGGCCAGCTACGGGAATTCTTTATGGTCACACTCTACTTGAGTTGTAGGACAAGAACACCTGCCCGGCAACTGTTCAGAGGTACCTTGTAAGGCGCAGACGGTACTCCCATCCGGCAGGGGTTTCAAGCATGCAGGGGTCGACCTCGCTGCTCTTTACAGGGCAAATCACCGGGAGTTATAAGAAAGTCGACCAGCGCAACCCGACGGGAAGGATGCAGCATGCCTCACACGCCCTCCAGCCACAGCGAGAAACGCGACTTCATTCGTATGCGCATCGACACCGAGGTCAGCCTTTTGCACGAAGGCCAGGTGATTGCGGCGGTGTGCCTGGACCTGTCCAGCGGCGGCATGCAGGTACAGGCGCCGCAGCATTTTTTGGTGGGTGATCGCATAGAGGTGCGGATCGACTCCGACCATCCGGCACTGAAGGGATTGCATGCCAGCACCGAAGTGGTGTGGATTGCCGACCAGCCGGGCGGGCAGCAGAAGTTCGGGCTGCGGATTCTGGCCATGCATTGAACAAGGGGCCGCATTGCGGCCCCAGGTTCACAGATCAGAAGTCGTCTTCGACCTCGCCATCCTTCACCTTGAACTCGCGGTTCTGCAGGTAGGCGTTACGAATGAAGATGTACTTGTCACCCTGAATCAGCTTTTCGGCCGAGAGCAGGCTGGCGCGGGTGTCGATCACGTCCAGCGCGAAGATCGAGTTGCGCGTAGGCACGTGGTCGATGTAGCGATAGGGTTTGGTGTAGGTGTCCGGATACTTGGCCACGCCGTCACGCACGGTGCTTGGGCCCAGCAGCGGGATGACCACATACGGCCCGCTCGGCACACCCCAGTAGCCCAAGGTCTGGCCAAAGTCTTCGTCATTGCGCTGCAGGCCCATCTTGGTACCCACATCGAAGAAGCCACCCAGGCCGAAGGTGGTGTTGACGATCAACCGCGCCGTATCCACGCCTGCCGCATGCGGCTTGAGCTGCAGCAAGTCGTTGGCCAGGTTGGTCACGTCACCCAGGTTGCGAAAGATGTTGTGGATGCCATCTTCGAGGAACTGTGGAGTGACCGCCTGGTAGCCCTTGGCCAATGGTTTGAGGGCATAGGTGTCGAGGGTATCGTTGAAGCGGAAGATCGGGCGGTTGACCGCTTCCCAGGGATCTTCCTCGGTGGCGGCCTGAGTGGCAGCCACGGGCGCCAGCAGCATGCTGGCGCAGACACAGGCCTGGGTGACTCGTTCGATCACACTGGCACCGATCCTACGCATAGGTGTTTCTCCATCGAATTTCTCGGCCGCAAGCGCAACAGGTCGCGCTGCTATCAAGGCGGCAGTATAGAGACTTGCGGGCTGATAAACAGCTTTACACATTTTTGCTCAATATTTTGTGAACAACTGTTGCACAGAGGCCGTTGTCACAGGACGGTAACAATCAACGCATAGCCTTCGAACCATTTGGGGGAAGTTGCCATGGACACTGCGCCCGCCTTCACTGCTGTACTGTTCGGCTTGCGCGGCTGCCTGGTGCAGGCCGCCAATGGCGCTCCCTCACCCGCCCCCGGCGCCCTGGCCACTCTTGCCAGCCTGCGTCAGCGCCAAGTGCCGTGCATCTGGCTGGATGACCTCAATACCACGCAAAGCGAACACCTGGCCCATGTACTACCCGACTGGCTGCCAGGGCATTCAGTCAATGGTGTGCACTGGCCAGCGCCAAACGCTTGCTGGCAGGCACTGATGGCTCTGGATAGCGAGCGCCTGGATGGCTGCGTATTGGTCAGCGGCGACCCACGCCTGCTGCAGTCTGGCCTTAACGCCGGCTTGTGGACGGTAGGCCTGGCCGCCTGCAGCCCGTTATGCGACCGCACTTCTGCACAATGGCAAGCCATGAGCCCGCAAGAGCAGGATCTGGCGCGCAGCAAGGCGACGCTGGCGCTGTTCAGCCTTGGCGTGCACTCGGTGATCGACCATCTGGAAGCGCTGGACACCTGCCTGCAGGACATCGCCCAGCGCCGACGCAAGGGTGAAAAACCCTGATACAGCACCCTTGACGCGGATCATGCAAATCGGCAGCAGGTAGATTACCCTGAAGACAGGCCAGAACCTTTGCCACGTCGCCGAGGTCCATGGCTTGCCAAGCCATTGATGGAGAATAGCCAATGCCTGCCCGCGAATTGCAAGAGCGCCTGAACAGCTTGCGCGAGCAACTGGACCGCAACGCACCGCTTTCGGAAGAAGAGCTGGCCGCCCTGCACGATGAGGCGCGCCAGATCGAGGCGCAACTGAAACTTGAGGAAGCCACGCCAGACAACAACCTGGTGGACGGCGTGAACCTTGCGATCGAACGCTTCGAGGCCGACCACCCCGACCTCACAGCCACCCTGCGCAGCATAGCCAACTCGCTGCACAGCATGGGGATCTGAAATAGCGGGGGGCCGCAAAGCGGCCCCCTGTATTACTGCCGAACCAGGCGCTTGTTATCCGGGCTGATCGCCCCGGTGCTGCGGTACGGGTTGATGTCCAGCCCACCGCGGCGCACATAGCGCGCATAGACCGTCAGGTGCTCCGGCTGCAGCAGATTCTTCAAGTCCAGGTAAATCCGTTCCACACACTGCTCATGGAAGTCGGCATGCTGGCGGAAGCTGATCAGATAGGTCAGCAGGCTGGCGTGGTCCAGCGCCCTGCCCTTGTACTCGACCACCACGCTGCCCCAATCCGGCTGGCCGGTGACCGGGCAGTTGGACTTCAGCAGATGGCTGTGCAGGGTTTCTTCCACCACCCGCTCCGGGTTGCAGCGCAACAGCTCTGGCTGCGGCTGCTCGTAGTTGCTGATGACCACGTCCAGTGCATCGATGCACTGCCCCGGTAAAGCCACCACACCCTGGGCTTCAACCTCGGCCAACGTGCGAACCTTCACCCCCACCGGCTTGCCGGCAGCGGCGGACAGGTCTTTTTGCAGGCATGCCTGCAACTCGCCCAGCGAGGCGAACACCGTCTGGTTCAGCGAGTTGAGGTACAGCTTGAATGACTTGGACTCAATGATGTTTGGCGAATCAGCCGGGATGGCGAACTCGCCGATCGCCACCACCGGCTTGCCCGAAGGCAGCAGCCAGCTCAGCTCGAAGCAGTTCCAGTAATCCACCCCCTGCCAAGGCAAGGTCTGTGCAGTAACGCCCAGCTCGGCCCACTTGGCAGTACGCGGGATCGGGAACAGCTGTTCCGGGGAGTAGGTGGCGATGTATTCGCTGGACTTGCCCAGCGGGGAATGTTCGGCAGCGGGATGCATGGAAACTGACCTAGAGGTTCGGATTTACCTCTAGTCTAACGGTTTTGCACCCCGCCTTGCAGGGCCAGTCACTCAATGGTCAATGTCCCGACCATACCCGCCTGGTAATGCCCCGGCACGTTACAGGCAAACTCGATGGGCGCCGATTGGCGGAAGGTCCAGGTCAGCTCGGCGCGCTGGCCGGGCATGACCATCACAGTGTTGCCACCCCCGTGACCATGGCCGTCACCGTGGCCCATCATTTGGCCGTGGTTCATCATCTTGCCGTGATCCATGCCGTCGTGGTTCATGGCCTCGGTGAACATCTTGCCTTGCATGGCGACCATTTCCTTCTGGTGTTCGGCATGCATGGCCTTGTCGCCCAGATTGAATTCGTGAGGCAGCTTGCCCTCGTTGACCAGCACGAAGCGCACCGTCTCGCCGGCTTTTACCTGCAGGCTTTTGGGCTCGAAGGCGATGTCCTTGAGCACCACGTTGACCGTACGGGTGGCCTTGGCCGCCGGGGCAGGCTCGCCGAAGGCGAAGGTCTGCGCCTGGCCAGCAAAAGCCGGCAAGCTGCCCAAAGCAAGGGTGGCGGCAATGAACAGGTGTTTCATGATGACTCCGGGGTTACACAATCGGGATGAAGCCACATTAGCCGGGGGCGACTGGCAGCTACCTGACAGGCACATTACAACTTTGTCAGCTTGGGCGAGCGGGCACATCGTCACGTATCATTTCAGCCATCACATTGCCCCTGTGCTAGCAGGGTAAAACAACACCCATTGGCTACGCTAACTTTCAGATTATGGACAGTGCATGAAACTGCTGATCGTCGAAGACCAGGCCCGCACCGGCCAGTACCTGAGCCAAGGCCTGAGCGAGGCCGGCTTTGCCACCGAGTTGGCTACCGATGGCGAAACCGGCCAGTTCCTCGCCCTGACCGGCGACCACGACCTGCTGATCCTCGACGTGATGCTGCCCGGCCGCGACGGCTGGCAGATCCTTCAGGCCGTGCGCCAGGCTGGCCTGGATACGCCGGTGCTGTTCCTGACCGCCCGCGACGCTGTCGAGGATCGCGTGCATGGTCTGGAACTGGGCGCCGACGATTATCTGATCAAGCCGTTCGCCTTTTCCGAACTGCTGGCCCGGGTACGCAGCCTGCTGCGCCGTGGCACCAGCCCGAGCCAGGACACTACCTTAAGCCTGGCCGACCTGCGCCTGGACCTGATCCGCCGCCGCGCCGAGCGTGCCGGGCTACGCATCGACCTGACCGCCAAGGAGTTTTCACTCCTTGAACTGTTGCTGCGCCGCCAGGGCGAGGTGCTGCCAAAGTCGCTGATCGCATCGCAGGTATGGGACATGAACTTCGACAGCGACACCAACGTGATCGAAGTGGCCATCCGCCGCCTGCGCCTGAAGATCGACGACCCGCACCCCAACAAGCTGATCCACACCGTACGCGGCATGGGTTACGTACTTGAAGAGCGCACCGAGTGATGCGACGGATTTCCCTCGGCAGCCGCCTGGCCCTGCTGTTCGCCGCCTGCACCGCCACCGTCTCGCTGGGCGCCGGCCTGTTATTCAGCCGGGCCAGCGCGCAGCACTTCATCGAGCTCGACCAACAACTGCTGGACTCGCGCCTGTCATTGTTCCGTACGCAACTGGCTGGCGTCAGCACGGCTGATGAGCTTCTGGCTCGCCTGCCTGCCCTGCACGATGAACTGAGCCACCAGGCCGACCTGGCCCTGCGTATCAGCGCCAGCAATGGCGCCACCTGGTTCGAAAGCCGCAGCGGGCTGCCGCAAGCAGCACTGAACACCGGGCTGACCACCCTGCATACACAAGGCATCGACTACCGCAGCCTGTCCGTACCCCTGACGCCGGGCACCATGCAGTCGCCGCAACTGACCCTGTACCTCGACATCACCCACCATCAGCACTTCCTCCAAGGCATGCAACGGCTGATCTGGCTGACGGTCGGCCTGTCGGCGCTAACCACCGCACTACTGGGTGCCTGGGCCGCCCGCAGCGGCCTGCGCCCATTGCGGCAGATGGGTCAGGTGGCCGCCAGCGTGTCAGCGCGCTCCCTCACCACCCGTCTGCCGGTGGCGCAGATGCCCGAAGAACTGGCCGAGCTGGCCAGCAGCATGAACGCGATGCTGCAGCGCCTGGACGATGCCTTCCAGCGCCTGTCAGCGTTTTCGGCCGATATCGCCCACGAGTTACGTACGCCGCTGTCCAACCTGCTGACCCACACCCAGGTCACCCTCACCCGCCCACGCAGCCTCGAAGAATACCGCGAGGCGCTGCATGGCAATCTGGAAGAGCTGCAATGGATGGCGCAGATGATCAACGACATGCTGTTTCTGGCCAAGGCCGACCACGGCCTGCTGGTACCGGGGCACGCGCCTTTGGCGCTGCATGACGAGGTGGATGCGCTGCTGGAATACTACGCGCCACTGGCCGAAGACAGCGACGTGCAGATGCTGCGCGAGGGTGAAGCCGTGCTGCTGGGTGACCAGCACATGCTGCGCCGGGCGCTGTCCAACCTGCTGGACAACGCCATGCGCTTCACCCCGGCAGGAGGACAGATAAAGGTGACCCTGGGGCCGGGGCCGACGATCAACGTGGCCAATACCGGGCTGGCTATCGACCCGACGGCGCTACCACGGCTGTTCGACCGGTTTTACCGGGTGGACCCGGCTCGGCGGGAAGGCTGCAGCGAGCATGCGGGGCTGGGCCTGGCGATTACCCGGTCGATCGTGCAGGCCCATGGCGGGTGCATACGGGCGGAGTGCGAGGGTGGGTGGACCCGATTCGTGATCGACTTCACTCAAGCTCGGTAACCCTGGGGCGCTTTACTCCCCCAGGATCTCAGGCAAACATCAAACCGCCAGGCCAATCGCCGGCTGCACCTGCGAGGCCCGGTAGGCCGGGTAAATGGTCGCCAGGAAACTCATCACCAGGCCGGCGGTGCAGATCATCGCCACATCCCCCCACTGTAACTGCGACGGCAAGCTGCTGACGAAATACACATCCGACGTGAAGATGTGCTGCCCGCTCACCCGCTCCAGCCAACCGACAATCTGGCTGACATTGAACGCCGCAATCACGCCCAGTACGCCACCAATCAGCGTGCCGACAATGCCGATCAGGCTGCCCTGGACCATGAACGTGCCCATGATCTGCGCCGGCGTGGCGCCCAAGGTACGCAGGATGGCAATGTCCGGCCCCTTGTCGTTCACCACCATCACCAGGGTGGCGATGATATTGAACGCCGCCACCGCGATGATCATCATCAGCAGCAGACCGATCATGGTCTTTTCCATCTTCATGGCGCTGAACAGGCTGCCCTGGGTATGCGACCAGTCATCGGCGCGGTAGGCGTCGCCAAGCCCGGCGGCAATCGCCTTGGACACCTGCGGAGCGGCATACAGGTCGTGCAGTTTCAGGCGCACGCCTTGCACCTGGCCCGGTGCCCAGCGTTGCATCTCGGCAGCATCAGCGACATGGATATAGGCCTGCGAGCCATCCAGCTCGGCGCCGACCTTGAAGATGCCGACCACGGTGAGGCGCTGCATGCGCGGGGTGATGCCACCCGGTTCCTTGCTGATCTCCGGCACGATCAAGGTCAGCTTGTCGCCGGTGTTCAGGCGGAAGCGGCGTGCGGTCAGCTCGCCGATGACCACGCCAAACTCACCTGGCTGCAAGTCCTGCAGGCGGCCCTGGACAATGTGCTGGCCAACGATGGAAACCTTGCCCTCCTCGGCCGGGTCGATACCACCCACCTGGATCGGCTGCATGGCCCCCTTGTACGACAGCATGCCTTCCATCTCGGTAATCGGCGCCACAGCCATCACCGCCGGATTCTTCATGGCTGCGTCGGCTACCTTGTGCCAATCGTCCAGCGGCTGCACGCCAAGGATGGCGGCATGCGGCACCAGGCCGAGAATGCGCGAGCTCATTTCGCGCTGGAAGCCGTTCATCACCGACAGCACCACGATCATCGCCAGCACGCCCAGCGACAGGCCGATCATCGAAGTCATCGAGATGAACGAAATGAAGTGGTTGCGACGCTTGGCTCGGGTGTAGCGCGCACCGATAAAGATGGGCAAGGGTCTGAACATGTACGAAATCACCCAATGAAAACAGGAAAACGGGGCAGCACTTGCCACCCCGACAGTCGATCAGATTGCCACCAGGTGGCCATCGTCGAGCTTCAACACGCGGTCCATCTGCCGCGCCAGGTTGAGGTCGTGGGTGACCACCAGGAATGCCGTGCGCGAGGCACCGGACAGCTCCTGCATCAGCTCCTGGATGCCTTGGGCGGTATGGTGGTCGAGGTTGCCGGTCGGCTCGTCGAGCATCACCAGGCCGGGGCGGTTGACCAGCGCCCGGGCAATCGCCACGCGCTGGCGCTCGCCGCCGGACAGCTCGGCCGGCTTGTGGTTCAAGCGGTGGCCCAGGCCTACCCGTTTGAGCAGCGCCTCGGCGCGCTCCCGAGCCTCGGGGATGGGCGTTCGGCCGATCAGCAGCGGCATGCACACGTTCTCGATGGCGGTGAATTCCGGCAGCAGGTGGTGAAACTGGTAGACAAAACCCAACTCACGGTTGCGCAGCAGGCCACGGGCACGCTCGCCCAGTGCCGACAGCTCTTCGCCAGCCAGCCATACGCTGCCCTGGGTCGGCCGGTCGAGGCCGCCCAGCAGGTTGAGCAAGGTACTCTTGCCTGAGCCGGAACTGCCGACGATGGCGACCCGCTCACCGGCTTGCAGCTCCAGGTTGAGCCCGGACAGCACCTGCACCGACTCCGGGCCCTCGTCGTAGGACTTGCCCAGGTTGCGGCAACTCAGAACGGCTTTATCACTCATGCGCGACTCACTCATAACGTAGCGCCTCTGCAGGCTGGGTGCGGGCCGCACGCCAGGCCGGATACAGGGTGGCGAAGAAACTCAGGACCAGTGCCGCACCGCAGACCATGTACACGTCCTGGGCCAGGATCTGCGACGGCAGGTAATCGATGAAGTACACGTCGGCGTTGAGGAACTTGTGCCCGATCAGTTTCTCGATGCCGGCGATCGCGGCGCTCACGTTCAGCGCCGCGAAGATCCCGACCACGGCGCCGATCAGGGTACCGATCACCCCGATCACCGTGCCCTGGACCATGAAGATGAGCATGATCTGCCCGGGCGTGGCGCCCAGGGTGCGCAGGATGGCGATGTCGCCGCGCTTGTCGTTGACCACCATCACCAGGGTGGAAATGATGTTGAACGCTGCCACCGCCACGATCAGCAGCAACAGCAGGCCGATCATGGCCTTTTCCATACGGATCGCCTGGTACAGGTTGCCGTGGGTACGGGTCCAGTCACGGCTATAGAATTCCTGGTCGCCCAGCTGCTGGGCGATGCTCCAGGCTACACGCGGCGCCTGGAACAGGTCGTCGAACTTCAGGCGCAGGCCCTGGACCTGGTCGGGCTTCCAGCGGTGCAGGCGGGACAGGTCGCTGATGTTGGTCAGGCCCAGGTAGCCGTCGATCTCGCCCGCGCCAACGTGGAAAGTGCCAACCACGGTGAAGCGCTTCATGCGCGGGAACATGCCGGCAGGGGTCACGCTGACCTCGGGGGCGACGAAGGTGAGCTTGTCGCCGATGGCAACGCCCAGCTTGGCCGCTGCCTTGTCGCCGATCATGATGCCCCACTCGCCCGGCGCCAACTGGTCCAGGCGGCCTTGCAGGACGAAGTTGTCGATGATCGACACCTCGCGCTCGCGAGCGGGGTCGATGCCGTTGAGCAGCACCTTCTGCACCTTGCCATCATGGGTCAGCAGGCCCTGCATCTGGGTGAACGGCGCAACCGCTACCACCTGCGGATTCTGCTTTACTTGTTGGGCAAGGGCCTGCCAGTCGGCAATGGGTTGGCCGCTCTCCAGCGTGGCATGGGGAATCATGCCCAACACGCGGGTGCGCATCTCGTGATCGAAACCGTTCATCACCGACAGCACCACGATCATCACCACCACGCCCAGGGCGAGGCCGATCATCGAGGTCAGGGAAATGAACGAGACGAAGTGATTGCGACGTTTGGCACGGGTATAACGCGTGCCGATGAATGCGAAAAGAGGTCTGAACATGTCGGGGCTTGTTCGGATGAAAGGGAACGTCCTTGTGGCGAGGCGCCTACGGCGGCTTTACACTCGGACCACCGCCGCTACCTTGGGTTCGCCATGACGACATTAGACGAAGAAGATCGCCGCGAATACTACCGCATCGAAGATCGGATCGCACTTCAAATAAACCCCCTTAGCGCGGCCGAAGCCCTCGAACCAGATGTGTTGCAAGATGATTCGCCGCTGTTCAACCTGCTCAGCGAACTGCACTTGTCCGACTTCGAGTCGCAACACCTGTTGCGCCAGCTGAGCGACAAGGACCGCACGCTCGCCGCCTTCCTGCGGGCACAGAACAAGCGCCTCGACTTGCTTAGCGCGGTGGTTGCGCAAACCCTGCTTGGCGAGGTCGGCGAGCCAGTACCGGTGGTCATTTCCGAAGGCGGCATCGAATCCGTCCAAGCCACACGGATTGACCCCGGTACACGAGTGAAGGTGAAAATGGTGCTGATGCCACGTGCCCATGGCCTGCTGCTGCGCGGCAAGGTCAGCCATTGCGACCCTCGCCCGGAAGGCGGCTTCGAGGTCGGCACCGAGTTCATCGACATGACCGACGCCCAACGACAACTGCTGGCCCGTTACATCCTGCAGCGCCAGCAACAGCAACGGCGCCAGCAGCTGGAACTGAACGACCCTGCCTCCTGAGCCAATTTTCCCCTGATTTGAAGGAACGAACGTGACCCTGATCTACGGCCATCGCGGCGCCAAGGGCGAAGCACCCGAGAACACCCTGAAAAGCTTTCAGCAATGCCTGTCCCATGGCGTGACCCGCTGCGAGCTGGACCTGCACCTGTCAGCCGACAACGAACTGATGGTCATCCACGACGCCACCCTCAAGCGCACCACTGGCCGTCGCGGCAAAGTGGTCGAGCACCCGGCCGCCGACCTGGTCAAGATCGATGCCCGCAAAGGCGGCCCGGGCCATGTGCAGCCCTGCCCGATCCCGAAACTGGAAGAGCTGTTCGAAAAATGCCCGTTCGAGCACTGGCAGCTGGAAGTGAAAAGCGCCTCGCGCACCCGCGCGGCCACCACTGTCCTGGCGATCCGTGAACTGGCCCAGCAATATGGCTTGCTGGACAAGGTGACCATCACCTCCAGTTCACGCGAGGTACTGGGCGCCGCCCTGGAACTGGTGCCGGACGTGAAACGCGGGCTGGTGGCCGAATACGCCTGGCTCGACCCGCTGAAGGTGGCACATAACTATGGCTGCGAGCTGCTGGCATTGAACTGGACACTGTGCACCCCCGAGCGCCTGCTCAAAGCACAGGGCCAGGGTTTGCATGTGTCGGTGTGGACGGTCAACGAGCCGGCACTGATGCGCCGGCTGGCTGACTTTGGTGTGGACAGCCTGATTACAGACTTTCCCGGTTTGGCCAAGACCACCCTCGGGTAGGGTTGAAATCGGTCTCTCCGACCGGCTCAGGCCACCGGTCGGAGCCGCTCAAAAAAGCCGGTTCAGGCCGTCATAGGCAGCTACCCGATAGGCTTCGGCCATGGTCGGGTAGTTGAACGTGGTGTTGACGAAGTACTTCAGGTTGTTGTGCTCACCTGGCTGGTTCATGATCGCCTGGCCAATGTGGACAATTTCCGAAGCCTGATAGCCGAAGCAATGCACACCGAGGATTTCCAGGGTTTCGCGGTGGAACAGGATCTTCAGCATGCCCTGCGGCTCGCCGGCGATCTGCGCACGCGCCATGCCTTTGAAGAAGGCCTTGCCCACTTCGTACGGCACTTTGGCCTGGGTCAGTTCCTGCTCGTTCTTGCCGATCGAGCTGATCTCCGGAATGGTGTAGATACCGGTCGGCACGTCGTTGACGAAGCGCCAGCTGCCATTGTCGACAATGCTGCCAGCGGCCGACCGGCCCTGGTCATGGGCCGCACTGGCCAAGCTTGGCCAGCCAATCACGTCACCGGCACCGTAGATGTTCGGCACGGCGGTGCGGTAGGCCTCGTCGACCTCGATCTGGCCGCGGCTGTTCACCTTGATGCCGATGTTTTCCAGGCCCAGCTTGTCGGTGTTGCCGGTACGGCCGTTGCACCAGAGCAAGGCGTCGGCCTTGATCTTCTTGCCCGACTTGAGGTGCAGGATCACCCCGTTGTCCAGGCCTTCGACGCGCTCGTAGTCTTCGTTGTGACGCACTGTGATGTTGTTGTTGCTGAAGTGGTAGCTCAGCGCCTGGGAAATTTCCGAGTCGAGGAAGCTCAGCAGTTGGCCGCGGTTGTCGACCAGCTCGACCAATACGCCCAGGCCACTGAAGATCGAAGCGTATTCGCAACCGATTACGCCGGCACCGTACACGATCAGCTTGCGCGGGGTATGGCTGAGGCTGAGGATGGTGTCGCTGTCGTAAACCCGCGGATGGTGGAAGTCGATGTCGGCCGGGCGGTAAGGGCGCGAGCCGGTTGCAATGATGATGTGCTTGGCGTTGAGCTTCTCGACCACGCCGTTGGGGCACACCACTTCCACGGTCTGCTCGTCGGCGAAGCTGCCGGTGCCGAAGAACACGTCGACGCGGTTGCGGGCATAGTAGCCGGTGCGCGATGCCACCTGCTTGGCGATGACCTTCTCGGCGCTTTTCAGCACGTCCGGGAACGAGAACCAGCGTGGCTCGCCGATGGCACGAAACATCGGGTTGGTGTTGAACTGCATGATCTGCCGCACCGAGTGACGCAGTGCCTTGGACGGAATGGTACCCAAGTGGGTGCAGTTGCCACCAACCTGGCGACGGTCATCGACCATCGCTACCTTGCGCCCTGCTTTGGCGGCGTTCATTGCCGCGCCTTCACCGGCCGGGCCGGAACCCAGCACCACTACGTCGTAGTTGTAGACAGCCATGCGTACTCCTTCAGAACTGGCCCGCAAGCCACGGTCGCTTGCGGGGCACGATCATGCCGCCGGGGCGCCATGAGAAAATTCGGGTGCAGTCTAATCAACCCGGAACGCCGCGCACATTAACCCTTGGTCGCGTCGTAGGCCAATTTTGCCCGCACTACATATGCTTCACCCATTCCCTGGCGGCAATCATCCCTGCTTGTGCTTTCACTGGCCTTTCACTGCCCGTTCGAACGCGGGCGTAGATCGGGAGACGAAGCCTCCCTCTGCTCGAGTCACCAAAACCGCAGCCAGGTCATGCGCCACGGCAAAATCCCAGCCTCGCTGCGGACCCAGGATGAGCAGCAGCGTCGAATAGCCGTCGGCCTGCAGTGCTGAGGCGTCCAGCACCGTAACGGCCGCCAGGTCATGCTCGACCGGGCGCCCGAGGCGGGCATCGAAGGTGTGCGAATAGCGCTGGCCATTCTGCTCGAAATAGTGCCGATAGTCACCCGAGGTTGATACTGAAAGGCTATTGACCGGGATGATCTGGCGGGCGACCTGCCGGTCTTCGCGAGGCAGTTCCAGGGCAATGCGCCAAGGGCTGCCGTCAGGCTTGCGGCCAACTGCCTTCAACTCGCCAGTGACCTCGGCGACAAAGCTGCTGACACCCATGGCCTGCAGGCGCGCAGCGATCACGTCAACAGCATGGCCGGCGACGATGCTGTTGAAGTCGAGCTGCACCGGGGCATCCTTGCACAGGGCGCGCCCCTTGATGCGCAGATGCTGGTAGCCCACGCGCCGGCGCACCTGGGCCAGTGCCTGTGGTTCGGGCACCTGCTCGTGACGGGCCTGAGGGCCGAAGCCCCACAGGTCGAGCAAAGGCTCTACCGTGAGATCGAAAGCGCCATCGCTCTGTTCGGCAAGGTGCTGGCCGAGGCTGACCAATTCGAGCATATCGGGCGGCAGGGCCAGGCACTCACCGGCGGGTAACCGGTTGAACTGGCTGACGATGGAATCGCCGCGGTAGGTCGAGTAGTGGTGGTCGATGTCATGCAGGATGGTTTCAACCGCCCTCTGCACCTGGGCCGGCACCGGGCCACCAGGCTCGCGGACGTACTGGATGCTGTAGCTGCTGCCCATGGTCGGGCCACCCAGACGCTCCAGGGTGGGGCCCTGGTTGCAGGCGGTGAGTAGCAGCAGAATGAACAGTAGGGCTGTGCGCACAGTAGGGTTTCTCGGTTGCCGGTGCTGGCCTCTTCGCGGGTAAACCCGCTCCTACAGGGGCAGCGATAATCCTGTAGGAGCGGGTTTACCCGCGAAAGGGCCAGCACTGACAACACACATTCAGAATAAAAAAAACGGGAACCCGAAGGTTCCCGTTTTTTCATTGCCTTACAAGCGAATCAGCGTGGAAACGCTGGCGGGTTCACACCGGCCATGTCTTCCATCACACGAACCACCTGGCAGCTGTAACCGAACTCGTTGTCGTACCAGACGTACAGAACAACGCGGTTGTCGTTGGCGATGGTCGCCTCTGCGTCAACCACACCGGCATGGCGCGAGCCCACGAAGTCGGTCGAAACCACTTCCTGCGAAGCCACGTAGTCGATCTGCTTGTGAAGTTCCGAGTGCATGGCGGTCTGGCGCAGGTACTCGTTGATCTCGTCGCGAGTGGTGGCCTTTTCCAGATTCAGGTTCAGGATGGCCATCGAAACGTTCGGCGTCGGGACACGAATGGCGTTGCCGGTCAGCTTGCCCTTCAGCACTGGCAGTGCCTTGGCAGCGGCGGTGGCGGCGCCGGTTTCAGTGATTACCATGTTCAGCGGCGCGGCACGGCCACGGCGGCTGCCCTTGTGGAAGTTGTCGATCAGGTTCTGGTCGTTGGTGAACGAGTGAACGGTTTCGACGTGGCCGTTGACGATGCCGTACTGATCGTTGATGGCCTTGAGCACCGGCACGATGGCGTTGGTGGTGCAGGAGGCCGCCGAGATGATCTTGTCATCGGCAGTGATGTCACCGTGGTTGATACCGTGCACGATGTTCTTCAGCGCGCCCTTGCCAGGTGCGGTGAGGATCACGCGGGCAGCACCAGGGCAGGCCAGGTGCTGGCCCAGGCCGTCGGCGTCACGCCATACACCGGTGTTGTCAACAACAAGCGCATTGTCGATGCCGTACTGGGTGTAGTCGACTTCGCTCGGGTTCTTGGCGTAGATAACCTGGATCAGGTTGCCGTTGGCGGTGATGGTGTTGTTGGCTTCGTCGATGGTAATGGTGCCATCGAACGGACCATGCACCGAGTCACGGCGCAGCAGGCTGGCACGCTTGACCAGGTCGTTTTCGGCGCCTTTGCGCACGACGATGGCACGCAGACGCAGGCCGTCACCACCACCGGTTTTCTCGATCAGGATGCGCGCCAGCAGGCGGCCGATGCGACCGAAACCGTACAGAACAACGTCGGTGCCTTTACGCGCCGAAGCGTTCTGCTGGCCAACCACGTCAGCCAGCTCTTCACGGACGAACTGCTCGGCAGTGCGGCCATTGCCTTCCTGCTTGAACTTGTTGGCCAGCTTGCCCAGGTCGACCGATGCGGCGCCCAGTTTCAGCTCGCTCATGGCTTTGAGCAGGGGGAATGTCTCGTGGACGGACAGTTCGGTTTCGTCGGTTTGGCGGTGGCGCGCAAAGCGGTGCGCCTTGAGGATCGAGATAACCGAACGGTTGATCAGGCTGCGGCCATAAATCGAGCTCACCACGTTGTTATTGCGGTAGAGCTGACCGATAAGCGGGATCATCGCTTCAGCCAGGGCTTCACGATCAATCCACTCACCAAGACACTGGTCGGGCTTCTGAGTCACGGGAACCTTCCACATGTAGGGACAGAAAAAAGGGGCTACATTATGACGCCCCGACGCGGAACCGGCAATGAGCGCCTGTCGCAGTGACGCAAGCCAGCGCTCATGCCCTTTCGAGCCTGACAGCCGGCACCGTCACCGGTACAATCGGTCTCTTTGCCGCAACGCTTGGAGTGCAATCTCCCGTGTCAGTTCTGCGCCTACCGCAAATGTCGGCCACGGCCGGCAAACAAACCTGGGGCAACTTGCCCGGTGCCGCCCTCAGCCTTGCCATCGCCGAGGCTGCCAGCAGCGCTGGCCGCTTCACCCTGCTGCTGACGACCGACAGCCAGGCCGCCGACCGTCTGGAGCAGGAGCTGCGCTTCTTTGCCCCGGGCCTGCCAGTGCTGCCGTTCCCCGATTGGGAAACCCTGCCCTACGACCTGTTCTCGCCGCACCAGGACATCATCTCCCAGCGCATCGCCAGCCTGTACCGCCTGCCGGAGCTGAGCCACGGCATCCTCGTGGTGCCGATCACCACCGCCCTGCACCGCCTGGCGCCCACACGCTTTCTGCTGGGCAGCAGCCTGGTGCTGGATGTGGGCCAGACCATCGACGTGGAACAGATGCGCACGCGCCTGGAAGCCAGCGGTTATCGTTGCGTCGACACCGTCTACGAGCATGGCGAGTTCGCCGTGCGCGGCGCGCTGATCGACCTGTTCCCGATGGGCAGCAAGCTACCCTACCGTATCGACCTGTTCGATAACGAGATCGAGACGCTGCGCACCTTCGACCCCGAGACCCAGCGCTCGATCGACAAGGTGGATTCGGTGCGCCTGCTGCCAGCACGCGAATTCCCGATGCAGAAGGAAGAAGTGACCCGCTTCAAGGCACGCTTTCGCGAGCGCTTCGACGTCGACTTCCGCCGCAGTGCAATCTTCCAGGACCTGGCCAGCGGCATCATCCCCGCCGGTATCGAGTACTACCTGCCGCTGTTCTTCGAAGACACCTCGACCCTGTTCGACTACCTGCCGACCGACACCCAGGTGTTCTCGCTCCCCGGCGTAGAACAGGCCGCCGAGCACTTCTGGAACGACGTGCGCGGGCGTTATGAAGACCGCCGCGGCGACCTCAGCCGGCCGCTGTTGCCGCCGGCCGAGCTGTTCATGCCGGTGGAAGATTGCTTCGCCCGGCTCAAGCAGTGGCCCCGGGTAGTGGTCAGCAGCGAAGAGCTCGACCCTGGGGTGGGCCGCGAGCGCTTCCCGGCGCGCGCCCTGCCCAACCTGGCCATCGAGGCCAAGGCCAACCAGCCGCTGGCCGAGCTGGCCAACTTCCTCGACCAGTTCCCCGGCCGCGTACTGTTCACTGCCGAATCAGCGGGCCGCCGTGAAGTGCTGCTGGAGCTGCTCGAACGGCTGAAGCTGCGCCCGCATACCGTCGATGGCTGGGACGATTTCATAACCGGTGCCGAGCGCCTGGCGATCACCATCGCCCCGCTGGACGACGGCCTGCTGCTGGACGACCCAGGCCTGGCCCTGATTGCCGAAAGCCCACTGTTCGGCCAGCGGGTGATGCAGCGCCGGCGCCGTGACAAGCGCGGCGAAACCGCCAACGACGCGGTCATCAAGAACCTCACCGAGCTGCGCGAAGGCGCGCCGGTGGTGCACATCGACCATGGTGTCGGCCGCTACCTGGGCCTGGCCACCCTGGAAATCGACGGCCAGGCCGCCGAATTCCTGACGCTGGAATACGCCGAGAACGCCAAGTTGTATGTGCCGGTGGCCAACCTGCACCTGATCGCCCGCTACACCGGCAGCGACGACGCCCTGGCACCGCTGCACCGGCTGGGTTCGGAGGCCTGGCAGAAAGCCAAGCGCAAGGCCGCCGAACAGGTCCGCGACGTGGCCGCCGAACTGCTCGACATCTATGCCCGCCGCGCCGCGCGCAAGGGCTACGCGTTTGCCGACCCGTCCGCCGACTACGCCACCTTCAGCGCCGGCTTCCCGTTCGAGGAAACCCCGGACCAGCAGGCTGCAATCGAGGCCGTGCGAGCCGATATGCTGGCACCCAAGCCAATGGACCGCCTGGTCTGTGGCGACGTGGGCTTCGGCAAGACCGAAGTGGCCATGCGCGCGGCGTTCATCGCCGTGCACAGTGGCCGCCAGGTGGCTGTACTGGTGCCCACCACCCTGCTTGCCCAGCAGCATTACAACAGTTTCCGCGACCGCTTTGCCGACTGGCCCGTGACCGTGGAAGTGATGAGCCGCTTCAAGTCGGCCAAGGAAGTGGCCGCCGCCGCCGCGGACCTTGCCGAAGGCAAGATCGACATCCTCATCGGCACCCACAAGCTGCTGCAGGACGACGTGCGCTTCAAAGACCTGGGCCTGGCCATCATCGATGAAGAGCACCGCTTTGGCGTACGCCAGAAAGAACAGCTGAAGGCGCTGCGCAGCGAGGTCGACATCCTCACCCTGACCGCCACGCCGATTCCGCGCACGCTGAACATGGCGGTGGCGGGCATGCGCGACCTGTCAATCATCGCCACGCCGCCAGCACGCCGTCTGTCTGTGCGCACCTTCGTCATGGAGCAGAACAAGAGCACGGTCAAGGAGGCGCTGCTGCGCGAACTGTTGCGCGGTGGCCAGGTGTACTACCTGCACAACGATGTGAAAACCATCGAAAAATGCGCCGCCGACCTTGCCGAGCTGGTGCCTGAGGCACGCATCGGCATCGGCCACGGGCAAATGCGCGAACGCGAGCTGGAACAGGTGATGAGCGATTTCTACCACAAGCGCTTCAACGTGCTGGTGGCCTCGACCATTATCGAAACCGGTATCGACGTGCCCAGCGCCAACACCATCGTCATCGAGCGCGCCGACAAGTTCGGCCTGGCCCAGCTGCACCAGTTGCGTGGCCGGGTTGGCCGTAGCCACCACCAGGCTTACGCCTACCTGCTCACACCTACCCGTCAGAAGGTCAGCGCCGACGCCGAAAAGCGCCTGGAGGCGATCGCCAACACACAAGACCTTGGCGCAGGCTTCGTGCTGGCCACCAACGACCTGGAAATCCGCGGGGCCGGCGAGCTGCTGGGCGAAGGCCAGAGCGGGCAGATCCAGGCGGTGGGCTTCACCCTGTACATGGAAATGCTCGAGCGCGCGGTCAAGGCAATCCGTAAAGGTACCCAGCCGAACCTTGAGCAACCACTGGGCGGCGGCCCGGAGATCAACCTGCGCCTGCCGGCACTGATCCCCGAAGACTACCTGCCTGACGTGCATGCGCGTCTGATCCTGTACAAACGCATTGCCTCGGCTGCCGACGAAGAAGGCCTCAAGGACTTGCAGGTCGAGATGATCGACCGCTTCGGCCTGTTGCCAGAGCCGACCAAGAACCTGATGCGCCTGACGTCGCTCAAGCTGCACGCGGAAAAGCTCGGGATCAAGAAAGTCGATGCGGGGCCCAATGGTGGCAAGCTCGAGTTCGAAGCCGAAACCCCGGTCGACCCGTTGACCCTGATCAAGCTGATCCAGGGCCAGCCCAAACGTTACAAGTTCGAAGGCGCTACCCAGTTCCGCTTCCTGGTACCGATGGAACGCCCCGACGAACGTTTCAATACCCTGGAGGCGCTGTTCGAGCGCCTGACCCCACAGCCTGCCTAAGGAAGACCCATGCGTGCCATCCGTTGCCTGACCCTGCTGCTGGCGCTGTTCGCCCCAGCTGCCTTCGCCGAAGGCCTGTATCAGGTAGAAATGATTCTGGTGCGGCAGAACAGCGTGCCCGCCTTCACCAGCCCGTTCGCCCCCGAAGACTGGAGCGCCGGCGCCCCACGCCTGACCAAGGACGCCGAGCGCCCCCCAGCACTGGAAGATGAAGCCACCCGCCTGGAAGCCACCGCCGACTACACGGTGCTGATGCACAAGGCCTGGCAGCAGCAGGTGGGCAGCGAACCCAGCCGCATCGCCGTGGGCGAAGGCACCGAACAGTTCGGGCACTTCCCTATCGAAGGCAACCTGAGCATCGCTGAAGGCCGCTTCATCACCGTCGAGGCCAACTTCTGGGTCAACCAGCTGGATGGCAACGGCAACGTGCTGCAAAGCGAGCAGTTCAGGCAAAGCAACAGCAACGTCAAGGGCGGCCAGCTGACCTTTCTCGACGGCGGGCACCTGGCGGTACTGCTGAAGGTGACACCACCGGGTACGCCGAAAATGCCGGTGATGGACCCGGAGATGATGGAGCAGTAGGCCAATGAAGCACGATGCCGCCGAGATGGTGAACGCTTATCCGAACTGGATTCAATCGTTCAGCAAAGCTGCCCTGCAGCGCGGTGAGCGGTATGCCGAGGAAGGCAGGGCCGAACTGGAGGGCGTGTATGGGCAGACCATCACCGCCAATTGCCAGGGGAGCGGCAACAACCACTACCGGCAACGCATCGAGCTGCACGTGGCGGGCGGCCGCTGCCATGTGCGCGGTGAATGCGATTGCCCGGTACGGCATAACTGCAAGCATTGCGCCGCTGTACTCTTCTGCGTGAGCGACCGCTTTTCCAGTAATGGGGGCATGCAAGCCAACCCGGGCACCCTGTCCGCCGAACTGCAGCACTGGTTGAGCGGCCTGGAGCAGGCCCCACCCAAAACCGACGCGACCGAAGACAAACGCGGGCGCATGGTGTGCTATCAGCTGCAGCTCACCGACGATGCCGGCTGCGCCCTGCTTGTCCGCAAAGGCACGCGAACGGAAGACGGCATCCGCTTCAGCCGCGTCCAGTCACTTTACGACTTTCTCTACGAGCCACCGCGCTTCGTAACAGACGAAGACATCCGCATTCTGCGCCTGCTCTCGGCCCTGAATCAGGGCGGCGGCCAAGATCGCGGTTACAAACTGAAGGGCCACGAAGGTGGCGAGTTGTTCCAGCGCGCCCTCGAAACCGGGCGAATGTTCTTCGATACCGACCTCCCCCCGCTTCATGAAGGCCCGGTGCGCCACGCCGAGTTTCGCTGGGTACGCCTGGACAACGGAAACTACCGGGGGCGGTGGTACAGCGGCGAAGAAATGCTGCGCTGCGTCATCCCGCTGCTGCCGCTTTACTACCTGAACCTGCCGACCCGTGAAGTGGGCAAAGTCGAGCACAGCCTGGATCCGCACGTCGCCGTGCAGTTGACTATCGCACCCGATGTACCGGAACACCTGGTCGTACCCCTGAGCCACAAGCTCAATGCCCTCAGCCACAAGGTGCCGACCCCGACGCAAGTGCAGGAGCAGTTGCTCGATAACATCCAGCCAAAGCCCCTTCTTGCTCTCGGCAGCCTTGAATACACCGCCTACATGCCAAAAACCGGTCGCATGCAACGGCAGATGCAACATCGCGCCGCATTGGCGTTCGATTATGACGGCTTGCAGGCCAGCGGCACCGATGAAAAGCCACTGACCCGCCTGGCAGGCAGCACCAGCCAGCGCATTCGCCGCCAGACTCAAGCCGAGCAGGCGTTGCGCCAGATGCTGCGCGATTTCGGCTTCAAACCTGCCACACGGCAGAGCAAGGCACTCCCCGACAGCGCCGGCGAAATGCATCAGTTGCCAGACGACGAAGCCTGGTTGCGTTTTGCCCGCGAAGGCCTGCCGCGCCTGCGCGAAGCCGGCTGGGACATCGACATTCACCGCGACTTCGCCTTCAACCTTCAGGAGGTGGACGACTGGTATGCAACCATCGACGAAGCGCCCGGCCATGAATGGTTCGACCTGGAACTAGGCATTGTGGTCGATGGCCAACGCCACAGCCTGCTGCCGATCGTATTGCACCTGCTGCGCAGCAGCCCGGAGCTGCTACGCCCTAGCGAACTGGCCCGGCGCAGTGACGATGAGCACCTGCTGATCGACCTCAACCGCGGCCGTCCCGATGCCCCCGCCTTGCGCGTCGCCCTGCCCTACGGCCGCATCAAGGCAGTCATGGGCACCCTGGGCGAGCTCTACTTGCACGAGGACACGGCAGGCCCGTCCCTGCGCATGGAGCGCGCCGACGCCGCGCGCCTGAACGAAATCGAAGGCCTGCCCCTGCACTGGGAAGGTGGCGAGCATGTACGCGATCTGGGCCGCCGCCTGCGCGATGCCCGCGACCTGCAGGTAGAACCGCCCACCGGGTTGCAGGCCAGCTTGCGCCCCTATCAGCAGCAAGGCCTGAACTGGCTGCAGGCCTTGCGCGAAATGGGTACCGGCGGCATCCTCGGCGACGACATGGGCCTGGGCAAGACCCTGCAGGCCCTGGCCCATCTGCTGCTGGAGAAGCAATCCGGGCGCCTGAGTACACCGGCCCTGGCGGTCATGCCAACCAGCCTCATACCCAACTGGCTGGACGAAGCCCAGCGCTTCGCGCCCGGCCTGCGCGTACTGGCCCTGCATGGGCCGGGGCGCAGCAAGCACTTCACCAAGCTCCATGAGTACGACCTGGTCCTGACCACTTACGCCCTGATACCACGCGACCTCGAACAGTTGCGCCCCCAGGCCTGGCACATGCTGATACTGGACGAGGCGCAAAACATCAAGAGCAGCAGCAGCAAGGCCGCCCTCGCCGTCTGCGAGCTACAGGCCGGCCAGCGCCTGTGCCTGACCGGCACGCCGATGGAAAACAACCTGGGCGAACTGTGGTCGATCTTCCACTTTCTGATGCCCGGCTGGCTGGGCGACCTGAAGCGCTTCAACCAGGATTACCGCAACCCGATCGAACGTCACGGTGACAGCGAGCGCATGGCCCACCTGGCCAGCCGCATCCGGCCGTTCCTGCTGCGCCGCACCAAAGAGCAGGTGGCCACAGAGCTGCCGGCCAAGACCGAGATGGTGCACTGGGTCGAGCTCAGTGACGCCCAGCGCGATACCTACGAGGCCGTGCGAGTAGCCATGGACCAGAAAGTCCGCGACGAAATCGCCCGCAATGGTGCCGCACGCAGCCAGATCGTGATCCTCGATGCGTTGCTCAAGCTGCGCCAGGTGTGCTGCGACCTGCGCCTGGTCAAGGGGGTGGAAAGCAAAGGCAACCAGGCCGACAAGGGCAAGCTGGGTGCGCTGCTGGAAATGCTCGAAGAACTGCTCAGCGAAGGGCGCCGGGTATTGTTGTTCTCACAGTTCACCTCAATGCTGGCGCTGATCGAGCAGGAGCTCGAGAAGCGCAAGATCCGCTACAGCCTGCTGACCGGTGACACTCGCGACCGTCGCACGCCAGTGCAGCAGTTCCAGCAAGGTAACAGCGAAGTGTTCCTGATCAGCCTGAAGGCGGGGGGCGTAGGCTTGAACCTGACGGCGGCGGACACCGTGATCCACTTCGACCCCTGGTGGAACCCGGCCAGCGAAAACCAAGCTACTGACCGAGCCTACCGCATCGGTCAGGACAAGCCGGTGTTCGTGTTCAAGCTGATTACCCGGGGCACGGTGGAGGAGAAGATCCAGCTGCTGCAGCAGGAAAAGGCAGCATTGGCCGCCAGCCTGCTGGACGGCGGGCAGGCTGGGCAGTGGCGGCTTGGCGATGAAGAAATCGAGGCCCTGTTTGCGCCATTGCCCGGAAAACGCGGGCGATAGATCGAAAACGGATACAGCCCGCGCGGGCCTCTTCGCGGGCAAGCCCGCTCCTACAGGCACAGCCCTGCCCCAGGTGGCGATGCGGTACCTGTGGGAGCGAAGAGGCCAGCGCAATCAATCGACCAACTGAGCTTCCTTCAACGCCCCCAGCGCCTCCAGCCAGCGCGGCTGCTGGCGATAATCGGTTCGTGCAAAACCTTGCCCGCGCATCCGCGCAATCCGCGGCGACGGCTTGACCTTCATGCGCTGCGCCGCACTCAGCGCCAGCTCCGCCGCCGCCCGGTCATTGCACACCAGGCCCATGTCACAACCGGCGCTCAGCGCCGCCTCGATACGGCTGGCCGCGTCGCCCACCACATGCGCACCGGCCATCGACAGGTCATCACTGAAGATCACCCCGTCAAAGCCCAGCTCACCACGCAAGATGTCCTGCAACCAACGCCGCGAGAAGCCGGCTGGCTGGTTGTCGACCTGCGGGTAAATGACATGCGCCGGCATCACTGCCGCAAGCTGCCCACTCAGGCGGGTAAACGGCACCAGGTCGGCCTGGCGCAGTTGTTCCAGGCTGCGCTCATCGGTGGGGATAGCCACGTGCGAATCGGCTTCGGCCCAACCATGCCCCGGGAAATGCTTGCCACAAGCGGCCATTCCCGCCGCATTCATGCCACGGATGAACGCGCCGGCCAGTCGCGTTGCACGCAGCGGGTCACCCTCGAAAGCGCGGCTACCCACCACGGCGCTACGCTGGTGGTCCAGGTCGAGCACCGGAGCAAAGCTGAGGTCCAGACCAACTGCCAGTACCTCGGTCGCCATCAGCCAGCCGCACTGCTCAGCCAGGTATTCAGCATTGTCGTTATCGGCCAGCGCACGCATGGCCGGCAGGCGCACGAAGCCCTGGCGCAGTCGTTGTACGCGACCACCCTCCTGGTCCACTGCCAGGATCAGTTCGGGGCGAATGGCGCGGATGGACGCGCACAGTTCGCGCACCTGGCGCGGGCTGTCGATATTGCGGGCAAAGATGATCAGGCCAGCCACTTCGGGCTGGCGCAGCAATTGACGGTCTTCGGCGGTCAGCCATTTACCGGCGATATCCACCATCAGGGAGCCTTGCAGGCTGACAGTCATGGGTAATCCTTCATTGAAGACAGAGAGAGGCCCAATTGGGGGCAGCAGACACCCACAGGCACGCGCCGCTGGCCACAGGCGAAGCCATAAGAGCACTGGTCAGCGAGGGAAATGTGAAGTAGATCGAGATCGGGCATGGGCGCTAGCTTAGCGGAAGCGCCCTGCCACGCCCAGCCTTCAGGCCTTGGCGGTAGCCGAGCTGGTCTTTGTTCGCGGGCGCAGCTGCGCAGTGGCCATCGCCTCGTCGGTCACACCGCTGTCAGCGCGCATGCCTGCCGCCAGGAACGGCACCATCAGGCGCATCACCTGCTCGATCGAAGTGTTGATGCCGAAGTCGGTCTCGGCAATCGCCCGCAAGGCCTTGATACCGGACATGCTGAAGGCCGCGGCACCCAGCATGAAGTGCACACGCCAGAACAGTTCCAGTGGCGGAATGCGTGGCGCAGCTTCGTTCACAAGCAGCATGTAGCGGCGGAACACCTTGCCGTACATGTCTTCCAGATAACGCCGCAGGTGACCCTGGCTCTGGCTGAACGCCAGACCCAGCAGGCGCATGAAGATCGACAGGTCGTTGTTGCTACGCGGCTGCACGGCCAACGCCTGCTCTACGAGCATTTCCAGCAGTTCTTCGAGGCTGGGCTTGTGCTCCGGCTTGGCCTGGCGCCGCTCCAGTTCACGCTCGAGACTGGCGCAGAACGGGCCAAGGAAACGCGAGAAAACAGCCTGGATCAGCGCCTTCTTGGAGCCGAAATGATAGTTGACTGCCGCCAGGTTGACCCCGGCCTTGCTGGTAATCAGCCGCAACGAGGTTTCGGCGAACCCCCTTTCCGCGAACAGCTGCTCGGCAGCATCGAGAATGCGTTCAACGGTTTCCGATTGGGCCATGACTACTCCGACTACTCCGCCAGACAAACAGGTGTTTGAAACATACGTTTCAGCCCTGCGTCTGTCAAGGCTCGGTGACTGGGCGGTCGCCATTTAAAAGGCGCAAGCTGGAAGCTGCAAGCATCAAATAACAGCAACACCGGCCGGATATCACGAAATCGCTTCTGGGGTGACTGAGATCGGATGGACTGCCGTTTCGCCCTTTCTTGCAGCTTGGAGCTTGCAGCGGGCCCGACACTGTATATAATCCCAGTCACTGTACAAAAAGACAGAGCGCTTACCATGTTGAAACTGACGCCACGCCAAGCCGAAATTCTCGCGTTCATCAAGCGCTGCCTGGAAGACAACGGCTTCCCGCCCACCCGCGCGGAGATTGCTCAGGAGCTGGGCTTCAAGTCGCCCAATGCCGCCGAGGAGCACCTCAAGGCGCTTGCCCGCAAGGGCGCGATCGAAATGACGCCGGGCGCTTCCCGCGGCATCCGCATCCCTGGCCTGGAAGCCAAGGCCGAAGAAGCCGGCCTGCCCATCATCGGCCGGGTAGCTGCCGGTGCGCCGATTCTTGCCGAACAGCACATCGAGCAATCCTGCAACATCAACCCTGCCTTCTTCCACCCCCAAGCCGACTATTTGCTGCGCGTACACGGCATGAGCATGAAGGACGTCGGCATCTTCGACGGTGACCTGCTGGCTGTGCACACCTGCCGTGAGGCCCGCAACGGCCAGATCGTGGTGGCGCGTATCGGCGACGAAGTCACCGTCAAGCGCTTCAAGCGCGAAGGCAGCAAAGTCTGGCTGCTTGCTGAAAACCCCGAATTCGCCCCCATCGAAGTCGACCTGAAAGAACAGGAACTGGTGATCGAGGGCTTGAGCGTCGGCGTCATTCGCCGCTGATCCAGGAGGCGTCATGCAGCAGTTCATTCACGCACCCGAGCAAGCCCAGTTGCCCCTGTTCGAAGCATTCCTCGCACAGCCCGTGCTGCCAGGCCTGAAAGCCAGGGAGCCAGCGCGCAAGAGCAGCCAGCCCGAACTGTTCAGCGAACTGTCGCTGCGCGGCGCCCCTGGCCACTGCCAAAGCCTGCTGGCGCCGGTGCTGCGCGAGCTGAGCGAAGAGGACGAGGCCCGCTGGCTGACCCTGATCGCCCCGCCGCCAAGCCTGACCCAGGCCTGGCTGCGCGATGCCGGGCTCAACCGTGAACGTATTCTGCTGCTGCAACCCCGCAGCAATCAAAGCGCGCTGCAGCTGGCCTGTGAGGCCTTGCGCCTGGGCCTCAGCCACACCGTGGTGAGCTGGCTGGGCAACGTCAACGCCACTGCACGCCAGCAACTGCTACGTGCAGCCAGTGCCGGAAACGCACAAAGCCTGAACATCCGCCTCGGCTGATGTTCAGGCTTTGCCTGTCACTTCAAATAGCCTGATACGCTGCTGCACACTCAGTGCAGCACACGCGGCCCTTCATCACGCTCAAGCTCGCCATCCATCAGGCGACCGGCCATCTGCACGCCCACACTGAGCATGGCCTTGGCCACTTCCACATGCTGACCCTGCAGGAACACCTTGGCGTCTTCCGAGAAATCCAGGGTTACCAGAGAGCCCTCATCCTCGGCGCGACGAAGTTCGATGCGGCCATCAGACAACTCGACAATTTCCAGAAAAGACGTAGACATAAATGGCAGTTCTCCGCGAAAGGCGATTATTGTACCAGCCGTTGCGGCTATCAGCACTCACTCAACGCGTCACGGAAACGTCTCACCAGACTTTTGAGGTCATTTCGCCAGCTTTCCAGCTCGGCACGCGACAGCGCTGGATGCTCAGGCTCATCAAGATTGACGGCTTGAATCAGGGGCTGGGTAACGTCGGTTTTCGGCGCTTTTCTGGCGACCGGTGGTCGGAACAAATCGGCATAAGCACCGAGCATTTGCGCCAGCCAGGTTTCCCGCTGGCGGGCCAGTTCCAGCAACTCGGCCACTTCCGGGATGGTTATACCGTTAAGGGCATCGTCGGCCAGGGCCTGCTCCACCGTTGCGACAACCGGAAGGCGGTAGAAGCCCCCGATTTCATGGCACAGCCCCAACAGAGCACCATACAGGTGGAACAGCGCCGACTCGCGTTCAGCCTGAACCAAGCCCTGGGCATTCATGGCCTGGCTTTGTTCAGCCTTGGCCATGGACTCGAGGGCGAGGCCGGCGAAGAACAGTTTCTGGTTGGTGCGGGTGTAGAGTTCCTGGGCCATTTCAGTGCCCTCCCATAAGGCTACAAGGCGGATATCTGCATCATAAATGATTGGGGCCGCTTTGCGCCTTTCGCGGGCTTGCCCGCTCCCACCAGTACAGCGCCACATTCAAGGGCGGCGCGATACCTGTGGGAGCGGGCAGGCCCGCGAAGGGCGCAAAGCGGCCCCACATTACAGCACCGATGGATCAGCGCTTGTCTTCAACCTTCCAGGCATTGCCGTCGTAGAACGCCTTCCAACCGGTCGGCTTGCCATCGACCTCGGACTGTACGTACTGCTCCTTGGTCTTGCGGCTGTAGCGAATCACCGCCGGGCGGCCATCCGGGTCTTTCTGCGGCGCATCGCACAGGAAGTGGTACTTCGGGTCGATCTCATGCTTGTGCGGCACAATCTCCAGCACCAGCGGCGCACGGGTTTCGCGGTTCTTGGGGAACTGGCTGGCTGCCAGGAACAGCCCCGAAGCACCGTCGCGCAGCACGTAGGTATCGTCGACCTTCTCGCACTTGAGCTCCGGCATGTCTACCTTGTCCATCTTCGGCGGCGCCGCCTCGCCGCTCTTGAGCAGCTTGCGGGTGTTCTTGCACGCCGGGTTGGTGCAGCCGAAGAACTTGCCGAAACGGCCAGTCTTCAATTGCATCTCGCTACCGCACTTGTCGCACTCCAGGCTCGGCCCTTCGTAGCCCTTGATGCGATAGTTGCCTTCCTCGATCTCGTAACCTACACAGTCCGGGTTGTTACCGCAGATGTGCAGCTTGTGCTTCTCGTCCAGCAGGTAGGCGTCCATCGCCGTGGCGCAGATCGGGCAACGGTGCTTGCCCAGCAGTACGCGCGATTCCGACTCGCCCTCGTCGTCAGCAGCAATCTCGTCGCCCGGCACCAGGTTGACGGTAGCCTTGCAGCGCTCTTTCGGCGGCAGGCTGTAGCCAGAGCAACCCAGGAACACGCCTGTAGAGGCGGTGCGAATCATCATCGGCCGGCCACATTCCTTGCACGGAATGTTGGTCATGGTCGGCTGGTTGGCGCGCATGCCGTCTTCGCTGGACTCGGCAGTCTGCAGCTTTTTGCTGAAGTCGCCGTAGAACTCGTCGAGCACGTTCTTCCAGTCACGCTCGCCCTGGGCCACGTCGTCAAGGTTCTCTTCCATGACGGCGGTAAAGCCGTAGTCCATCAGGTTGGAGAAGCTCTCCGACAGGCGCTCGGTGACGATGTCGCCCATCTTCTCGGAGTAGAAGCGGCGGTTGTGCAGCGTCACATAGCCACGGTCCTGGATGGTGGAAATGATCGCCGCGTAGGTCGATGGGCGGCCAATGCCGCGCTTTTCCATTTCCTTGACCAGGCTGGCTTCGGTGAAGCGCGCCGGTGGCTTGGTGAAGTGCTGGCTCGGGTCGATCTGAATCAGTTTAAGCGCTTCGCCCTGAACCATTTCTGGCAGCACGTCGTCTTCGCCCGGCTTGCTCTGCTGGGGCAGCACACGGGTGTAGCCGTCGAACTTGAGGATGCGGCCCTTGGCACGCAGCTCGAAATCGCCGGCAGCGACGGTGACGCTGGTGGACAGGTACTGCGCTGGCGGCATCTGGCAAGCCAGGAACTGGCGCCAGATCAGCTCGTACAGGCGCTCAGCATCACGCTCCATGCCACTGAGCTTGGTCGGATGGGTATTCACGTCAGAAGGTCGAATCGCTTCGTGCGCCTCCTGGGCGCCCTCCTTGCTGCCGTAAACCAGTGGCGCCTCCGGCAGGTACTGCTTGCCGAACTCCCGCTCGATGTAGCTGCGCGCCATATCCAGGGCGTCAGCCGACAGGTTGGTCGAGTCGGTACGCATGTAGGTGATGTAACCAGCTTCGTACAAGCGCTGGGCCATCATCATGGTTTTCTTCACACCGAAGCCCAGGCGGTTACTGGCCGCTTGCTGCAAGGTGGAAGTAATGAACGGTGCCGATGGCTTGCTGCTGGTCGGGCGGTCTTCGCGCTTGACCACGCTGTAGCTGGAAGCCTTGAGCTTTTCCAGCGCAGCCATGGCCTGAGCTTCATTCAGCGGCTTGAAGGCCTCGCCCTTTTCGCGCGCCACCTCGAAACGCACCTTGGCGTTCTTGGCGGTGCCGAGGTCGGCGTGGATTTCCCAGTACTCTTCCGGGATGAACGCGCGGATCTCACGCTCACGCTCCACCACCAGCTTTACCGCTACCGACTGCACACGGCCAGCGGACAGGCCGCGAGCAATCTTGGCCCACAGCAATGGCGAAACCATGTAACCGACCACGCGGTCGAGGAAACGCCGCGCCTGTTGGGCGTTGACCCGGTCGATGTCCAGCTCGCCCGGCTGCGAGAAGGCCTCCTGAATGGCCTTCTTGGTAATTTCGTTGAACACCACGCGCTTGTAGCGGGTGTCGTCACCCCCGATGGCCTCGCGCAGGTGCCAGGCAATGGCTTCCCCTTCGCGGTCCAAGTCGGTTGCGAGATAGATGGTGTCGGCATCCTTGGCCAGGCGGCGCAGCTCTTCGATCACCTTTTCCTTGCCAGGCAGGATCTCGTACTTGGCCTTCCAGCCATGGTCGGGGTCGACGCCCATGCGCGCCACCAGCTGGCGGCGGGCCTTTTCTTTCGGCGAAAGCGCCGGCGCCTCACCCGCAGCCTTTCCACGCTTGGCGGCCGGCTCTTTGCTCGCGCTGGCCGAACCGCTGGTGGGGAGGTCTCGGATATGGCCGATACTCGACTTCACCACGTACTGGTTGCCCAGGTACTTGTTGATGGTCTTGGCCTTGGCCGGGGATTCCACAATGACCAGCGATTTGCCCATGGATCGGAGTATTCCTGAATCTGAAGATAAAAAACGCGCCAAGTGCCAGACGCGGCACCGCTATATATAGTGGCAAAAGTGTGAGGTCAAGCTCGGACGATCAGTCGTGCGACTTGCCCAGCAACCCGGGCAGCCCCTCTTCGGCCTTGACCAAAGCAAAGCGTGGCACCTGCTCGCCGTCAACTTCTACGGACTCCTCGAACATCGAAAGGGGGCGTACCCAGAAGCTGTAATCACCATACAGGCATTGGTAGAACACCATCCACTCTTCAGTTTCGGAGTGCCGCGCAACACTGAAGACACGGTACTCAGGCCCTTTGTAATGCCGGTATACGCCTGGTTGTATCTGCATGTTGCACACCTCCTGAATAAAACCTGAAAAAAACAAAACCGGGGCACAAGGCCCCGGTTGCTGTCCCGCTACGCGATCAGACGCGTTCGAAGACAGTGGTGATACCTTGGCCCAGGCCGACGCACATGGTCGCAACACCCAGAGTACCGCCATTTTGCTTCATGACGTTGAGCAGGGTGCCGGAAATCCGCGCCCCGGAGCAACCGAACGGGTGGCCCAAGGCAATCGCGCCGCCGTGCAGGTTAACCTTCTCATCCATCTTGTCGAGCACTTTCAAGTCTTTCAGCACTGGCAGGGCCTGTGCAGCGAAGGCTTCATTGAGCTCGATGAAGTCGATGTCAGCCATGGTCAGACCGGCACGCTTGAGGGCTTTCTGGGTCGATGGCACCGGGCCGTAACCCATGATCGCCGGGTAGACACCCGCCACCGCCATCGAGCGGATGACCGCCAATGGCTGGATACCCAGGTCCATCGCACGCTGGCCGGACATCACGATCATGCACGATGCGCCGTCGGTAATCTGCGACGAGGTACCGGCAGTGACAGTACCGCCTTTCGGGTTGAACGCAGGCTTGAGCGATGCCAGGCCTTCGAGGGTAGTTTCCGGGCGAATGGTTTCGTCGAAATCGAACACCTTCAGGAAGCCGTTCTCGTCATAGCCCTGCATCGGGATGATCTCATCCTTGAACTTGCCTTCGACAGTGGCCTTGTGGGCCAGCTGGTGCGAACGCAAGCCGAACAGGTCCTGCTGCTCACGGGTGATGCCGTGCATCTTGCCGAGCATTTCCGCAGTCAGGCCCATCATCCCGGAAGCCTTGGCGGCATGCAAGGACAGGTGCGGGTTGGGGTCGACGCCATGCATCATGCTGACGTGGCCCATGTGCTCCACGCCACCTACCACGAACACATCACCGTTACCGGTCATGATCGCCTGGGCAGCCGTGTGCAGGGCGCTCATCGACGAACCGCACAGGCGGCTGACGGTCTGCGCCGCAGAGGTGTGCGGGATCGGGGTCATCAGCGAGGCCATGCGGGCGATGTTCCAACCCTGCTCCAGGGTCTGGTTGACGCAGCCCCAGATCACGTCCTCGACTTCTTTCGGGTCGACCTTGCCGTTGCGTTCCAGCAGTTTGCTGATCAGGTGCGCCGACATGTCTTCAGCGCGGGTATTGCGGTGCATGCCACCCTTGGAGCGGCCCATTGGCGTGCGACCGAAGTCGACAATCACCACGTCTCTTGGATTCAGGCTCATATCAAATCTCTCGCTCTAGCTCGTTGACCGCTCAGTTGAAGAAGCGCTGGCCGTTCTTGGCCATTTCACGCAGCTTGGCGGTCGGGTGGTACAGCGGCCCCAGGTCGGCGTACTGATCGGCCAGGGCAACGAATTCGGCCACACCGATCGAGTCGATGTAACGCAGCGCACCACCGCGGAAGGGAGGGAAACCAATGCCATAGACCAGGCCCATGTCGGCTTCGGCAGCGGTTTCGACGATGCCGTCTTCCAGGCAGCGCACAGTCTCCAGGCACAGCGGGACCATCATCCAGTTGATGATGTCTTCATCGGTCACTTCACGCTGCTCGAACACGATAGGCTTGAGCACGTCCAGCACGGTGGCATCGAAGACCTTCTTCGGCTTGCCGCGCTTGTCGGTTTCGTAGGCGTAGAAGCCCTTGCCGTTCTTCTGGCCCAGGCGGTTGGCCTCGTACAGCGCGTCAACGGCCGAGCGACGCTCGTCCTTCATGCGGTCCGGGAAACCTTCGGCCATCACATCGCGGCCATGGTGACCGGTGTCGATGCCGACCACGTCCATCAGGTAGGCCGGGCCCATCGGCCAGCCGAACTTTTCCATGACCTTGTCGATACGCACAAAATCGACACCGGCGCTGACCAGCCTGGCGAAGCCGCCGAAGTACGGGAACAGCACGCGGTTGACCAAAAAGCCCGGGCAGTCGTTGACCACGATCGGGTTCTTGCCCATTTTCTTGGCGTAGGCCACGGTGGTGGCAACCGCCACTTCACTGGACTTCTCGCCACGGATCACTTCAACCAGCGGCATCATGTGCACCGGGTTGAAGAAGTGCATGCCGACGAAGTTTTCCGGGCGCTTGAGCGCCTTGGCCAGCAGGTTGATGGAAATGGTGGAGGTGTTGGAAGCGAGGATCGCATCGTCCTTCACCTGGCCTTCCACTTCCGCCAGCACCGCTTGCTTGACCTTCGGGTTCTCGACCACAGCCTCGACGACGATGTCCACATTGGCGAAGTCGCCATAGGACAGGGTCGGGCGAATGGCGTTGAGCGCCTCGGCCATCTTGGCCGGGGTCAGGCGACCCTTTTCGACGCGGTTGCCAAGCAGCTTGGAGGCCTCGTTCAGACCCAGCTGAATGGCTTCTTCGCGGATGTCCTTCATCAGGATCGGCGTACCTTTGACCGCCGACTGGTAGGCGATACCGCCGCCCATGATGCCGGCGCCGAGCACGGCGGCCTGCTTCACGTCGTGGGCGATCTCGTCATGTGCCTTGGCCTTGCGCTTGAGTTCCTGATCGTTCAGGAACAAGCCTATCAGGCTCTCGGCGACCGAGGTCTTGGCCAGCTTGGCAAAGCCTGCGGCTTCGACTTCCAGGGCCTTGTCGCGACCGAAGTTGGCGGCTTTCTGGATGCTCTTGATCGCTTCGACCGGGGCCGGGTAGTTCGGGCCGGCCTGGCCTGCGACGAAGCCCTTGGCAGTCTCGAAGGCCATCATCTGCTCGATGGCATTGAGCTTGAGCTTCTCCAGCTTCGGCTGGCGCTTGGCCTTGTAGTCCAGCTCGCCACTGATGGCACGCTTGATCAGGTCGAGGGCACCGGCCATCAGCAGCTCAGGGGCAACCACGGCATCGACGGCCCCCACTTTCAGGGCGTCTTCGGCACGGTTTTCCTTGCCGGCGGCGATCCACTCGATGGCGTTGTCCGAGCCGATCAGGCGTGGCAGGCGCACGGTACCGCCAAAGCCCGGGTAGATACCCAGCTTGACTTCCGGCAGGCCGATCTTGGCGCTGGAGGACATGATCCGGTAGTCGGCCGCCAGGCACATTTCCAGGCCGCCGCCCAGCGCGATGCCGTTGATGGCGGCAACGGTCGGCACTTCGAGGTCTTCGAAGGCGTTGAAGATGCGATTGGCTTCCAGGTTGCCAGCGACCAGTTCGGCCTCAGGCAGCTTGAAGTTGTCGACGAACTCGGTGATGTCGGCGCCGACGATGAACACGTCCTTGCCACTGCTGACGATCACGCCCTTGACCGAGGCATCGGCCTGGATGGCATCGACGGCCTGGCGCAGCTCGTTCAGGGTAAGGCGGTTGAACTTGTTGACGGACTCACCCTTGAGGTCGAACTTGAGCTCGACGATGCCACTTTCAAGAGCCTTAACCGTGATGGCTTTACCTTCGTAAATCATCAACTGATCTCCACGATATGGAAGCTGAACTGTACACGCCGATCGCTGCAGCAGAAGCAGGCCTAGCTGCCCTGCCCCAGGCACACCCGTCAGCGCGCTAGTCGGAAGTATGGCTTGGCGTCATGACATACAAACGCTCAATTCATACGCCCGTTTGATTTGGGTGTGCACACATTCTCCGAAAAGATGGGCGTTGTCAAATGCTCACGAGCACGGCGAAAACGCGACTTTCCAGTCATTTTCTATCGTTCGGGTACAAAACATGATGACAGTGATCGCCGGTCATTCATGTCAGCGATTGACCACACGTATTGGCTGGAGTGCTTTGCGCTTGCGCGGCGAGCCAGGGCGACTACACTGGCTCTTGCTTGAATGAATACCCGGCCTGCCTGGCCTTTTCTGCGCAGCAGAACGCAAAGCGGCGACTTGGCACCCCACCCCTTCAGGGTCATGCCGAGCCGCCGCTTTGTCGTTGTGGGAGCGGGGTTGGTGTCACCCCAGGATGTGTGGTGACCTGTCAGGCCAAGGTTTCGAGAGCATGGGCAACATCCTGCAATACAGCAGTATCGCCGCGCTCGGTCCAGTACAAGGCAATCATCCGCGCATCGGCCTCTACCTTGTACACACTCGCCGGCAAACGCGACAAGGCGCCCATGAAGCGTGGGTCTTCACAGGGTTCACGCCACTGATTCCACCACACCCCGGGGCTGACCTGCCAGAAACTGAAGCTGTCCTCATGCCCACGGCGCCGGGCCCGGTGATACTGCGGGCAGGGGCTTGGCGGCTCCTTTTCCAGCCAGTGCGGCCACTGCTGCGGCGCCAATTGCATGGCCAGACCCATGCGCCGTGCCTCCAGGCGCAACTTCATCTGCTCGCTCTGCTTGCGCGAACTGCGCAGCCAGGAAAGCGGGCTGAGAATCAGCGCAAGGATTGACACCACCAGCAATACCGTCATATCAGTAGTTCCCATAAAGCGTTGCAAATGAGCTGGTTAGCCATTTTCACGGTAGACCCGCCCTAAAGCGACCATACTTCTTCTATCGCGATTGTCAGGAGTACCGCTCATGAAATACGAACATTTGTTGGTCGCCGTCGACCTGACCGAAGAGTGCGACCCGGTGATCAAGCGCGCCATGGCGCTGGCAGAACCTTCGAACGCCAAGGTATCCCTGGTGCACATCGTCGAGCCGATGGCCATGGCTTTCGGCGGTGACGTACCGATGGACCTGTCGCAGCTGCAACAGCAGCAGTTCGACCAGGCCAAGGAGCGCATGGACCGCCTGTTCAACAAATACCCGGAAATCAACCGCGGCGACTCGCACCTGACCTACGGCCAACCGCGCCAGGAAATCCACCAGCTGGCCAAGGACCAGAACTGCGACCTGATCGTGGTCGGCAGCCATGGCCGTCACGGACTGGCATTGCTGCTGGGCTCCACGGCCAACGATGTACTGCACGGTGCGCCGTGTGACGTGCTGGCGGTGCGCTTGCTGAAGAAGGATTGATTTGACCTGAACCGGCCTCTTCGCGGGCAAACCCGCGCCTGCAAGGGTATGGCGATCCCTGTAGGAGCGGGTTTACCCGCGAAGAGGCCGAAACAGGCTAACGCCAATCAGCCTTCCAACTCAGCCCAGCGCTCTACCAATGCATCCAGTTCGCCCTGCAGCTTCTCGATCTGTGCCAACACCGCCGAAGTTTCTGCAATCGGCCGCTGATAGAAACCCGCCGCGTTCACTTCTTCCTGAGCCTCGGCCATACGCTGTTCCAGCTCGTCGATCTGCCCCGGCAGCATCTCCAGCTCACGTTGCAGCTTGTAGCTGAGCTTCTTCTTCGAAGGCTCTTCCACCACCGCCGCAACAACAGGTTCAGGCTTGGCCTCGACCTTCTCCACCACCGCGCTGTTGAGCGCGGATTTGCCGCCCTTGCTCTCGGTCACACCCAGCAGCTTCGGCGAGCCGCCCTGGCGAATCCAGTCCTCGTAGCCGCCCACATACTCACGCACCTTGCCCTCGCCTTCGAACACCAACGTGCTGGTGACGACGTTGTCGAGGAAGGCCCGGTCGTGGCTGACCATCAGCACGGTACCTTTGTAGTTGGACAGCACCTCCTCCAGCAGCTCGAGGGTTTCCACGTCCAGGTCGTTGGTCGGTTCGTCGAGCACCAGCAGGTTGGCCGGCTTGCTGAACAGCTTGGCCAGCAGCAGCCGCGCACGCTCACCACCCGACAGCGCCTTGACCGGCGTGCGCGCACGCTGGGGGCTGAACAGGAAGTCGCCCAGGTAGCTCAGCACGTGGCGGTTCTGGCCATCGATCTCGATGAAATCACGGCCCTCGGCCAGGTTGTCGATCACGGTCTTTTCCAGGTCGAGCTGGTGGCGCATCTGGTCGAAATACGCCACCTCGAGCTTGGTACCGCGCTCCACTTTGCCCGCTGTGGGCTCAAGGTCGCCCAGCATCATCTTGAGCAAAGTGGTCTTGCCGGTGCCGTTTGCGCCCAGCAGACCGATGCGGTCCTGCCGCTGCAGGACCATGGAAAAGTCCTTGACCAGCAGAGGCCCGTCCGGGTGATGGAAGCTGACATTTTCCAGCACCATTACCTGCTTGCCGGATTTGTCCGCAGCTTCGATCTGGATGTTGGCCTTGCCCTGTCGTTCGCGACGCTCGCCACGCTCCACACGCAAGGCCTTCAGTGCACGCACACGGCCTTCGTTGCGGGTACGCCGGGCCTTGATACCCTGGCGAATCCACACTTCTTCCTGGGCCAGGCGCTTGTCGAACAGCGCGTTGGCGGTTTCCTCGGCGGCCAGTGCGGCCTCCTTGTGCACCAGGAAGCTGGCGTAATCGCCGTTCCAGTCGATCAGGCCGCCGCGGTCCAGCTCGAGAATGCGGGTAGCCAGGTTCTGCAGGAACGAACGGTCGTGGGTGATGAACAATACCGCGCCGTTGAAGCCACGCAGGGCCTCTTCGAGCCAGGCGATGGCACCGATGTCCAGGTGGTTGGTCGGTTCGTCGAGCAGCAGCAGGTCGGGCTCGGACACCAGCGCCTGGGCCAGCAGCACGCGGCGGCGCCAGCCACCGGACAGCTCGGCCAGGGTCTTGTCGGCCGGCAGTTGCAGGCGACTGAGCGTGCTTTCAACCACCTGCTGCAGGCGCCAGCCGTCGCGGGCCTCCAGCTCGTGCTGGACGTGCATGAGCTTTTCCAGGTCTTCATCGCCCTGGATGTTCATGCTCAGGTGGTGGAACTGCGCCAGCAACTCGCCCACGCCGTCCAGGCCTGCGGCTACCACGTCGAACACTGTGCGCTCGTCGGCCACCGGCAGCTCCTGCGGCAGCTCACCGATCTTCAGGCCCGGGGCACGCCAGATTTCGCCGTCGTCGCCCTTCTGCTCGCCCTTGACCAGGCGCAGCATGCTCGACTTGCCGGTGCCGTTGCGGCCGATGATGCACACCCGCTCGCCACGAGCGATCTGCCAGGACACTTTGTCCAGCAGCGGCATGGCGCCGAATGCGAGGGACACATCGCTGAATTTGAGCAGGGTCATGTTCGTCTCCATAAATCGGGCGCGCATTCTACCTGACTTGGCCCCCGACGGCATCCGCCAGGCCAACCGGTGAGCGCCTGGCGACATCTGGTCGAACTTAATATCCCGATACAAGCACAGTGCTTTCACCCACCGCCGGCAAACAGCTAAGCTAATGCAATAGCTTTCAATAGTGCTGGCTCCGCCGACACTTCCCATGGTTCAACTGCCCGGACGTATCATGCGCAGCCGCCTGTTACATATCGCATCCTGCCTGCTGCTTACCGCTGCCACCTGCGCAGCGCAGGCCACCGACCTGACCCTGCAACGCCAGTACTATGACGAGGCCAAGCGAGCGCTGGCCAAAGGCGACAAAGGCCCGTACCTGCGCTATGCCCAGGCCTTGAGCGACTACCCGCTGACGCCCTACCTGGCCTACGACGAACTCACCGCCCGCCTGAAAAGCGCCAGCAACCAGGAAATCGAAGGTTTCCTTGCCAAGCATGGCGACCTGCCCCAGGCCAACTGGATGAAACTGCGCTGGTTGCGCTGGCTGGCCGAACGCGGCGAGTGGGATACCTTCGTCAAGTACTACGACCCCAAGCTCAACTTCACCGAGCTGGACTGCCTCAACGGCCAATACCAACTCAGCCACGGCTTGCGCGCCGAAGGTTACGCCACCGCCGACAAGCTGTGGAACGTCGGCAAATCGCAACCTGCCGCCTGTGACACGCTGTTCGGCATGTGGGCAGCCGAAGGCCAGCTGACCGAGGCCAAGCGCTGGGCACGCACCAAGCTGGCAGCCCAGGCGCGCAACTACGGCCTGGCCAACACACTGGCCAAGACGCTGACCACCCTCCGCTCACAGGGGCGCCTGCTGGTCGACGTCGCGCAGAAGCCTGAGCTGCTCAACCAGCCGTCGCGCTTTACCCCGATCAACGAGGCCATGTCCGACGTGGTCAGCCTCGGCCTTCGTCGCCTGGCCCGGCAGAACCCGGAGCGGGCGATGGCACTGCTTGACGATTACGCCCAACGCATGCACTTCTCGCGTGACGAAAAGGTGGCCATCGCCCGCGAAATCGGCCTGACCCTCGCACGCCGCTACGACCCACGCGCCCTCGACCTGATGACCCGCTACGACCCCGAGCTGCGTGACAACACCGTCAGCGAATGGCGCCTTCGGCTGCTGCTGCGCCTGGGCCGCTGGGAGGACGCCTACGAGTTGACCAAGCGCCTTCCCCAGGACCTGGCCAGCACCAGCCGCTGGAAGTACTGGCAGGCCCGCAGCCTGGAACTGGCACAGCCAAACAACCCGCAGATCCCGCTGCTTTACAAGACCGCCGCGCGTGAGCGTGACTTCTATGGCTTCCTCGCCGCCGACCGGGCACAGACACCGTACCAGATGAACAACAAGCCGCTGCTGCTGAGCCCGCAACTGGTCAAGAAGGTGCGCAACACGCCCGGTATCCAGCGCGCACTGGAATTCCACGCCCGCGGCCAGATCGTTGATGGCCGCCGTGAGTGGTACCACGTCAGCCGCCACTTCACCCGTGACGAAATGGTCGCACAGGCACGCCTGGCCTATGAGCTGCGCTGGTACTTCCCGGCCATCCGCACCATCAGCCAGGCCCGTTACTGGGACGACCTGGACATCCGCTTCCCCATGGCCCACCGCGACACGCTGGTGCGCGAAGCCAAAGTTCGCGGCCTGCATTCGAGCTGGGTATTCGCCATCACTCGCCAGGAAAGCGCCTTCATGGAGGACGCCCGCTCACCCGTGGGCGCCAGCGGCCTGATGCAACTGATGCCGGCCACGGCCAAGGAAACCGCACGCAAGTTCAGTATCCCGCTGGCATCACCGGCGCAAGTGCTGAATCCGGACAAGAACATCCAGCTGGGTGCAGCCTACCTGAGCCAGGTACACAGCCAGTTCAACGGCAACCGGGTGCTGGCTTCGGCAGCCTACAACGCCGGGCCCGGGCGTGTGCGCCAGTGGCTCAAAGGCGCCAAGCACCTGAGCTTCGATGTGTGGGTAGAGTCGATCCCGTTCGACGAAACACGCCAGTACGTGCAGAACGTGCTGTCGTATTCGGTGATCTACGGGCAAAAGCTGAATTCACCGCAGCCATTGGTGGATTGGCATGAACGGTATTTCGATGACATGTGATTGCTGTTGAGCCTGTACCGGCCTCTTCGCGGGTCTCCCCGCGAAGAGGCCGGTACAGGCAACACACCTACTCCAGGATTTCTACTTCCATCCCCACCTCCAGCCACCCACTGCCATCCACCGCCAGGTTCTGGCCGAACAGCACGTCGCCTTCTTTTTCGCGGAAAGTCTTCAGCGTAGCCATCGGCTCACGGTCAGCGCTGCGCTCCCCAGTGGCTGGATCGATGGTGGTGAAGATGCACCGCACGCTGGGCTTTAGCACGCGGAACACCAAGCTGCCGATGCGAATCCGCTTCCAGCCATCCTCGGCAAACGGCTCCGCGCCCTGCACCACCAGGTTGGGCCGAAAGCGCAGCATCGACATGGGCCGACCAATACGCCGGTTAAGCTCATCCAGCGAGCCCTGCCCGATCAGCAGCAAGGGAAAGCCATCCGGAAACGCCGCACGGTCACTGTTGAATCCGTAACCATTGGGCAGGTAACGCGCACGCTGCTCGGGGCAATGCACCAGGCGTACGGCCTTGCCCAGCAACTCGCTCAACCAGGCTGCCGCGGCATCGCCAGCGTCCGGCACGCGCAAGGTATCGCGCCAGATCGTCACGCCGCGCAGGGCGTCATCGGCAGGCGGTACAGGCACCCGCAACGGCGGCTGCCCAGGGGCTTGCAGCAGCAACTGGCCGCTGTCGTCAGCGTGTGCGCAGATCTGGCCAAGTTGTGGCCAGGCACGCTGGGTCAGGAAGCGTCCGTTTTCTTCCTCGACCACCATCCAGCGCCGGTCGCCTTGCAGCCCCAGCAACCCCACCGGTGATGCCTTCAGGCTTTGCGCCTGCCCCGACTTCACCGGGTATCGATACAACTCACTGAGAAACATCCTTGCCGCCTCGCGTCATGCCAAAAGCCAAGCTTATACCTGGCCGGCACAACGTTCACGCAGCGGTGGTATCCAGCAACAGGCGCTGCTTGACCACATCGACAAGGCGATCAGGCTGGAACTTGGAAAGGAAGTTGTCACAGCCCACCTTCTTCACCATGGATTCGTTGAAACTGCCCGACAGCGAAGTGTGCAGCACCACATAGAGCTGGCGCAGGCGGGCATCGCTGCGGATCTCGGTGGTCAGCCGATAGCCGTCCATTTCCGGCATTTCTGCATCGGTGAACACCATCAGCAGCTTCTCGCACACGTCCTCGCCGGCATCCGCCCAGCCCTTGAGCATGCGCAGCGCCTTCAGGCCATCACTGGCCACATGCAGCTTCATGCCCAGCTGGGACAGGGTGTCGCGCAATTGCGCCAAGGCCACACTGGAGTCGTCCACCAGCAGCACCTCCCGGCCGCGGGCCCGGGCCAGCACTGGGTCGGCGAGCTTGTCGCCAGAGACCCGAGCGTTGTAGGGCACGATTTCGGCCAGCACTTTCTCCACGTCGATCACTTCCACCAGCTTTTCATCGACCTTGGTGATGGCAGTCAGGTAATGCTGGCGACCGGCACTGGAAGGCGGCGGCATGATCGACTCCCAGTTCAAGTTGACGATGCGGTCGACACCGCCCACCAGGAAGGCCTGCACCGAGCGGTTGTATTCGGTGACGATGATGGTGCTGTCCGGCCCCGGCTGTAGCGGGCGCATACCGATCGCCTGGGACAGGTCGATCACCGGCAGGGTCTGCCCGCGCAGGTTGACCACACCGCAGACATAGGCGTGGCGCTGGGGCATCAGGGTCAGCTTGGGCAGTTGCAGTACTTCCTGCACCTTGAACACGTTGATCGCGAACAGCTGGCGACCGGCCAGGCGAAACATCAGAATTTCCAGGCGGTTCTCACCCACCAGTTGCGTGCGTTGGTCTACCGTGTCGAGAATGCCAGCCATTGGAAAGCCCCCAGGCTTGAGTCGTAAAAGGTGAAATCATCTACCCTGTATCGGCGGCTTCACGCACACCTTGACCCTTGCGGGAAAATGCCGCGCGAATAATTGATATCACTTTGCCATCATGCTTTACTGCCGACGCGCCAGGGCAAATCAGGGGCACGACAAAAGTTCCCTACCCTAGCCCTTAATCAGGGAAACCCTTAGCGGCAATCGGGTGCAACCTGATGTTCGCGATATCCTTTAGCCATTAATGTGACGCCATTCTCATTGCATGAATGGAGTCAGGCTTTTGCTAGCTATCGTTTCGGCGTGCCCGCCCCCCGCGCCTACCCCACGCGCGGGGATTTGATGATGGACACTGCCTTATCGTTCGATGACGCCCTGCAGGGCTTCCTGCTGGATGCCCAGGTACTGCTGACCCAGGCTCAGGAATGCCTGCAGCATCTGGAGCTGATAGACAATGACCCGGATGCCTGCAGTTGCCTGAGCAGCGCCCTCGACACTATCGCCCGTCAAGCTACGCGCTTGGGCCTGCGTGAAGTTGCCCACTACACCACCGCCCTGCAACAGCTGCTTGCCCCAGCCTGCCACGGTGGTTGCCTGCAGCGGGAAGCCCTACCCGCGATAGGGGCGTGCCTGACCTTGCTGGCCTGGCAGTTGGAGCTGGTCGATAGCCGTACAGGGCGGCTGAACCTGGACATCGGCGAGCAACTGGTGCTGCTGGGTGAATTGGCCAAGGTCGTACAACCCCCCTTTGCGCCAGCCTGCGCGTCCTGCGACGAAGCAGGCAGCGCGTGCATTCACCCGCACAGTGACATGGCAACCGGCACCCGCCCCAGCCGCTCTAATCGCACGCATTAACCTGACTCAAAGTGCAACTAAGCAACTTTATTGAAACTCGACCATGGTCGAACTTGAAAAGTTCTTCAGGTTTTCGGTGCATGCCGTTGAATCATTGCCGCATAAGTTACAGCACAAGTGGGTACTGCGCGATTAAAGGGTGGCACTTTGCTACTCGAAAGGCCCCGAGCAGCAGGCGTTTCAACGGACTACCTGGCCGCGACCGATGCAATGCAAAGTGGTAATATGCGCCCCCACAAACGCTTGCTATCGGAACAAAGGTGGCAAGAATACGTATTCAAAAAAACAACGAAAGTACTGCGCCAAAGCCTCTGAGCAGCATTGTGCAAGGCCTCCATCAGCAATACTTCAGTGGCCTCCCTACCTATGTTCCCACGCTTGAAGACCTTTTTGCGTTGCTGCTCCCGCGCCGCCGTGCTGCGTTGGACAACGGTCGGACTGTGCGTAGCCTCACTGGTTGCCAACATGGCGCTGTACCTGGCCAACCAGACAATCCCGGCCACCCTGCTGGTGCTGCAGTTGGTCGCCACGCTGGGTGCTGCTGTGCAACTGGGCCTGGGCGCCAGGTCGATCCACCTACGCCCGGCTGAGCTGGCCGAGCGCATGCTCAAAGTGCAAGAAGACGAGCGTCAGCATCTGGGCAGGGAACTGCACGACGACATCGGTCAACTGCTCACCGCTGCCAAGCTGCAACTGCAGTGGCTACAGCGGCGCATGCCCGACGAATTGCAGGGGCACTGCGACGCCCTGCGCAGCACACTGGATGACACCCTCGGTAATGTGCGCAATGTCTCCGCACTGCTCAACCCCCGGCAGTTGGCCAGCCTTGGTCTGGAAGACAGCCTGCGCGCGCACCTGGTACGCACCCTGGCCAGCAGCGGCGTGCACTGGAGCCTGGCGTGCAACCAGCGCCTGGGCGGTATCGACGAAGCCGTGGCCATGGCAGTGTTCCGTATAACCCAGGAGGCAGTGACCAACATGCTGCGCCACGCCCAGGCACATAACCTGGTCATCCGCCTGCAACGTACTCCTGAGGGGCTGGCGTTGTCGATCCACGACGATGGTCGTGGTTTCGTCCCTGCCCGGCACCCGGCAGAGGCCGGTCAGCGCGGCCTGGCCGGCATGCAGGAGCGGGTAATCGCGCTGCAGGGCAGCCTCGACATCACCAGTCAGCCTGGCCGAGGCACGCAGATCGAAGCGATGTTCCCGTGGTCCCCGCGCACCCAGCAACGCGCCAGGAGTATTACCAACCATGACCTGTAGACTACTGCTGGTAGATGACCACTCGCTGATCCGCGCCGGGGTACGCGCGCTGGTCGGCGATATCCCCGGTTATGAAGTGGTCGGCGAGGCCGACGACGGCAATCAGCTACTCGACCTGGTGCGCACACTAACGCCCGACATCATCTTGCTGGACATCTCCATGCGTTCGACCAGCGGCCTGGATGCCCTCACTCAACTGCGAGCCAGCGGCAGTAGCTGCAAAGTGCTGATCCTGTCCATGCACACCGACCCGGACCTGATCATGCGCGCCCTGGAGAGCGGCGCCCACGGCTACCTGCTCAAGGACACCAGCAGCGCCGAGCTGGAACAGGCTCTGGGGGCTGTATGCCGAGGTGAGCGCTACCTCAGCCCAGCCATCGCCCACACCGTTATCAACCAGGCGCTGAGGCACACCAAACAAGGCAAGCAAAGCGCTGGCGAACGGCATAATCTGACTTCACGCCAGCTTGAAATCCTGCGCCTGATCGTGCGCGGCAAGTCCACGCGGGAAATCGCTGCGGGCCTGGGCCTGTCGATCAAGACCGTGGAAACTCACCGGTCACAAATCATGAAGCGCCTGCAGATTCACGACGTGGCCGGCCTGGTGCTGTTTGCGGTACGCGAAAAAATCATCAGCCTGGATGACTGAGCAACGGCGACCCGGCCGGCAGGTGCAGGAACAACGCCGCCGACCTCGCCTGAAAGCGCAGATTGGCAGCCTGCAACGGCTCGCCATCAAGGTTGATGTCCAACCCTTGCGAACTCTTGATCTCGACCCATGGCAGCCTGGCACGAACAAACAGGCCGTCACCGCCCAACAGGTCACGCAGAGCCCCTACCATCTCCTGCGGTGCCGGCAGAATGGCGACGTCAAGCAAGCCGTCGTTGATCCTGGCTTCGGGGCACAGCACCTGCCCGCCACCGGCCTGGCGGCCATTGCCGATACCCAGCGCCAGCAAATCCCCTTGCCAATGAAAGCCCGGCCCCTGTAGTTCCACCGAAGCCGCCTGAAGCTCACTGAAGCGGGACAGCCCGGTGAACAGGTAGGCGGCAGCGCCCAGCACTTTCTTGAGGTCTTCGGAGGTATTGGCGGTGACCTGGCTGCCAAAGCCACCCGTGGCCATGTTGAGGAACAACTGATCGCCAGCCTGCCCCAGGTCTATGGGTTGTGGCGCGACATTCAGCAAGGCCAGCGCCGACGCCGGCTCCAGGGGGATGCCAGCGGCCTTGGCAAAATCGTTGGCAGTACCCAGTGGCAACAAGGTCAGGCTGGCTTTAGTAGCGGCCAATCCCATGGCCTCGGCCACATCACGCAACGTGCCGTCCCCGCCACCGGCGACGATATGGCTGTAACCCGCCGCCAGTGCCTCGGCGACCAGCCGTTGGGCATCGCCCGCCTCCCAGGTCACCCGTACATCCAGCACCCAGCCGCTATCGCGCAGGTCGCTCACGGCGCTGCGGACGTCTTCGTTCATCGCCTGCTTGCCGTGCAGCACCAGCATTGCCTTGCGCCCTTGCATGTGCGCGTCTCCGTAAAATGGACCACCCCCTATCTCGACCACTGGCCTGCCCGGATCGTTGCATGGCCTGGAAAAAACATTGGACCGGCGCCACGCCTGCAACTGATCGCGTCGCCGGTCATTTTTCCACACTTGGCAATCCCGGCTATGCTCAGCAGATACCCCTATTGCCATGGACGCGCCCGGCAGTGGCTCCCCCACTGCTGTCAACGGGCGCGTTTTGCTATCTGCAGCCTTTCGCGAGGACTTCGGGTCATGCGCATTCTCTGGACACTGCCCTACCTGCCTTGGCCGACCACCAGCGGCCACAAAACCCGGCAATACCATCTGCTGCGCGCACTGGCGCAGCGCGGCCACCGAATCACCCTGCTGGTGCAGTCGAAAATCCCTCTCAGCGATGCAGCACGTGAGGCCCTGGAGCCACTCCTCGAACGCCTGATCGTGCTACCCCGCCGGCCGCTGCACAGTCCACTCAACCTGCTGGCTTCACCCATCATCGACTACCCCATGCGGGCAATCATCAATGGCCTGGCACCTCGCCTGCGGCACCGGTTCGAGCAATTGCTGGACGAGCCTTGGGACGTGATCCAGATCGAGCACAGTTACAGCTTCCAGCCGTTCGAAAAAGCCTTGCAGGCTCGCGGGCTGCCTTACATGCTTAGCGAGCACAATTTGGAGTCGGTAATGGGCGGTGCCTGCCACGACCGCCTGCCGCTGTGGCTGCGCCCGCTCAACGCCTTCGACCGCTGGCGCTACCGGCGCTGGGAGCACCGAGTGCTACGCCAGCCTACCGAACTGGTGGCCGTCTGCGCCCACGATGCCGAACTGATCGCGCAGATCAGCGGGCGCGCGGTGAATGTGGTGGTCAACGGCGTGGATTGTGATTTCTACCAGCAAGTGCAACCTGCGGTGCACAGCCAGCGCCTGTTGTTCGTCGGCAATTTCGAATATGGCGCCAATCTGGAAGCCATCGAGTGGGCACTGGACGACATCATGCCGAAGGTGTGGATGAGCAACCCGGCGGTGCGCCTGGCTATTGCCGGGCATGCCATGCCGGCCAACTGGAAACTTCACTGGAATGACCCACGCATTGAATGGTTCGGCTACCGCCCCGACCTGCGTGAACTGCAACGATGTTCAGCGTTATTCTTCGCCCCCCTGCGCTATGCCGGTGGCTCGAAGGTGAAAATCCTCGAAGCGATGGCCGCCGGCTTACCCGTGATCACCACCGACAAGGGCGTTTCAGGCCTGACCGTGAACAACGGCGAGCACTACCTGGGCAGTGACGACGGTGACCTGCTGGCACTGCTGATCACCCAACTGCTCAATCAGCCCTGGCGCATGAGCCAGTTGAGTGCTGCCGGGCGCCAGTTTGCCCGCCAGCGCCACGACTGGAGCGTGGCCGCCCAGCAACTGGAGAATGTGCACATACGCCTGACCCAGGCGGCACCGGCCGAGGCCGCGCCGCTGGACAGTGCCTGGCTGGGCCGCTCAGCCAAGTAGCTCGCTGAAGGGAATGAACGGCACGCTGTCGCCCTGCTTCGGCGTGCTGCCTTCACGCACTTCCACCAGCCCCTCCGCCCAGGCTGCGCTGCGCAGCACACCCGAGCTCTGGTTCTTGTAGATGCGCACCCGTCCCTGTTCGATGCGCGCGCGCAGGTATTCGCGGCGCGTACCCGGCTTGGGCCAGTCAAACCCAGCGGGCATGTCGAACCGCAGCGGCGTGACGTCAACTACACCCTGACGACGCAGCAGGTAGGGCCTGGTCAACAGACCAAAGGTGACCAAGGTCGAGGCCGGGTTGCCCGGCAGGCCGATCACCGGCACACCCTGGAAGTGGCCGAAGGTCAGCGGCTTGCCCGGTTTGATCGCCAGCTTCCACAACGCCAGTTCGCCGGCCTCGCGCAGGGCAGCACCGAGGTAGTCGGCTTCCCCCACCGAGACGCCTCCGGTGGACAGAATCAGGTCTACGTCACCCAGTGACGCCAGGCAGGTGCGAGTACGCCCCAGGTCATCCGGCAGGATGCCGGCATCGACCACTTCGCAACCCAGCCGCTGCAACCAGCTGACCAGCAGCCTTCGGTTGCTGTTGTAGATCTGCCCGGGCCCCAGCGGCAGGCCAGGCTCGACCAGTTCGTCGCCGGTCGACAGCACCGCCACTTTCACCTTGCGCACCACGTCCAGGCGGCCATGCCCCAAGGTCGCCGCCAGGCCCAGTTCGATCGGCCCGAGGCGGGTGCCGGCGCTCATCACCTGCTCGCCTTTGCGGGTTTCCTGGCCTTGAGGCCGTATGTTCTGCTCGGTGCGCAACGTTTCGAGAAAGCGCACCCGGCCATCTTCGAGTACTTCGGTGTTTTCCTGCATCTCGACGCAGTCGGCCCCCTCCGGCACAGGCGCACCGGTGAAGATCCGTGCGCAGGTACCCGGTTGCAGCGGCTGGGGCGCATGGCCGGCGAAAATACGCTGGCTGACCGGCAGCGGCTGGCCCTGCCAGTCAGCCAGGCGCAAGGCATAACCGTCCATGGCGCTGTTCGGCCAAGGCGGCAGGTCGAGCGAGGCCACCAGGTCGGTGGCCAGCACGCGGCCTTCGGCTTCGGCCAGCGGCAGGTTTTCGGTCTCGCCAATCGGTGCAGCTTCGGCAAGCGCCAGCAGTTGCTCCAGCGCCTGTTCCACCGGCATCAGCGGCCGGGCCTGGCTGACCTCAGCCACGGCTGTCACAGGCCGCTGCCTGCTTCAGGTGCGGCACGAAGTTGCACGGACGATGACGGGCATCAAGCTGCTCGGCCAGGATGCCATCCCAACCGGTGCGCACAGCGTTGGTCGAGCCCGGCAGGCAGCACACCAGAGTGCCGTTGGCCAGCCCGGCCAGGGCACGCGACTGCACGGTGGAGGTGCCAATGTCGGCCACTGAAATCTGCCGGAACAGCTCGCCAAAACCGTCCACTTGCTTGTCCAGCAGGCAGGCCACCGCCTCGGGGGTGCTGTCGCGGCCAGTAAACCCGGTACCGCCCGTAATCAGCACCACTTGCACGCTGTCATCGGCGATCCATGTGGCTACCTGGGCTCGGATCTTGTAAAGGTCATCCTTGAGCAGCACACGCTCGGCAAGGCGATGACCGGCGGCGCTCAGGCGGTCGACGAACATCTGGCCAGAGGTGTCGGTGTCGAGGGTACGGGTGTCGCTGACCGTGAGCACGGCGATGTTCAGCGCCACGAAGGGGGTATCTGCCTTGGCTTTCATGGGTGTCCGTCACAACAGGATGAGATGGACGCAGTTATATCACAGCGCACCTTTTCCGGCGTTGCCCCCATCGGCCTTGCCCTGGATCAAGGGGACGAATTAGTCGCTATGCTGCACTTGGAGTGAACTTGCACTAACGTCCTGCGTCATAAATGTCATCTAGCACCATCGCACTTGGAGAAACACGATGATCAAACGGACCCTACCCGCCTTCCTGCTCGCCTTGGGCTTGGGCGCCCTCGCCGGCTGCTCGACTCCAACCGTCATTACCCTGAACGATGGCCGGGAGATCCAGGCAACCGACAAACCGTCCTACGACGAAGACTCTGGCTTCTATGAATTCGAGCAACTCGACGGCAAGCGCACGCGCTTGAACAAGGACCAGATCCGCACCGTCAAAGAGCTCTGATCAAGGCCCCGTTCAGGCCATGGCCCTTTAAACAACAAGGGCTTGCGGGCAAAAACGGGATGCAGTAGGATTTTGGTCATCGGAGTGTAGCGCAGCCAGGTAGCGCGTCTCGTTCGGGACGAGAAGGCCGCAGGTTCGAATCCTGTCTCTCCGACCAGATCCTTGTCAAAAAGCCCGCCATGCGCGGGCTTTTTGTTGTGTGCGAAAAATGCCTCCGTGCGCGGGTTGCAGCCGCTGTGGGCACCTGCAACCACTGCAGACCGAGTCAAGCACTCAGGCGGGAGGTGACTTCGCCCAACTGCCCTGACAAACCATGCAGGCGCTGCCCCGCCTGCTCCGTATGCTGCACCGCTTCCTGATTGGCTGTGGCAATGCGGGTAATTTCGATCAGGTTGCGCGAGATATCTTCGGCCACGCTGGTCTGCTCCTCTGCCGCCGTGGCGATCTGCCGGTTCATGTCGCGGATCGCCTCCACCGCCTGGGTAATGCGTTGCAGCATCTGCCCGGCCTGCTCGACCTGCTCAGCCCCTTCCTGGCTACGTTGCTGGCCGCTTTCGATGGCCTTGACCGCCTCCACAGCCCCCGACTGTACCGCTTCGATGATCTGGTGAATCTCTGCAATCGACGCTGCCGTGCGCTGGGCCAGGCTACGCACTTCATCAGCGACTACCGCAAAACCACGCCCGGCTTCGCCAGCACGGGCCGCTTCGATGGCTGCGTTAAGCGCCAGCAGGTTGGTCTGTTCAGCAATGCCGCGGATCACTTCCAGCACTTTGCCTATACGTGTGCTGTCATGCTCCAGATCGCGAATTACCGACGCCGTGCCGGCAATTTCGCGGTTGACCAACCCGATGATGTCGATGGTCTGCTGCATCACCTGCTCGCCCGCCTGGGCGCTGTGGTCGGCGTCATCGGCCGCACGGGCAGCCTCGGCGGCGTGGCGTGCGACCTCTTGTGCAGTGGCGGACATTTCGTGCATGGCCGTGGCCACCTGGTCGGTACGCTGGAACTGGTCATGGGTACCGCGGGCCATGTCACCGGCAATATTGCGCAACTGGCCGCTGGCACCTTCCAGCTCCTGAGCGTTGTCCTGCAGCCGGCCGACGGTGTCGGCAAGGAAGTCACGCAGGGTGTTGGCTGCCCGCGCCAGACGCCCCAACTCATCCTCCCGACGGCTGTCGACCCGGGCAGCAAAGCAGCCCTGGCTGAGCTGCGCGACGTACTCGATCAACTGACGGATCGGCTCGATCAGGCTACGGTTGACCAGCCACAGGCTGAGCAGCCCCACCAGCACCGCAGAAGCCAGCATCACCAGCAGGCCCAACCATACCGTGCGCTCGGCACTGGCATTGATGCTGGCTGCGCGCTGACGGGCATCGGCGCGCAGCTGCTCGACCAGTTCGCTCATCTGCTCACTGGCGGCACGATCCACGCCTTTGACCGCCCGGTCTCCCGCTACCGGATCGCCGCCTGCCGCAAGGAAGGCCTGGCGGCCTTGCGCATAGGCCTGGCCCAACTGGCGGTGGCTGTCGCGCAATTGCTGCAGCGACGCCTTGAGCCTGGCATCGCTATTGTCGATCAATTGCCCGAGCAGTTGTTGTACTTGCTGTTCGCGGGCCTGGAACTGCTGCCAGTACTTGTCCATCTCCGCTGGCTGGCGCCCGCGCAGTAGCACGTTTTTCCATTCCTGCACCTGTATCTTGAACTGCAGGTTGGCTTCGTCAATCAATTGCGAGGCCCGCAGCGGCCCGTCGACCAGCTCGGCGTAGCCACGCACGCTGGACGACAGGAACTGGAAACACACCAGGGCGATCAGCAGCATCGCCAGCACACTGCCGCCGAGCAGCGAAAGAATTTGCACTCTGAGGGATTTACGCAACATCGAGGGTCTCGGAACCAGAGGGAGTAGGCTGAGGCCGCTGTACAGCCTCATTACTGGCAGGCCAAAAAAAAGCTGCCATCACGCAATGGCAGCCAGGTCGAGCACTTACGCAACAGTTGAGGCAAATACTCTCAGGCAATTACTACAGAAATGTTACAAGGCCGCGACACGCTAACCGGTGGTGAACTGCAGCGCTGCCAGCCGTGCATACAGCGGGCTGTCCTCGATCAACTGACGGTGGGTGCCCACCGCCACCAGCCGACCCTGGTCGATGACCGCGATGCGCTCGGCGTGCTGCACTGTGGCCAGGCGATGGGCGATCACCAGCGTGGTACGGCCGGCCATCAGCCTGGGCAGCGCTTGCTGGATCAAGTATTCGCTTTGTGCATCGAGGGCACTGGTGGCTTCGTCCAGCAACAGGATCGGCGCATCGACCAGCAAGGCCCGGGCGATCGCCAAGCGCTGACGCTGCCCGCCGGAAAGGCCTATGCCGCCCTCCCCCAGTTGTGTCTGGTAGCCTTGGGGCAATTGCCGGATGAATTCGTCGGCATGGGCGCCGCGGGCTGCTGCTTCGACTTCAGCCAAGGTCGCCTCGGGCCGGCCATACCGAATGTTGGCCTCCACCGTGCCACGGAACAACGAGGGGTTTTGCGCCACCAGGGCGAACTGCCGGCGCAGCTGGTCGGGATCAAGCTCGGTAACCGGCTGGCCATCAAGCAGGATGCGGCCTTGCTGAGGGTCGTAAAAGCGCAGCAACAAATCGAACAGGGTCGACTTGCCTGCCCCGGAAGGGCCTACCAGGGCGACGGTCTGCCCAGGCTCGATGGTCAGGCTCAGGCCGTCAACAGCCGCCACTGTGGGCCGTGAAGGATAAGCAAACACCACCTGCTGCAACTCGATACGCCCACTGGCCCGCTGCTGTGGCAGCACCTGCGCCGCGGCGGGCGGCAGGATGGCACTTCGCGCGGCCAACAATTCGGCAATGCGCTCGGCGGCACCCGCGGCCCGCTGCAGTTCGCCGATCACCTCACTGAGGGTACCGAAGGCGCTGCCGACGATCAGGCTGTAGAACACGAATGCAGCCAGCTCGCCTGCGGATATGCGCCCGGCGATCACATCCATGCCGCCGACCCACAGCATCACCCCCACCGCCCCCAACACCAGCACGATCACCAGGGTAATCAGCCAGGCACGCTGGGCAATCCGCTTGCGGGCAACAGTAAACGCTGCTTCGACCGTATCGGCGAACAGTTCGCGGTCGTGCGCCTGGTGGTTGTAGGCCTGCACGGTCTTGATCTGCCCCAGCGTCTCAGCCACGTAGCTGCCCACATCGGCGACCCTGTCCTGGCTCTGCCGCGACAGGCTGCGCACCCGACGGCCGAACAACAGGATCGGTGCCAACACCAGCGGCAACGTTACCACCACGATGCTGGTGAGCTTGGGGTTGGTAATGAACAGCAATGCCACACCGCCAATGACCATCAGCGCGTTGCGCAAGAACATCGACAGCGATGAACCGATCACTGATTGCAGCAAGGTGGTGTCCGCTGTCAGCCGCGACTGGATCTCGGAGCTGCGGTTGTCTTCGAAAAAACCTGGGTGCAGGCCGATCAGGTGGTCGAAGACGGCACGACGGATATCGGCCACACAGCGCTCGCCAATCCACGACACCAGGTAAAAACGGCTGAAGGTACCCACCGCCAGCGCCAGCACCAGCAGCAGGAACAGCCCGATGGTCTGATTGAGCTGGTGCGCGGAGCGGGTCATGAAGCCTTGATCCACCAGCAGGCGGATGCCTTGGCCCATCGACAGGGTGATGCCAGCTGTGACTACCAGCGCCAGCAATGCCAGCAGCACCTGCCGGCGATAAGGGCGAACGAACTGCCAAGCCAGGCGCAAGGCGCGGCGTTGGCGCGGGGAAACCGATTCGGGCATGGCGACGACCACAAAGGGTGGGGAAGCGGCAGCCTACCACTCATCCCGGTCGGGAGACTGCATGAAGGTTGCTATAACGCATCGATCTAAACAGCTTATGGAGCTTTCACAGGCTTTCTGCTGGACTGTTGCTGCCGTGACCCAGAAGCTGTCACAGGCCAGTCACGGCGCAGGGCTACCCTGAGCTTGAACCTGAAGAGGAGACAGTGCATGAGCTTGCAGCATGGCAGTGATAACCAGAAGCCCCAGACCTCTCCGCAACCGCAAGTATGCGGTTCGATCATCGACGCCAAGGGGCGCGAAGTGCCGATCACCGAGCAGATGATCCAGCAGGCCTGCAAGGCCCTGGAAGAAAGCCGTGTCGAGCGCGTACGCAAAGGTTGATCGGCGAATTCTTTGCAACCCGGCGCTTGCGCCGGGTTTTTATCTGCCCAGCAAGTTGGCTTGGCCACCCCCACAGGTAACCGCACATACCTGCAAAGTCACGACAAGGTTTGCTTAGACCAACACCCCACCCAGGGCACTGACCAACTGCGCCAACTGCGGCGCCTCCCCGTGCAAGCGCACGGCCAGCCCCTCGATCTCGCGCCTTGGCGGGTATTGCTTGCGCAACTGGTCGAACGCCGCTCGCTGTTGCTGCGGATCATCGCTCAGGCTACGGCGGAAATCGGCATCATCGCGGCGCGGGTCATATACGGCGCGACACAGGGTGGCCAAGGCCCAGGACAGGTCGGTGCTGGCATCCAGATCGATCTGCGCCAACGGTGGCTTTGGCAGCAGCTCGGCCAGTCGCACCTGCTCGTCCACACCCAGGAAGCGGCACAGCGCCTGGTAGATCTGCGCCGTACCACGCTGGCGGCCATCGAGGCTATAGCCGGCAATGTGCGGCGTAGCCAGCGTGCACAGGTCGGCCAACTGCAGGTCAACCTGCGGCTCCCCTTCCCACACATCCAGCACCGCGTGCACGTCTTCGCGGTCCAGCAGCAGCTCGCGCAGGGCCACGTTGTCCACCACCGGGCCACGGCTGGCGTTTACCAGCCAGGCACCTGGGCGCAACTGTGCCAGCTGCGCCTGCCCCAGCAGGTGCCAGGTCGGGTACTCGCCGCCGCGTTGCAATGGGGTATGCAAGCTGATCACATCGCACTGCTGCAGGATGGTTTCGAGGCTGACGTAGTCGCCGCCCTCGGCGGCCTGACGCAACGGGTCGCACACCAGCACCTTCCAGCCCAGGCCGTGCAGCACCCGCACCAGACGGCCACCCACTTCACCCGCGCCCACAACACCATACACGCGCTCAGGCAATGCCACGCCATCCAGCTCGGCCAGGGTCAGCAGGCTGCCCAGCACGTAATCGACCACGCCGCGGGCGTTACAGCCAGGCGCGCTGCTCCAGCGGATACCGGCCTCTGCAAAGTAGTCCAGGTCCAGATGATCAGTACCAATGGTGCAAGTGCCGACAAAGCGTACACGGCTGCCTTCGAGCAACTGACGGTCGACCTTGGTCACCGAGCGTACCAGCAGGATATCGGCGTCCTTGACGTTGGCAGCATCGAGGCTTCGGCCGGGGTAGCGGCGAATTTCACCGAACCCCTGGAAGAAGGCATCGAGCAGCGGGATGTTCTCGTCGGCAACTATCAGCATGGTGCTCTCCTGTCTGGGGAGAGCAGTGTAGGCGCAACGCCGGGCCTGTTCCAGAGCGATTCAGTCGGCTTTCTTGCGGATCCAGTACAGGAAAGTGCCGGCGTCCTCTTGCTGCTGCAGCAGCTCGTGGCCGAGAAAGTTGCAGAACTTGGGGATGTCGCGGCGGGTCGACGGGTCAGTGGCGATGACCTTGAGCAGGCCGCCGGCAGCCAGGTTGCGTACGTGCTGGTGCAGCATCATCACCGGTTCCGGGCAGTTCAGGCCGGTGGCATCGAGGATGGCGTCGGGGGTGAAATCGGTCATGGGGGGCTCCGAAAATGATCGCTATTGTCGCGCATAGCGCGGTGCGGTCCAAGGGGGCTTAGACGCATGCCTTCAGCATTGTGTGAATATCGAGATCGAGCGCCGCCCGCGCGGCGCATCGCGAGCTTCGCTCGCTCCTACGTTTGTTTTTGGCCAGTAACGCCTGTTACAGGCGCGCGCGACCGTTTTGTTTGTACGACGCAATATCACGCCAAGCGCCAAAGCGTTCGCGCGCAAATCCCCCAGGAATAACTGGCCCGAAACAAACGTAGGAGCGAGCGAAGCTCGCGATGCGCCGCGCGGGCGGCGCTCGATCTCAATGCAAACAGCAAATGCAAACCATCCACCTGAAACGCTCAGCGCGGTTTCAAATCGAGCCGCCGCAGGTGGCAAGTCACTTCCTCGCGGTCGTGGTACAGCTGCTTGCAGGCGATCGACACCTTGATCTTGCGTGCCTTGAATGTCGCCTCCATACGGTCGAGCAAGCGCCGTACTTCGGCATAACGCTGCTTCATCGGCAACTTCAGGTTGACCACCGCCTCGCGGCACAACCCCTCACCCAGCCAGGTTTCGATCAGCGAGGTGGTACGCGCCGGCTTCTCGACGATATCGCACACCATCCAGTCAACCGGCTGCTTTGGCTGCCAGGTAAAGCCATCGGCCATCAAGTGTTGGACCAGGCCAGTGTCCATCAGGCTTTCGGCCATCGGCCCGTTGTCGATGGCTGTCACCAGCATGCCACGACGCACCAGCTGGTAGGTCCAGCCGCCCGGCGAGGCTCCCAGGTCGACGCCGGTCATGTCATCACCCAGGCGCAGCTCCCACTGCTCACGCGGAATGAACTGGTGCCAGGCTTCTTCCAGCTTGAGTGTCGAACGGCTAGGTGCCTCGCGAGGGAACTTCAGGCGCGGGATGCCCATGGGCCACAACGCGCAGTTGCTGGCCGATGCAACGCCGACAAATACCCGCCGGCCGCTGATGAAGGTCAGTAGCAAACGTGGGCGGCCAGGGTCATCGACCAGGCGGCCGGCCTTCTCCAGGGCCTTGCGCAACGGCACTTCGAACTTTCGGCAAAAGGTGGACAATTCCTTGCCTTCGTTGCTGTCCAGCACCTCCAGCCAAAGGCTGCCGAACACCGGGAAGTCGGCCAACTGCGCCAGCAGCACACTGATGCGGTCACTTTCCGGCAGTTCAACGTAACCGCCACGTGCCCACTGCCGCGGGAAAATCAGCTGGTTGAAACGCAGTTCCCCCATCAAGCGCTCGGCACCGCCCTCCTCGCTACAGACAAACTCGGCACTGGCACTTTGCGGCTTGCCTTTGGCATAGCCGGCAACACCCAGGCGGGCGGCATGTTCGCTGATCTCGGCGCAAACCTCGCCCTCGAAACCGGGCCGGCAATGCATGAACAGGGTATTCATCTCTCACTCCACTACGGCTGGCGCACCACAGGCGCCGGCAGGGCGGCGATGATAAAGGAAGTTCGGAACCTGCGACACGCCCCGCCGGTCCAGAAAAGGGTCAGGTAGCCTAAACCGGTCTAACCTGACCACTCAGCCAGGTCCGTACCGTGCGGACCGATACAGAGCGGTGCTGCCGGCAAACCGTGAATATTTGCCGGGCACCGGTGCAGAAGGAGTTGGCAATGCCCTCGCTCGATAGCCTGAACACCCTCAAGCCCCTAAAGGTCGGCGACCAGACCTACCACTACTTCAGCCTCACCGAGGCCGCCCGCCAGCTGGGTGACCTGCAGCGCCTGCCCATGTCGCTGAAAGTGCTGCTGGAAAATCTGCTGCGCTGGGAGGACGGCACAACCGTCACTGGCGACGACTTGCGCGCCATTGCCCAATGGCTTGGCGAACGGCGCTCTGACCGCGAAATCCAGTACCGCCCGGCGCGGGTGCTGATGCAGGACTTCACCGGCGTACCCGCCGTGGTCGACCTGGCGGCCATGCGCGCCGCCATGGCCAAGGCTGGTGGCGACCCACAACGGATCAACCCGCTGTCACCGGTCGACCTGGTGATCGACCACTCGGTAATGGTCGACCGCTACGGCACGCCGCAAGCCTTTGCCGAGAACGTCGACATCGAAATGCAGCGCAATGGTGAGCGCTATGCCTTTCTGCGTTGGGGCCAGAGCGCGTTCGACAACTTCCGCGTTGTACCCCCGGGCACCGGCATTTGCCACCAGGTCAACCTGGAATACCTGGGCCGCACGGTGTGGACCCGTGAGGCTGATGGCCGCACCTATGCCTTCCCCGATACCTTGGTGGGCACAGACTCGCACACCACCATGATCAACGGCCTGGGCGTACTTGGCTGGGGTGTCGGTGGCATCGAAGCGGAAGCGGCCATGCTCGGCCAGCCGGTATCGATGCTGATCCCCGAGGTAATCGGCTTCAAGTTGACCGGCAAGCTGCGAGAGGGCATCACTGCCACTGACCTGGTGCTGACCGTGACGCAGATGCTGCGCAAGAAAGGCGTGGTGGGCAAGTTCGTTGAATTCTATGGCGACGGCCTGGCCGAGCTGCCCCTGGCCGACCGCGCGACCATTGCCAACATGGCACCGGAATACGGCGCCACCTGTGGTTTCTTCCCGGTCGACCAGGTCACCCTCGACTATCTGCGCCTTTCGGGCCGCCCCGAAGCGACCGTGCAGCTGGTGGAGCAGTACTGCAAGGCGCAGGGCATGTGGCGCCTGCCCGGCCATGAACCGTCATTCAGCGACACGCTGGCACTGGACATGGACGAGGTCGAAGCCAGCCTGGCCGGGCCCAAGCGGCCACAGGACCGCGTAGCACTGGGCCAGATCAGCCAAGCCTTCGACCACTTCATCGAGCTGCAGCCCAAACCGCTGGCCAAAGAAGTTGGCCGCCTGGAAAGCGAGGGCGGCGGCGGTGTGGCGGTGGGCAACGCCGACCAGACCGGCGCAATCGACTACAGCCATCAGGGCCAGACCCACACCCTGCGCGATGGAGCCGTGGTGATTGCCGCGATCACCTCATGCACCAACACGTCCAACCCCAGCGTGATGATGGCTGCCGGGCTGGTGGCGAAAAAAGCACTGGAAAAAGGCCTGCAACGCAAACCCTGGGTCAAGAGCTCGCTGGCGCCGGGCTCCAAGGTGGTCACCGACTACTTCAAGGCAGCCGGGCTCACGCCTTACCTCGACCAGCTGGGTTTTGATCTGGTCGGTTATGGCTGCACCACCTGCATCGGCAACTCCGGCCCGCTGGACGAGGCGATCGAGAAAGCTATTGGCAGCGCCGACCTCACCGTGGCCTCGGTGCTGTCGGGCAACCGCAACTTCGAAGGCCGCGTGCACCCGCTGGTCAAGACCAACTGGCTGGCTTCGCCCCCGCTGGTGGTGGCCTATGCCCTGGCCGGCAGCGTGCGCCTGGACCTGACGCGCGACCCGCTAGGCTCAGGCAAGGACGGCCAACCGGTCTACCTGCGTGATATCTGGCCGAGTCAGCAGGAAATTGCCGAGGCTGTGGCCAAGGTCGATACGGCGATGTTCCACAAGGAATACGCCGAAGTGTTTGCCGGTGATGCGCAGTGGCAGGCCATCGAGGTGCCACAGGCCGCCACTTACGTGTGGAAGGCTGACTCCACCTACATTCAGCACCCACCGTTTTTCGACGGTATCGGCGGGCCGCCACCACAAATTGCCAATATTCACGGCGCACGGGTGCTGGCGCTGTTGGGCGACTCCGTGACCACTGACCACATTTCCCCCGCCGGCAACATCAAGACCGACAGCCCGGCCGGGCGCTACCTACGGGAACAGGGTGTGGAGCCACACGATTTCAACTCCTACGGTTCGCGGCGCGGCAACCATGAAGTGATGATGCGCGGCACCTTTGCCAACATCCGTATCCGCAACGAAATGCTGGCAGGAGAAGAAGGCGGTAACACCTTGCATGTGCCCACTGGCGAGAAGCTGTCGATCTACGACGCAGCCATGCGTTACCAGCAGGAAGGCACCCCGCTGGTGGTGATTGCCGGCCAGGAGTACGGCACCGGTTCGAGCCGCGACTGGGCAGCCAAGGGTACCAACCTGCTGGGGGTCAAGGCCGTGCTGGCGGAAAGCTTCGAGCGTATTCACCGCTCCAACCTGGTGGGCATGGGCGTGTTGCCGCTGCAGTTCAAGGCGGGGCACAACCGCAAACAGTTGGGGCTGACCGGCAAGGAGCAGATCGATGTACTGGGGCTGGACGGTGCACATCTCCACCCCGGCATGAGCCTGCCCTTGCGCATTACCCGCGAAGATGGCCAGCAGGAACAGATCGAGGTGCTATGCCGAATTGATACCCTGAACGAGGTGGAATACTTCAAGGCGGGGGGGATTCTGCATTATGTGTTGCGCCAGATGATCGCTGGCTGAGACGGATAGCCTGGCACAAGATTTGTGCCGTTTTCTAAACCGAGCGCCGCGCGGGCGGCGCTTGGTCACATGCGCGCCGGTGCCCCACAGCCGTAAGCGTCCAAGTCCCTCGCGACAGGGCTGGCCCTTGGCCACCCATTCGGTCATCATCTGACTCACCCGTCATTGATGGCAATCAATGAACCAAATATCCATTCAATAAAACCAGCGGCTTGCCGATACCTGTCGAAAGCCCTGCGGACTATCACCCATGCGTAACAACCAGCCGATTACCCAGAGAGAACGGACTTTCCCTGCCCAGCAGCGGTTGATCTCCACTACCAACGCCAAGGGTGTGGTGACCTACTGCAACGATGCCTTTATCGAAATCAGTGGTTTCACCCGCGAGGAGCTGACTGGCGCACCGCACAACCTGGTGCGCCACCCCGACGTACCGCCTGCCGTGTTTGCCCATATGTGGCAAACCCTCAAGCAGGGCCAGCCGTGGATGGGTATCGTCAAGAACCGCTGCAAGTCCGGCGACCATTACTGGGTCAACGCCTATGTCACACCCATCTTCGATAACAACCAGGTCGTCGGCTTCGAGTCGGTGCGGGTCAAGCCCACCGCCGAGCAGATCCGCCGCGCCGAGGCTCTGTACCAGCGCATCAACCAGGGCAAGCCGCCGGTACCGCGCCGCGACAAGTGGCTGCCGGTGTTGCAGGACTGGCTACCGTTCATCCTGATCAGCCAGGTGGGCTTCCTGATTGGCAACTGGCTGGGTCATTCCTGGGGCTTTGCCTTGGCCGCAGGGCTTTCGGTACCACTGGGCCTGCTTGGCCTGAGCTGGCAGCAACGCGGCCTCAAGCGCCTGCTGCGCCTGGCCGAGCAAACCACCTCCGACCCACTGATTGCGCAGATGTACACCGACAGCCGTGGCGTGCAGGCGCGCCTGGAAATGGCCATGCTCAGCCAGGACGCACGCATGAAAACCTGCCTGACACGCCTACAAGACAGTGCCGAGCACCTGAGCGACCAGGCACGGCAGTCCGATGCCTTGGCGCACAAGAGCTCTTCGGGGCTGGAGCGCCAGCGGGTGGAGACCGAACAAGTCGCCGCTGCGGTAAACCAGATGGCTGCCACCACCCAGGAAGTGGCCAACCATGTGCAGCGCACCGCCGATGCCACCCAGGAAGCCAACCGCCTGACCAGCCAGGGCCGGCAGATTGCCGGAGAAACCCGCGAGGCCATCGAACGTCTGTCGGCGGCAGTGGGCGAAACCGGCCAGACAGTTACGCAACTGGCCAAAGACAGCGACGAGATTGGTGGCGTGGTCGACGTGATCAAGGGCATTGCCGACCAGACCAACCTGCTGGCGCTGAACGCAGCCATTGAAGCGGCGCGCGCCGGTGAGATGGGCCGTGGTTTTGCCGTGGTAGCTGATGAAGTACGTCAGTTGGCCCAGCGCACCGCCGAATCCACCGGGCAGATCCACGGCCTGATCGCCAAGCTGCAACAGACCGCCAGCAACGCAGTGCTGACCATGGAAACCGGCCACCGCCAGGCACAGGAAGGCGTTGATCGGGTAATGCAGGCCGACGAGGCGCTGGTAGGCATCAGCGAAGCGGTAGCCAATATCACCGACATGGCTACCCAGATTGCTGCTGCAACCGAGGAGCAGACCGCAGTGGCTGACGAGATCAGCCGCAACATCAGCACCATTGCCGAACTGGCCGACCAGACCGCCGAACAGGCGCAGCACTCGGCACTGCTGAGCGAGGAATTGACCAGCACTGCGGGCAGCCAGTATTCGCTGGTGGAGCGTTTCAACCGCTGAAGCTCACGGCTTGCCGCGCCACCGCTGTGGGTGGGCACCGGCTCTGCCGGTGTTCGCGGGCAAGCCCGCTCCTACAACGGAATGTGCCGAACCACCGCGTATGTAGGAGCGGGTTTACCCGCGAATACGGTAGCGGCGGCAACGGTGAACGACGAGTGGAAATTGGCCAGCAGGCCGGGCCCTTTCGCAGGCAAGCCCGCTTGCTGTGTTACCAGTCCAACCGCAAGCGGCTCTCGAAGTAGCGCTCTTCACCGCTCAGCGGGTCCTCGAAGCGCAGGCTTTGCGCCAGCAGTTTCAGCGGCCGCTGGTAGTCATCCTCTTCATTGAGCAATTGCGGATAGAACGGGTCATTGCTGATTCCTGCACCCAAAGCCGCCATGTGAACACGCAATTGATGGGTCTTGCCGGTCACTGGCGACAGCCCATAGCGCCATTGCTCACCGTTCTTCTCCAGCACCTCGGCCAGCGTTTCACTGTTGGCATCACCCTCCACCTCATGCATGCGGAAAAATGGCTCGCCATGCACCAGGCGGCTTTTGTGCACCAGCGGAAACACATGCTGCGGCATGGCAGCGGCAATGGCCTGGTAACGCTTGTCGATACGCCGCTCGGGGAACAGCCGCTGGTAGGCGCTGCGGCTGTGCGGGTTGGCAGAAAACAGCACAAGCCCGGCGGTGTGCCGGTCAATGCGGTGCAACGGCACCAGGTGCGGGTTGTCCAGGCGACGGATCAGGCGGCGCAACAAGGTCTGCTCGACGTATTCACCGGTCGGCGTCACCGGCAGAAAATGCGGTTTATCGGCCACCACCAGGTGCTCGTCTACATGCAGCACCACCTCCTGCACCGGGATCGGCCGTTCGTTCGGCACCTCACGGAAGTAATGCAAACGCATGCCACGCTTGTAAGGCAGGTCGGCGGCAACTGCCTGCCCTTCGGCATCCAGCACCCGGCCACGGGCAAAGCGGTCAAGCCACTGGGCGCGGTCAATGGCCTTGAAATGGTCACACAAGCAATCGAGCACGGTCACCCAGTTACCAGGCGGCAAGCACACCGTACTGGCTTGCTGGCGGGCGGGGTCGAAAGGCGTGGTCATGGCTGGGCTCGGTACATTGATGGCCGCGCATTATCGCCCAACCCCGTGCCCTCAACCAGCCCGGGCCATCGCCTCGCAGCGCTCCTTCAGCCAGCGCAGTACCTGCACCGGCTCCCAGCGGCCAGGGTCATAGAGTGCATAGAGCAACCCCTGATAGCCCACCACATCCAACCCGCGGTGGTAACCGGCCCGCTGGAACAAGGCCTCAATCTCGGCGAAGCAGGTATTGAAGTGAACTTTGCCGAACGGCGTGCAGTCGCCGGTTACCAGGCCTTCGAGGCGCAGTTCCAGAACGGCGTCAGCCACCCGTTCCACGGGCATGCGGTTGACGCTGTACTTGAGTTGCTCGACATTGAGCATGGCTTTACCTCGATACTGTATTTATATACAGCATACGAACATCCCCTTGCTGCCGTCAATGCGCTTCATTGCAGCCCCGCCAGGTAGCCGCTGCCTTTGCGCAGGGTCAGCACCTGCCTGCGCGGCGTACCGCGCGTCACCGACAGATGCACCCATTTGTCGAATTCCAGGATCAACTGATCGAAGGGCACCGCACTTTCGCTGATTCGCCGGACGGTCTCACGCGGGCTGACCTCGATTACCGTGAAGTCCGCCGCCAGCCCTTGTACGTGCTGGCTGTCCGAGGCGCCACCGATCAACCGGTTGACCCTTTCACTGCGATACCCGCTGCTGATGATGATGGGCGCGTCGAACAATGCACGTACCTGCTCCAGCGCACAGCACAGCAATTGCAGGTTGGCCCTGGCTTCGAGGGGCGGTGCATTATCGAACCCGTCCCGGGCGGCGAGCTGGGAAACGGTCATTTCATCGAAGGTGAAATGTGGAGTGATCAGCATGGCGAGCTATTCCGATGATGGAGAAGGTTACCGGCGACGGTGCGCCTGCAACAGATCATCAGCTCGCTTCACAAATCATGGAGCAGGGTTGCAACTCCTCTGCAACCATCATTGCCCAAGAAAGGCCACCACTTGTTCGGTATCGAAGGGCCAGTGCAGCTCGGCGCCGTTGTCACAGCGCCGCAGCACCGGAATGATCAGGCCATAACGCTCGAACAAAGGCTCGCTCTCGGCGATGTCGACCAGCTCTACCAGCAGGCCATGATCGACGAGGGGCATCAACACGGCCTCGGCCACTTCGCACAGGTGGCAGCCGAGGGTACCGAACAGTTGACATTCAGGCAGCATGGGGCAGGTCCCGGGTTGGCGTACACAACAGCCTATTCTAGTGTGGTGTTTCACAAATAACGACCATAACTCGCGGCGCTTTTTGCGCTCATGCGGCGTTGTCGCTCCTCGCCGTAGCTGGGCTACGACTCGTCGCGACGCCTTGCCTGAGCGCAACAATCGCTCGCGAGTTATTGGCCGTATTTGCAAAACACCACACTAGGCCCGCCACGCCCACCCTGCACCTGACCTGGCTCAATCCTGGCTGGTAGCACCGATCCGGTGCAGCGACAGGTCCGCGCCCTGGAACTCCTGCTCATGGCTCAAGCGCAGACCATGCAGCGCACGGATTGCTCCATACACGGCAAAGCCACCGGCCAAAGCCACCAGCACCCCCATCAGGCTGCCCAGCAGCTGGCTGACCAGGCTGACACCGCCCATGCCGCCCAACGCCACCTGGCCGAATACGCCACAGGCGATGCCCCCCCACACGCCACACAGGCCGTGCAATGGCCACACACCCAGGACGTCGTCGATTTTCCAGCGATTTTGCGCTGCGGTGAAAGTCCAGACAAAGAGCGCCCCCGCCACCAGGCCGGTGACCAGCGCTCCAACCGGGTGCATCAGATCGGAACCTGCGCAAATCGCAACCAGCCCGGCCAGCGGACCGTTATGCAGGAAGCCGGGGTCGTTGCGCCCGGCCAGCAACGCTGACAGGGTGCCACCCACCATGGCCATCAGCGAGTTGATCGCCACCAGGCCACTGACACCCTGCAAGGTCTGGGCACTCATGACGTTGAAGCCGAACCAGCCGATGATGAGGATCCACGAGCCCAACGCCAGAAAGGGAATGCTCGACGGCGCGAACGCCACCAAGCGGCCCTCGCGGTAGCGCCCACGGCGCGCGCCCAGCAGCAGCACCGCCGCCAGCGCCAGCCAGCCCCCCATGGCGTGTACCACCACGGACCCGGCAAAGTCATGGAACGGGGCGCCGAAGCGAGCCTGCAGCCAAGCCTGCACGCCCAGGTTGCCGTTCCACACCACACCCTCGAAGAACGGATAGACGAACGCCACGATCAATGCCGTGGCGCACAACTGCGGCACGAATCGCGCCCGCTCGGCGATGCCCCCGGAAATGATCGCCGGAATCGCCGCCGCAAAGGTCAGCAGGAAGAAGCACTTGACCAGTGCATAGCCATGGTCGACAGCCAGCGTCGCTGCCGGCTGGAAGAAGTTGACCCCATAAGCGATCCAGTAGCCTATAAAGAAGTAGACCAGCGCCGAGATGGCAAAGTCGCTGAGGATCTTCGACAAGGCGTTGACCTGGTTCTTGTGGCGCACCGTGCCCACTTCAAGAAACGCAAAGCCGGCATGCATGGCCAGCACCAAGATGGCGCCCATGAGAATGAACAGGGTGTTGGAACCGTGGACCAGAGAGTCCATAGCGCTGTGCATGTTTTCCATGAAATAGGCAGACCTGCTGAAAAAGGCACCAGGACAGTTCAAGAACCTGCATCCCTGCACCGAATCGGTGCCAGCCCCTACCCTGTTCACGTGAGCGGGGTGAAGCCTGCGTGGTTTTTTCTTGGGTTTGTCGTGGATTGGGTTAAGGTTTATCGGTATTCGCTGCGCCGGCGCCCTGAAACGGCGCAAAACCGGTCACAGGCGCTCCGCAACGTGGCAAAAACTTAGCAAGGCCCATACCAGCAGCCGCACTTGAACCTTCCATGCGTGCTGTCACTCGAACTACCAACACTCATCGACAGGGAGAGACCCATGGCCAGCAAATCGGCAAAGAATGCACAAGAGATATTGATGGCTGACTTCCAGGCCTTGGTGCGCGACACCGAGAAGCTGCTGGCCGACACCGCCAACCTGGCCGGCGACCAGGCCGACGAATTGCGCGAGCAGATTCACGAGCGCCTGGCCCAGGCCCGCGAAACCCTGCAACTGACCCAGGACTCGGTACGTGAACGGGGTCAGGCGGCGCTGGGCAGCGCCGAGCAGTACGTGCAGGAAAACCCGTGGCAGGCGATCGGCATCGCGGCCGGCGTCGGCCTGTTGATCGGTCTGCTGGCCAACCGGCGCTAAGGGGAACCCATGGAGAATGACGCCAACGGCGCCGGCGCTTCGGGCAAGCGCCTGGGTGCGGCCATGCTGGGGCTGCTGCACAGTCACATCGAGCTGTTCGGTATCGAGCTGCAGGAGCAGAAAGGCCGCACTTTGAGCCTGCTGCTGTTCGCCGGCCTGGCGCTGGTGTTCGCCCTGCTGCTGCTGACCGCACTGTCCGGACTACTGCTGGTGCTGCTGTGGGACAGCTATCGACTGGCCGGCATCATTGGCCTGTGCGTGTTCTATGGCATTGCCGCACTGTACTGTGCCATGCGCCTGAAGGCGGCGGTGTTCGACGAATCATCGCCTTTCGGCGCCACCCTCGAAGAACTTGCCAAGGACAGGGAGCGCCTGTTGCCATGAGCCTGCCAGAACTGCCAAACACGCGTAACCCGCGTGAACTGCGCAAGGCGCTGCTGCGCCTGCGCATGGAGATGCACCGCCAGGAAATCCGCCATGAGTCCGGGCAGTTGCTTGAACCGCTGCGCCGCGTGCGCGGTATGGGCAGCTCACTACATGAAGGCCTGGGTATCAAGCATGCGCCACTGTGGGGCATCGGCGCCGTGGTGGCGCTGGGCTTTCTCACCGGCAAGGGCGTACGCAGCGGCAACCTGACCCGCCTGGTGCGCTTGGGCAGCACCCTGCTGCCGCTGGTGCGCCTCTACCTGCAAGGCGGCCGCCGCCCCTGACCTGCGCGCGACCCGGCAGCACAATGCCCTTGCTGCGGGGTATGCTGCTGCCTTCAAACTAAAGGAGTACGCGCCTTGGACTGGCACACCTTGCTTACCCGAGAACGGCTGGGCAAAGCCCTGTACAGCGCCGATGAACTCGGGCGCAGCCCCTTCCACAAAGACCATGACCGCATCATTTTCTCCGGTGCCTTTCGCCGCCTCGGCCGCAAGACCCAGGTGCACCCGGTGTCGAGCAACGACCATATCCATACGCGCCTGACTCATTCGCTGGAAGTCAGCTGCGTCGGCCGCTCGCTGGGCATGCGCGTCGGCGAAACCCTGCGCGACAACCTGCCGGACTGGTGCGCCCCCAGTGACCTGGGGATGATCGTGCAGTCAGCCTGCCTGGCCCACGACATCGGCAACCCGCCATTCGGTCACTCCGGCGAGGACGCCATTCGCCATTGGTTCCAGCAGGCCGCCGGGCGTGGCTGGCTGGACGACATGAGCGATGACGAGCGGGCCGACTTTCTCAACTTCGAAGGCAATGCCCAAGGCTTTCGCGTGCTCACCCAACTGGAATACCACCAGTTCGATGGGGGGACGCGGCTGACCTATGCCACCCTCGGCACCTACCTTAAATACCCTTGGAGCGCCCGCCATGCCGACGCCCTGGGTTACAAGAAGCACAAGTTCGGCAGCTATCAGAGCGAACTGCCGCTGCTTGAACAGATCGCCCGCAAGCTTGGCCTGCCGCAGCTGGAACACCAGCGCTGGGCGCGCCACCCGCTGGTGTATCTGATGGAGGCTGCCGATGACATCTGCTACGCGCTGATCGACCTGGAAGACGGCCTGGAAATGGAGCTGCTGCAATACACAGAAGTCGAAGGGCTGTTGCTCGACCTGGTCGGCGATGACCTGCCAGAAACCTACCGCCAGCTCGGCCCAAGCGACTCCCGCCGGCGCAAGCTGGCAATCCTGCGTGGCAAGGCCATCGAACACCTGACCAACGCCGCCGCCCATGCCTTCGTCGAGCAGCAGCAGGCGTTGTTGGCCGGGCAACTGGCGGGCGACCTGGTGGAACACATGCATGGCCCAGCCAAACGCTGCGTACTGCAAGCCAAGGACATGGCACGCAACAAGATCTTCCAGGACAAGCGCAAGACCCTGCACGAAATCGGCGCCTATACCACCCTGGAGATTCTGTTGAACACGTTCTGCGGTGCGGCCCTCGAACAGCACGGTGGACGCACGCCATCGTTCAAGAGTCGCAGGGTGCTGGACCTGATCGGCAACAACGCGCCAGACCCGCATGCCTCGTTGCACAGCGCCTTCCTGCGCATGATCGACTTCATTGCCGGCATGACCGACAGCTATGCCAGCGAAATGGCCCGGGAGATGACCGGGCGCTCCAGCCCGACCTGAACCGCGTCCGTGCAGCGCGGGCTCGGCCTGGCGCTGCACCACGCTTGCAGGAAACTTCCTACATCAACAGGGCCAGACTAAACGGCACGAATATAAACTAATGAAAAGTTACCAAAATCGCTTTGACATCGAGTTAAGCACACCTAATTCGTAGCCCATTTTGTTTTATCTTGTAAGCCGTTTCCCATATAGGCCTAACAGCCATTCCCCGCACGCCCGACGACTTCCAACTGCGATAAGGTGCCCTCTGTCACCCTCAATCGATCGCAGGGAAATCGAACATGCACTCCATATTTATCGTTGACGACCATCCAGTGATTCGCCTGGCCGTCCGTATGCTGTTGGAAAACCAGAATTACAAGATTGTCGGCGAGTCGGACAACGGCGTAGACGCCATGCAGATGATCCGCGAGAGCAACCCCGACCTGGTCATTCTCGACATCAGTATCCCCAAGCTAGACGGCCTGGAGGTGCTGGCCCGCTTTCAGACCATGGCCCTGCCCTTGAAGGTTCTGGTATTGACTGCACAGTCCCCGGCCTTGTTTGCCGTACGTTGCATGCACTCAGGCGCGGCAGGTTATGTCTGCAAGCAGGAAGACCTGAGTGAACTGCTCAGTGCAATCAAGGCCGTACTGGCCGGTTATAACTATTTCCCCAGCCAGGCAATAAAAAACAACCAGACGACCGACAGTGACCTGCAACTTTTCCGACAGGTCAATGACCGCGAACTGATGGTACTTCAACTCTTCGCCCAAGGCCGCAGCAACAAGGAAATTGCCAAGGGCATGTTCCTCAGCAGCAAGACTGTCAGTACCTACAAAAAGCGCCTGATGCACAAACTGCAAGTCAATACGCTGGTCGACCTGATCGAGATGGCCAAGCGCAACGCGCTGGTCTGAACGTGGTCATGGCCCGAGCCATCAATCGCCTGCTGCTCGCCCTGCTGCTGTTCAGCGGCGCGACACAGGCTGTCCATCGCGAAGCCGCGTCCTTTACGTTGATCGCGCGCTCATCGGCCCGACCGGTCCAGCCCGTGCTCACGCCCGAACAACGACAATGGCTCGAAGGCCGTCAGGAACTGGTGCTGGGTACGTCGGCCCCCGACTATCCGCCGTTCGACATCACCGGTGGCGGCAACGACTACCAGGGCCTGACTGCCGAATATGCAAGCCTGATCGGCAAGGCCTTGCAGTTGCCAGTGAGGGTACTGCGTTTCTCCAGCCGGCAGGCGGCGGTAGAGGCGCTCAGGCACGGCGATATCGACCTGCTGGGCAGCGCCAATGGCTACGAAGCGGCCAGTGACGGCCTGGCACTGTCGCAGCCCTATGCCGTCGATCAACCCGTACTGGTAACGCGTGAAGACGAAAACCGGGCGCTGGACATGGACCTTGCCGGCATGCGCCTGAGCATGCTTTACCACTATTTGCCCAGACAGGAAGTCCTCAGCGCCTACCCCAAGGCCGAGCTGCTGGCCTTCAGTTCTTCCAGCCAGGCACTGAATGCCGTCGCGTTCGGCCAGGCCGACGTGTTCATCGGCGACACCATCTCCACGCACTACCAGCTCAACCGCGGCCATCTGCCCGGCCTGCGCATGGCCAACTTCGGCAAACACGAGGCCATCGGCTTCAGCTTTGCGTTGCGTCAGCAAGATACCTTGCTGCTGGACCTGGTGAACACCATCCTGGACAGGCAGAGCCCGGCCATACGCTCCAGTATCTTCAAACGCTGGAGCGCTGGCAGCGACCTGCTGCTGAGCGATCGCCAACTGCAGTTGAGCGAGGCCGAGCAGCAGTGGCTGCAGAAGCACCCGGTGATGCGCGTGGCGGCAGATGACGCGGCTGCACCACTGTCCTATTTCGATGATTCGGGGCATTTCCGAGGCATCACCGCCGACCTGCTGGAGCTCATTCGCCTGCGCACCGGGTTGCGTTTCGAAGTGCAGCGCGCCAGTGGCCTTGCCGACATGGTCGCCCGCCTCAAGGATGGCCGGGCTGATGTCATCGCCGCACTGGCCAGCGCCGGGAAAGCAGGGGACGACCTGCAAATCAGCCGCCCTTACCTCGAAAGCGCCTATGTGCTGGTAAACCGCAAGGGCAACAACACACTTAGCTCACTGGAGCAGTTGCAGGGGCACCGCATCGCCATTACCCGCTACAGCACCCTGAACGCCATGTTGTCCCGGGACTACCCCAAAATAAGCTGGGTCGAAACCGAAAGCGCGTTCTACTCCATGGCGTTGCTCAACAGTGGGGCCGTCGACGCGGTGATCACCACCCTGATCGACGCCAACCACGCCTTGGCCAGCAACCCTGAACTGGTCATCCGCACCTCGGTCGGCAGCGAACCCGCCAACTTCGCCATGGCCACCACTGGCCCGTCACAGGCGCTGCTGTCTATCCTCGACAAGGCTTTGCTGAGCATCTCACCGGAGGAGCTGGGGGTAATCAACAACCGCTGGCGCGGCTTTGGCAGGCATGAGGATGACAACGCCAAAGGCTACAGCCGCCTTGCCCTGCAGGTAGTGCTGGCCACCGCCGTGCTTCTGTTGCTGGCCTTGCTCTGGAATGCCCGCCTGCGCCTGCAAATTCGCCAGCGCCAGCACGCCGAACGCGCGCTGAATGACCAGCTGGCATTCATGCGCGCCCTGCTCAACGGTACACCCCACCCCATGTATGTGCGTGACCGCGAGGGTTGCCTGAAAAGCTGCAACTACAGCTACCTTGAAGCCGTGCAGGCCCGCTCCGATCAGGTAATCGGCAAAAAACTGAACGACAGCCTGTTTGCCGATTCCGAGCAGGCTCTGCAGATCCAGGCTGATTACCAGAAAGTCATGGCTGCGGGCTCGCCGCTGATCAAGGACCGTCCATTACGGATCAAGGGCCGGGACCTGACCATCTACCACTGGATCTTGCCGTACCGCGACTCCCTGGGTGAGGTGCAGGGGATCATCGGCGGCTGGATCGACATCAGCGAACGCCGCCAACTGGTCATGGAGCTGCGCCAGGCCAAGCAGCAGGCCGACGATGCCAACCGCGCCAAGAGCACGTTCCTGGCGACCATCAGCCACGAAATCCGCACCCCGATGAACGCCGTGATCGGCATGCTGGAACTGGCGGTCAAGCGCGCCGACCAGGGCCGGGTGGACCGCAGCGCGCTGGAACTGGCGCACCATTCGGCCAAAGACCTGCTAGGCCTGATCGGTGACATTCTGGACATCGTACGCATCGAGTCCGGGCACTTGTCCCTGGCCCCGGAGGTGGTCGACCTGGCGGCGCTGGTCGAATCGGTGGGGCGCATGTTCGATGGTCAGGCGCGGCAGAAAGGCCTCGCCCTGGAGGTGCAGATCGCCCCGGCCGCACGCTGCCATGTCCTGCTTGACCCGCTGCGCTTCAAGCAGGTGCTCTCCAACCTGGTGAGCAACGCCATCAAGTTCACCGAGCACGGTCAGGTACGCATCTGCGTCGCCCTGCTGGATGACGGTACCAGCACACCAGCAGTACTGGAGCTGGAGGTGCGCGACAGTGGCATCGGCATCCACCCCGACGACCTGCAGCGCCTGTTCAACCCGTTTATCCAGGCCAACCCGCACAGCCAGGGCGCCCGCGCAGGTACCGGGCTGGGCCTGGCCATCTGCCGCAACCTGTGCGAAATGATGGGCGGCAGCCTGTCCATGAAGAGCCTGGAGGATGTCGGTACCCAGGTGCGCCTGAAAATGCCGTTGCAACGGGTTGATGCCGCAGCGCAGCCGACACCTTTGCCCGAGCAGCTCGACGTGCCCGACCCACGGCTGAACGTGCTGGTCATTGATGACCACCCGGCCAACCTGCAACTGATGGCGCAACAACTTGGCTACCTGGGCCTGGAACACGCCAGCGCCCGCGATGGGCGGGAGGGCCTGGCCGCCTGGCGGGCAGGCGACTTCGATGTACTGGTACTCGACTGCAACATGCCGCACATGAACGGTTACCAGTTGGCGACTGCCGTGCGCGCCGAAGAACGCCATACCAGGCGGCCACGCTGCACCATCCTCGGCTATACCGCCAACGCACAGCCGGAGGTACGCCGCAAATGCCTGAACGCCGGCATGGACGACTGCCTGCTCAAGCCCATCAGCCTGAGCACCCTCAGCCAGCGCCTGGCTGGCATTTGCCCGCGCCGCCAGCAACGCCCCCGACGCAAGCTGTATCAACTGGACGGCCTGGCCGCCGTGGTCGGGCCTGACCCGGTCGACCGCCAGCGCTTCCTGGAGGCCTTGCAACAGAGCCTTCAGGTCGACCTGGCCAGCCTGATGGCGCTGCACCCGCAGCTTGATAGCCGCGCCATTGCCGAGCAGGCCCACAAGGTGCTCAGCGCAGCGCGCATGCTGGAAGCCCCTGACCTGATGGCGGCCTGTGAAGCCCTCGAGGCCAGCGGTTTGACCACTGCCCAGGTGCGCCTGCGGCGCCAGGCACTGGCACGACATATGCGCCGAGTGGACCGTGCACTGGCCAGGGAATTGACCACAAGCACAGTTACTCAGGCAGGCAGCCAGGCGTGTTAACTGGTAGACTGCGCGGCGTTATTACCTAAGAGGATTGTTTCATGGCCACAAACCGCTCCCGTCGTCTGCGCAAGAAGCTGTGTGTCGACGAGTTTCAGGAATTGGGCTTCGAGCTGAACCTGGAATTCAAGGAAGATCTGGATGACCAGGCAATCGATGCTTTCCTCGACGCGTTCCTGGAAGAAGCCATGGACGCCAACGGCCTGGATTATGTAGGCGGTGACGATTTCGGCCTGGTGTGCTCGGTCAAACGCGGCTCGGTCAGCGAAGAACAGCGCGCTGCTGTTGAAGCCTGGCTCAAAGGCCGTGGCGAACTGACCAAGATCGAAGTCAGCCCGCTGCTGGACGCCTGGTACCCGGAAAAGCCGATCAACAAGGCTGAGTGATACTTGTCAGCTTCGGGCTGAAAAGGTTCATTGCTGAAAAGGCCACCCCACCCGGGTGGCCTTTTTTATTGGCGTTGCTTTTCCGTCGAACGTGACGCATCGCGGCTGCGCTTGGGGCATAATGCGTACTGTTTACGTCGTGGGGCCATCATCTCTTACAGCCCCAAAGCCCTTTTCCCTCGCCGCAGGGTATTCGCTCACTATGATCAAAACGCTTCGACCCCTCATTCTTGCCGGCCTGCTGTTGCCGCTTGCCTTGCCCAGCCACGCCGCCGTCAATACCACCCTGCCTGCCAAAGTGCAGCAGGCGCTCAAGGCCAACAAGCTGCAGGACACAGCGCTGTCGCTGGTGATGCTGCCGCTGGACGGCCCCGGCACCCCGACCGTGTTCAATGCCGATGTGTCGGTGAACCCGGCGTCGACCATGAAACTGGTCACCACCTACGCCGCCCTCGAACTGCTTGGCCCGACCTTCCAGTGGAAAACCGAGTTCTACACTGACGGCACCCTGAGCAACGGCGTGCTTAACGGTAACCTCTACCTTAAAGGTGGCGGTGACCCCAAACTGAACATGGAAAAGCTGTGGCTGCTGATGCGTGACCTGCGCGCCAATGGCGTGCGCACCGTCACCGGTGACCTGGTGCTGGACCGCAGCCACTTCGTGCAACCCAACCTGCCGCAGTTCAACGATGACGGCGGCGATGAAAACAAGCCGTTCCTGGTCAAGCCCGACTCACTGCTGGTCAACCTCAAGGCCCTGCGCTTCGTGGCCCGTAATGATGGTGGCAAGGTCACCGTCGCAGTCGAGCCGCCGATTGCCCGCATCCGCATCGACAACCAGGTCAAGCCGGTAGCCTCGAAGAAATGCACCGGTGATGTACGCTACAACCCGGTGCCTCAGGCCGACGGCATCAGTGTAACGGTCAGCGGCCAACTGGGTGACGGCTGCAACTCGCAAACCTATCTGTCGCTGCTCGACCACCCAACCTACGCCGCCGGTGCCGTACGCGCCATCTGGAGCGAACTGGGCGGCAACATCCAGGGTGGCGACCGCATCGAGAATGTGCCCAAGAGCGCTCGCCTGCTGGCCCGCGCCTTCTCGCCCGACCTGGTGGAAGTGATCCGCGACATCAACAAGTACAGCAACAACACCATGGCCCAGCAGCTGTTCCTGAGCCTTGGCGCGCAGTTCCGCACCGATGCCGACGGTGACGACGCCCGTGCTGCCCAGCGCGTGGTACGCCAATGGCTGGCGAAAAAGGGCATTACCGCGCCGCACCTGGTGATGGAAAACGGCTCTGGCCTGTCGCGTGCCGAACGGGTCAGTACCCGGGAAATGGCCGAGATGCTCAAAGCCGCCTGGAAGAGCCCTTACGCCGCCGAGTTCATGAGCTCGATGCCGCTGGTGGGCATGGACGGCACCATGCGCAAGCGTCTCAAGCGCACCGCGATGACCGGTGAAGGGCACATCAAGACCGGCACACTGAACACTGTACGGGCGATTGCCGGCTTCAGCCGCGACAGCAACGGCCATACCTGGGCGGTGGCGGCGATCCTCAACGACCCCAAACCGTGGGGTGCCTCGCAGGTGCTGGACCAGGTGCTGCTTGACCTGTATCGCCAGCCGAAGCTGGCTGGCAGCACAGCGGCCAACTGACTCCACCTGCCATCACCCGGGCCGGCTCCCGCGCTCGACGCAGGCGCGGCCTTGGGTCGTGCAAGGGCCGCAAAGCGGCCCCTACGCCGACCGCGCGCGCGGTTTTATAGCGGCTCCCCCTCCACCCGGTCCCGCCCGGCCTGCTTGGCCGCATACACGCCGGCATCGGCGCGCAACAGCAAGGCATCGGCGCCCTCGCCCAACCGCCACTGCGCCACACCAAAGCTCGCGGTCACCTGGCCCACGCCTTCCACCGGCACATTGCGCACCCCTTGCCACAACTCCAGCGCCAGCAGCCGCGCCTGGTCGACATCGCTGCCCGGGCATAGCACCATGAACTCTTCCCCGCCCAAGCGGCAGAACACATCGGTACGCCTTAAACGCTGACCGATGCGCTGGCACAGGCTGCGCAGCACCCGGTCGCCGACGGCATGGCCGAAGCGGTCGTTGATGCGCTTGAAGTGATCAATATCGAGCATGATCACCGACAGTGCCAAACCATCGCGCTGGGCCCGTTCCAGTTCGATCTTGAGCCGCTCCTGGAAGTAGCGACGGTTATGGATACCCGTCAGCGAGTCGGTGACCGACAGCGCCCGCAACTCTTCTTCCACGCCCTTCAGGTCGGAGATGTCCGTCAGGTAGCCATGCCACAGGGTACAGCCCTGCTCGCCCACTTCTGGCGTCGCCTCGCCACGCACCCAGCGCAGCCCGGCCCGTGGCAGGCAGACCCGATACTCCTCGCGCCAGGGTGACAGGTGTTCGGCCGAATAGCGCACCGAGCGGCGCACGCGCTCCAGGTCATCGGGGTGGATACGTTCGAACACCGCCGCGGCATCCTCACGCAACTGCAGCAGGTCGACCTCATAGATGTCATACAGGCCCATGCTGGCGTATGGAAAGCAAGAATGGCCGTTGGCATCCAGGCGATATTGGTAGATGCCGCCCGGCACTTCGGCGCTGAGCTTTTCCAGCAACCGGTCACGCGCTGCCAACGCCTCATGCACCCGGCGCCGCTCGGTAACGTCAATGCAGATGGCCAGGTAGCCAACCCACAACCCCTGTTCGTCGAGCATGGCAGTCACCAGCATGTTGGCGACCAGCTGGCTGCCATCGGCTCGTAGCAAGGTCCACTCACCAGGCTCGGCCCCGTGCGCCTGCACCGTTTCCGCGAACATCGCCTGGCCGCCAGCAATGGCGCGGCCAAAGCGCAAGCTCAACGCCTGGGCACGCAGGTTCAGTTCCTCCGGCAGTACCAGGTCGTCAAGGCGCAACCGGCCGATCGCTTCGCTGGCTGCGTAACCGAGCATGCGTTCGGCGCCGGCGTTGAACGTGCTGACCACCCCTTTGAGGTTGGTGGCGATGATCGCCACCTGGGCCGCGGCGTCCAGCACACTGCGCAGTTGGTTGTGGGTGCCACGCAACGACTGCTCGCTGACCTGCAGTTCGGCAGTACGCTGTGCAACCAGGGCCAGGGCGCGCTGACGCTGGCTTAACAGGCTGTAGAGCAGCACGCTGAGCAACAGGCTCAACAACCCGCCCAGCAAGCCGACCGCCAGCACTGCCGAGGTGCGGTTCGCCCGCACGAACGCCTGGCTCGGTTGAATATTCAGCTGGAAATGGTGATCGGCCAGGCGCAACACCGGGTTGCTGGCCAGCGCCAGGGGCGCGACTGGATTTTGCGAATCGAACATCACAACAGGGCCTTGTAACCCAGACGGGTCCGTGATGTGCACCACAAGGTTGTCATCGGCCGCTACCGGCCGCCCCTCGCTGACCAGCTCGCGCATGCTCAGCAAGGCCATCACATAGCCCGTTGCCGCACCACGGGGGTCGGCATCGGAAAATACCGGTGCCACCATCAGCAGGCCGGGCTCTGCCGAGTGGGTATCGAACAGGGCCAATGGCTCGGACACCGCCATGCTGCCCGGCCCCAGCGCCCGTGCCAGGGCTGCCTGGGGCCCGCTTTGACCCGCGAGGTCCAGGCCATAAGGCAACCCGGGCCGATCGCCCGACTGGGTATAGAGCACCGGGAAGTAATGGTCGCGCTGCGACGCCGGGCGCCACTGGCCTTGCGCATCCAGGTCACGAATCACATAGCCTGGGCCGGTATGGGCACTGGCCAGGCGCTCGAATTCGGCGCGTTGCCCAGCCTCGACGCGCGGCGCCCAGGCATAGGCCAGGGTGCGTTGCAGCAGTGGCCGGGCATAGCCGTCGAATTCGCGCGGGGTGATTTCGCTGGAAAAGCTGAAAAACCGTCGCAGCCCGTCCAGGCGCTGCTGCTGTTCGTCAAAGCGCTCTGCAATACGGCTGAAGCGCTCGCTGGCCAGCAACTCGAAGCGCTGGCGCAGCTGCTGCTTGTAGAAGGTGTGCGCGGCAAATGCCAGGGCAGCGGTCAACAAGCCGCCGGCCACCAGTGCGATCAGCGCCATCGCCCAGGCAGACACCCTCTCTGTGCACAAGCCAAGTAACCGCGCACGCACGCCACCCTTTGACATACACCCATCTCGTCACGTCAGCGTCCTGCGGATTATCTTGCCCTGACCTCAGTTATAGCTATTGGCCATTAGCCGCGCAATGTACCTCGTCGCCTTACCGAAGCTGCAAACGCCAGGCGCGATGGATACGGTTATTACGGGCGAAGTCCGGGTCTAGGGTCTGGGCACTGATTTCTTCCACCACGTAACGCGCCGTCAGATGCTCGTCCAGCTGGAACTTGCGGAAGTTGTTGGAGAAATACAGCACACCACCCGGCGCCAGACGGGCCATGGCCAGGTCCAGCAGTTGCACATGATCACGCTGCACGTCGAATACGCCTTCCATGCGCTTGGAGTTGGAGAAGGTTGGCGGGTCGATGAAGATCAGGTCGTAGCTGTCACGGTTGCCTTCCAGCCAGGCCATTACATCGCTTTGCTCCAGGCGGTTGCGCTCGGAATAGCCATTGAGCGCCAGGTTACGCCGCGCCCAGTCCAGGTAGGTTTTCGACAGGTCGACGCTGGTGGTGCTGCGCGCACCGCCCTTGGCCGCGTGCACGGTGGCCGTGGCGGTGTAGCAGAACAGGTTGAGGAAGCGCTTGCCGGCAGCCTCGCGCTGGATGCGCATACGCATCGGGCGGTGGTCGAGGAACAGGCCGGTATCCAGGTAGTCGGTGAGGTTGACCAGCAGCTTGACGCCACCTTCGTTCACCTCCTGGAAGCGGCCCTCAGTGGCCTGACGTTCGTACTGGCGCGTGCCGCTCTGCCGCTCGCGACGCTTGAGCACTACACGCTGCGGCGAAATGCCCAGCGCCTGCGGGATGGCCGCCAGTGCATCAAGCAGGCGCGCCTGAGCCTTGTCCGGGTCGACCGAACGTGGCGCGGCGTATTCCTGCACGTGTACCCAGTCCTGGTACAGGTCGACCGCCAGGGCATATTCGGGCATGTCGGCATCGTACAGGCGGTAGCAGTCGATCTGCTCGCGACGGGCCCACTTGCCCAGTTGCTTGAGGTTCTTTTGCAGGCGGTTGGCGAACATCTGCGCGCCTTCCGACAGCCGCGCTGGCTCGCTGGCCTGCGGCGCCTGCTGACGGGCTTCAGTGCCTTCAGGCTGCGCTTCGCGACGTTCACCCGTGACGAACTGGTCAGGCTGCACCTTGAACAGCAGCAGCTTGCATGGCAATGCGCCGTTCCAGAACGCGTACTGCTTGTGGCTACGAATGCCCATGCGCTTGCCCAGTTGCGGCGCGCCGGTGAATACCGCTGCTTCCCAGCCCATGCAGGCCTGGCGCAGGCGCTCGCCCAGATTCTGGTAGAGGTACAGCAGGCTGGCTTCGTCACCCAGACGCTCACCGTAGGGCGGGTTGCTGATGACCAGGCCTTTCTGGTTCTGGTCCGGGCGTGGCTCGAAGGTGCTGACTTCGCCCTGGTAGATCTTTACCCAGTCGCCCAGGCCGGCACGCTCGACGTTGTTGCGGCCCGGCTGGATCAGCCGCGGGTCAGCCTCATAGCCACGGATCCACAACGGTGGCTTGGCCAGGCCGGCCTGCGCGCGCGCCTGCGCTTCGTCATGCACCTTGCGCCACAGCGCCGGCACATGGCCGAGCCAGGCACTGAAGCCCCAGCGTTCGCGCTTGAGGTTAGGGGCGATATCGGCGGCGATCATGGCTGCCTCGACCAGGAAGGTACCCACACCGCACATCGGGTCGGCCAGCGCACCACCTTCGGCAGCAATACGCGGCCAGCCAGCACGGATCAGCACCGCTGCCGCCAGGTTTTCCTTCAGTGGCGCGGCGCCTTGCTGCAGGCGGTAGCCACGCTGGTGCAGGCTGTGCCCGGACAGGTCGAGGGACAGAATGGCCTCGCCACGGTCCAGGCGCAGGTGCACACGCACGTCAGGGTCGATCTTTTCCACGGACGGGCGCAGGCCTTCGCGGTTACGCAGCTTGTCGACGATCGCATCCTTGACCTTCAGCGCACCGAAATGGGTATTGTCGATGCCTGAGCCATGGCCGCTGAACTCCACAGCCAGGGTGCCGTCGGCTGCCAGGTGGTCGGCCCAGTCGACCGCGTGCACGCCGTCGTAAAGGTCGTCGGCGTTCTTCATCGAGAAGCGCTTGAGCACCAGCAATACGCGGTTGGCCAGCCGCGACCAGACACACAGGCGGTAAGCAGTTTCCATGTCGGCGGCGCCGCGAATGGCCGAGGTGTGCTCGCGCACCTCGTCAAGGCCGAGGCCCTTGGCCTCTTCGGCGAGCAGGCTTTCAAGGCCTTTGGGACAGGTGAGGTAAAGTTCGAAACGGTCCGACATGAGTATTCCAGCGCCTTGGGCTATTTGACTGACGGGGCGACGCATCGCCCCGCGATGTTTGCCCGTACACCTTTCCAGCAGGCGTGCGGGTGGCCCTCTGCGCACACAAAGTGCAGCAGAAAAGCCGGGCCGCCTGACCGATCCGTGCCTGGCCCAGTGGCAAAGACAGCTTAGATCATCAGGCAGTACGAGAAATTCTGGCGACCTGCGGGCCGATGTGACCCTTCGTCGCATTTCAAATTATTTCTGTCATCCGCAAACAACGCTGGCGAAATGACGTCAAAGAACGGCAAAACCCGATCATTACGGGGCTAAACACCAAACAAGGTTGAGTCGCATTTATTTACTTATCCCCTGACCCTTGGAAAGGTTACGTGCTTATGACAAAACGGTCATTCACACCGTGACTCGCATTCGATAGAACTGGTCTCAGGCCACTTCGCAACGAGGCGGCACTTTCAGCTCGCCACGCCGGCAGCGAGCGCAAACCGGCAGAACGACTCTGCCCGGCCTCGGAGAGGCCGACGGGACATTACAGTCAACAAGTGAGGGCAACACCCTATGAGAAGACTTAAGCGTGATCCGTTGGAAAGAGCATATTCACGTGGTTACCAATACGGGGTCACCGGCAAATCCCGCGAACTTTGCCCCTTCAATCTTCCTTCTGTTCGCCAAGCCTGGATCAACGGCTGGCGTGAAGGTCGCGGTGATAACTGGGACGGAATGACTGGCACCGCTGGCATCCATAGACTCAACGAAAATCACGCCGTTGGCTGAACGAGGACACTGAATTCGATTTACCATGCACGCCCCATCCGGGCGGCGGGCGAAGGCCCAGGGGCCCCTTGAAGGGGCCCTTTTTTATGCCTTGGCAAACCTCATCAGCCGTACCCACGCCCAATCGAATGGGCCTGTCAGGTCAGCGCGGCATTGCCGCGATAGCATCCACCGCTTCGCGAATCAGCGCCGGCCCCTTGTAAATGAAGCCCGAGTAAATCTGCACCAGGCTCGCCCCGGCCGCGATCTTTTCAGCAGCATGGCGGCCTTCGGTAATGCCACCGGCGGCGATGATCGGCAACTTGCCGCCCAGCTCACCCGCCAGCACCTTGACGATATGGGTGCTCTTTTCCAGCACCGGCGCGCCCGACAGGCCGCCCGCCTCGCCACCGTATGGCAATGCTTCGACACCTTCACGGCCCAGCGTGGTGTTGGTGGCGATCACCGCATCCATGCCCGACTCCATCAGCGCGGCGGCCACCAGCGCCGTTTCTTCGTCGCTCATGTCCGGCGCAATCTTGATTGCCAGCGGCACGCGCTTGCCGTGTGTGCCGGCCAGTTGCTCGCGGCGCTCGGCCAGGGCGTCGAGCAACTGCTTGAGCGAGTCCCCGAACTGCAGGCTGCGCAGGCCCGGGGTATTTGGCGAGCTGACATTGACCGTGATGTAGCTGGCGGCGGTGTAGACCTTGTCCAGGCAGATCAGGTAGTCATCGACGGCACGCTCGACCGGTGTGTCGAAGTTCTTGCCGATGTTGATGCCCAGCACCCCCTTGTAGCGCGACGCGCGTACGCGCTCGAGCAGGTGATCAACGCCCAGGTTGTTGAAGCCCATGCGATTGATGATGGCCGTGGCTTCCGGCAGGCGGAACAACCGCGGCTTGGGGTTGCCTGGCTGCGGACGCGGGGTGACAGTGCCGATTTCGACAAACCCGAAGCCCAACTGGGCGAAGCCGTCGATGGCCGCGCCGTTCTTGTCCAGGCCAGCAGCCAGGCCCACCGGGTTGGCGAAGTTCAAGCCCATGACCGAAACCGGCAATGACGCCGGTTGCTTGCACAGCATGCCGTTGAGGCCCATACGGCCACCGGCGCCGATCAGGTCCAGGGACAGGTCGTGGGAAGTTTCCGGGGAAAGCTTGAACAGCAGCTGGCGGGCCAGGGTATACATGGGCGGGCAAGGCTCAGGGTGAGTGAGGGGGCGATTATAGCCAGCGAGGGGCTGACAGGACAGCAAATCGTGGAGCGCTTGGCACATCGGTTGCACCCGTTCAGCCCACAGCCTTATCAGTAAGGGCGAGGACTCTTGTGAACACTGTACCCCGAGCAACGCCCCTGGCCTGGGTCAACGGCAGCGATGCGCCGGAAAAAACCAGCCTGAACATCGGCTACATGGCCCTGACCGACTGCGCTTCGGTAGTGGTCGCCGCCACCCAGGGCTTCGCCCAGCAGCACGGCCTTACCCTCAACCTCAAGCGCCAGGGCTCGTGGGCCGGGCTGCGCGACAAGCTGGTCAGCGGCGAACTGGACGCCGCGCATTGCCTGTATGGCCTGGTCTACGCCGTGCACCTGGGCATTGGCGGCGTACCTGCCAGCGACATGGCCGTGCTCATGGGGCTGAACCAGAACGCCCAGGCTATCAACCTGTCCCCAGCCCTGCAGCGCAAGGGCGTGACCAACCCTGAGGCGCTGGCGCGCCTGGTGCACCAGCATGGCGCACGCCTGACGTTCGCCCAGACCTTCCCCACCGGCACCCACGCCATGTGGCTGTATTACTGGCTGGCCAGCCAGGGCATTCACCCGCTGCGCGACGTCGACAGCGTAGTGGTGCCACCGGCGCAGATGGCTGCACACCTCCAGGCCGGGCGCATTGACGGCTTCTGCGTCGGCGAGCCCTGGGCCGCCGACGCCGTGGCCAAAGGCCAAGGCTTCACCCTGGCCACCAGCCAGTCGATCTGGCCGGATCACCCGGAAAAGGTCCTGGCCTGCGCCCGCGTCTTTGCCGAGCAATACCCCAACAGCGCCCGTGCGCTGATCAAGGCGATCCTCACCGCCAGCCGGTTCATCGAGCAAAGCCCGGAAAACCGCCGCAGCACCGCGCAACTGCTCAGCGCAAGCGCCTACCTGGACACCCCACTGGACAGCATAGCCCCCCGCCTGCTCGGCCATTATGAGGATGGCCTGGGCAACCAGTGGCAAGACCCGCATGCCCTGCGCCTGTTCGACCAGGGGCGGGCCAACTTGCCCTATCTGTCCGACGGTATGTGGTTCATGACCCAGTTCCGCCGTTGGGGCCTGCTGCGCGAAGACCCCGACTACCTCGGCGTGGCCCGGCAGGTCCAGCAACTGCAGTTGTACAGCGAGGCCGCACAGAGCCTGGGCATCGCTTGCCCGGGCCAACCGATGCGCAGCAGCCTGCTGATCGATGGCTCCCGCTGGGACGGCAGCGACCCCTTCGGCTATGCCCGCAGTTTCAGCTTGCATGCCTTGGGCGAGTTGCCCGATGCCCGTGTCGGCGTGTGAGGGGGGAAGACGAACATGTTGCGCATCCTGCTGATCGACGACACCCAGAGCAAGCTAGGTCGTCTCCGGGCGGCGTTGAGTGAGGCCGGCTTCGAAATCATTGAAGCCCCGGACCTGACCATCGACCTGCCCGCCTGCGTCGAAACAGTGCGCCCGGACGTAGTGCTGATCGATACCGACTCACCAGACCGTGACGTGATGGAACAGGTAGTGCTGGTCAGCCGTGACCAGCCGCGGCCCATCGTGTTGTTCACCGACGAGCACGACCCCGGAATGATGCGCCAGGCCATTCAGGCAGGGGTCAGCGCCTATATTGTCGAGGGCATCCATGCTGCGCGGCTGCAGCCGATCCTGGATGTGGCCATGGCCCGCTTCGAAAGCGACCAGGCACTCAAGGCGCAGTTGCTTGCGCGCGACCAGCAATTGGCCGAACGCAAGCGCATCGAGCAGGCCAAGGGTTTGCTGATGAAGATGAAGGATTGCAACGAAGAGCAGGCCTATACCCTCATGCGTCGCCAGGCCATGAGCCGGCAGCAGAAGCTGATCCAGGTGGCCGAACAGATCATTGCCATGCATGAGATGCTCGGCTGATGTGCTGGGCGTGAGATTTTTGGCGCCTGGCAGATCGAGCGCCGCCCGCGCGGCGCATCGCGAGCTGCGCTCGCTCCTACGTTTGTTTCGGGCCAATCATTCCTGTGGGATTCGCGCGCGAACGCCTTGGCGCATGACTCAATACCGCGTCGTACGAGCAAGGCGGACGCGCGCGCCTGTAACAGGCGTTACTGGCCAAAAACAAACGCAGATCGAGCGCCGCCCGCGCTCGCTCCTACGTTTGTTTCGGGCCAATTATTTCTGTGCCATTTGCGCGCGAACGCTTTGGCGTATGGCGCAAGATCGCACCGTACAAACAAGGCGGTCGCGCGCGCCTGTAACAGGCGTTACTGGCCAAAAACAAACGTAGGAGCGAGCGCAGCTCGCGATGCGCCGCGCGGGCGGCGCTCGATTTAACAGGCGCTGAAGACCTTAAGACAACCCCCACCAACAGTTGGCCCATCTCTTGCTGAACAAATCTCACCGGTAGCCAACGGCGGTTACCCCACTTGAATCCCGACAAAGACGTCGCTCTCCCCTCCACGCCCGTGGAGCGGGTAGCGGCGTCTTTTTCGTTCCGTTGCACTACCGAGTGAGGTGTTCGATGAGTACCAGCTTCTGGAAATCCGGGCATGTGCCCACGCTGTTCGCCGCGTTTCTTTACTTCGACCTCAGCTTCATGGTCTGGTACCTGCTGGGCCCGCTGGCGGTGCAGATTGCTGCCGACCTGCAACTGAGCGCACAACAACGGGGCCTGATGGTCGCCACACCGATCCTGGCCGGGGCGCTCCTGCGTTTTGCCATGGGCGTTCTGGTCGATCGCCTGTCGCCCAAGACTGCCGGCCTGATCGGCCAGGTGGTGGTTATCCTCGCCCTGGCTGCAGCCTGGTACCTTGGCGTGCACAGCTATGAACAGGCACTGCTGCTAGGTGTATTCCTGGGCTTTGCCGGTGCGTCCTTCGCCGTCTCGCTGCCGCTGGCCTCGCAGTGGTACCCGCCACAGCACCAAGGCAAGGCCATGGGCATCGCCGGCGCCGGCAACTCCGGCACGGTGTTCGCAGCCTTGCTGGCACCGGCACTGGCAGCAGGCTTTGGCTGGAACAATGTATTCGGCTTTGCCCTGATCCCGCTGTCACTGGCCCTGGTGGTGTTCGCCCTGCTGGCGCGCAATGCTCCGCAACGGCCCAAGCCGAAAGCCATGGCCGACTACCTCAAGGCACTGGGCGACCGTGACAGCTGGTGGTTCATGTTCTTCTACAGCGTTACCTTCGGCGGCTTCATCGGCCTGGCCAGCGCCCTGCCCGGCTACTTCAGCGACCAATACGGCCTGAACCCGGTTACCGCCGGCTACTACACCGCCGCTTGCGTGTTCGCCGGCAGCCTGATGCGCCCGCTCGGCGGTGCCCTGGCTGACCGTTTTGGCGGCATCCGCACCCTGCTGGGCATGTACAGCGTGGCCGCCATCTGCATTGCCGCAGTCGGTTTCAACCTGCCCTCTGCCGCGGCCGCACTGGCGCTGTTCGTCAGCGCCATGCTCGGCCTGGGGGCCGGCAATGGCGCAGTCTTTCAACTGGTGCCACAACGCTTCCGCCAAGAGATAGGGGTAATGACCGGCCTGATCGGCATGGCCGGTGGCATCGGCGGCTTCCTGTTGGCGGCCGGGCTGGGCACCATCAAGCAGCACACCGGTGACTACCAGATGGGGTTGTGGCTGTTCGCCAGCCTGGGCCTGCTGGCCTGGTTCGGCCTGCACGGTGTGAAACAGCGCTGGCGCACCACCTGGGGCTCGACTGCAGTCACTGCAGCGCGGGTCTGAGGCACGCCGATGAGCCTGCAACTGAGCTTTGCCCAGGCCAGCGCCACCGGGCCACGCGCGGAAAACCAGGACGCCCTGCGCCTGGTCACGCCGGCACCAGAGCTGGCCGCCAGCAAAGGCTACCTGTTCGCCCTGGCCGACGGCGTCAGCCAATGTGCCGACGGCGGCCTGGCGGCGCGCGCCACCCTGCAGGCACTGGCCCTGGATTACTACGCCACCCCGGCCACCTGGAGCGTGGCCCAGGCCCTCGACCGCCTGCTGCTGGCGCAAAACCGCTGGTTGCGCGCCCAAGGCAGCGGCCAGCCATTGCTGACCACGCTTAGCGCGCTGGTGTTGCGCGGCAGGCGCTTTACCCTGGCCCATGTCGGCGACTGTCGGGTGTACCGCTGGCACGAGGGGAACCTGCAATGCCTGAGCGAAGACCATGTATGGGACCAACCGGGCATGCAGCATGTACTGAAACGGGCACTGGGCCTGGACCAGCACCTGCTGGTGGATTACCTGGAGGGCGAGCTGCAACCGGGCGAGTGCTATCTGCTGCTCAGCGACGGGGTCTGGTCCAGCCTGGGCGAACAGCACATCCAGGCTGTGCTGCGCGAGCAAACCGACCTGCAACTGGCCGCCGACACCCTGGTCACCAGTGCCCACCTCAATGGCAGCAAGGACAACGCCAGCGCCTTGCTGGTGCAAGTCGAGCAACTGGGCACGGCCAACCTGGGCGACACCCTGGCGCAACTGCAACAGTGGCCTGTGCCCGGCCTGCTGCGCGAGGGCCAGGTGATCGACGGCTGGCAGGTCGAAACACTGCATGCGCACAGCCGCCAGTCCTTGCTGTACAAAGTACGCGATAGCCAGAACCAGCCTTGGCTGCTCAAGACCCTGCCCATTGCACGCGAACAGGAACCCGGGGCGGCGCAAGGGCTGTTGCTGGAAGAGTGGTTTCTGCGCCGCATCGCCGGCCGGCACTTCCCCGAGCTGCACACCGCCAGTCAGCGCCAGCACCTGTACTACGTGATGCGCGAATATCCCGGCCAGAACCTGGCGGCGTTGCTGGCCGAACAAGGCCCGCTGCCCCTGCCGCAATGGCTGGAGGTCGCCCGGCAACTGCTGCAGGCAGTAGGCGTGCTGCATCGGCGCAACTTACTGCACCGCGATATCAAGCCAGACAACCTGCACTTGGGCCGCGATGGGCAGCTGCGCCTGCTGGACTTCGGCCTGGCCTATTGCCCGGGCCTGTCCGAAGACCCGCTGCACGAGCTACCCGGCACGCCCTCGTACATCGCCCCGGAAGCATTCGATGGCCACCCGCCCAGCCCGCGTCAGGACTTGTATGCAGTGGGCGTGACCCTGTACCACCTGCTGACCGGACACTACCCCTACGGCGAGGTCGAGGCCTTTCAGCGCCCGCGCTTCGGCCAGCCGGTCAACGCCGCGCGCTACCGACCCGACCTGCCGGAATGGCTGCAGCACAACCTGCTGCAGGCCGTGGCGAGCGACCCGGCGCAGCGCTTCGAAACCGCCGAACACTGGTTGCTGCTGCTCGAGCGCGGCGACCGCCAGGAACTGCCCAGCCGACCCCGGCCGCTGCTGGAGCGCGAGCCGTTGAAGGTGTGGCGCACCCTGGCCCTGATGTCGTTGCTGACCAATCTGATACTGCTGTTCACCCTGCTCAAGGGCTGACCGCACCTTGCCGATGAGGAAACCCTGATGAATGCAAAAGTATGGCTGGTGGGTGCCGGCCCTGGCGACCCTGAACTGCTCACCCTCAAGGCAGTGCGTGCGTTGCAGCAAGCCGCCGTGGTCATGGTCGACGACCTCGTCAACCCGGCAGTCCTCGAGCATTGCCCACAGGCCCGGGTAATGACCGTGGGCAAGCGCGGCGGCTGTCGCTCTACACCGCAAGCGTTCATCCAGCGCCTGATGCTGCGCCACGCGCGACAGGGCCGTTGCGTGGTGCGGCTCAAGGGCGGCGACCCTTGCATCTTTGGCCGTGGCGGTGAGGAGGCACTGTGGCTGCAGGGCCATGGCATCGAAGTGGAGGTGATCAATGGCATCACCGCCGGCCTGGCCGGGGCCACGCAGTGCGGGATCCCCCTGACTTCACGGGGCGTGAGCCGAGGGGTGACGCTGGTGACGGCGCACACCCAGGACGATAGCGAGCTGAACTGGGCAGCCTTGGCTCAGGGCGGGACAACACTGGTGGTCTACATGGGGGTGGCGCGGCTGGAACAGGTGCGCCAGGGATTGCTGGCGGGGGGTATGGCGCCGGGAATGCCGGTGGCGATGATCGAAAATGCCTCGCTGCCGCAACAGCGGGAGTGCAGAAGCGATGTGCAGGGAATGGTGGAAGCTGCGCGGGGGTTTGGCTTGCGTAGCCCGGCAATTTTGGTGATTGGGGAGGTGGTTGGGGAGCAGCAGGCTGTGGGGCGGATCGCAATCGCAGGCTGACTGCAGGAGCAGCCTTTGAGGTCGGTTAAACCCCAGGCAAAGAAAAACCCGGCCGAGGCCGGGTTTTTCATGAAGCTTCAAACCAATTACTTGGCCTGGGCTTCTACCTGAGCTTCAACGCGACGGTTGATAGCACGGCCTTCTTCGGTGGCGTTGTCAGCAACCGGACGGGTTTCGCCGTAGCCAACCGAGTCAACACGGCTGGATTCTACGCCGTACTGCTGGGTCAGGACTTGCTTGACGGCGTTGGCACGACGCTCGGACAGCTTCTGGTTGTAAGCGTCTGGACCCACGGAGTCAGTGTGACCTTCAACCACGGTGGTGGTTTGTGGGTACTGCTTCATGAAGTCAGCCAGGTTTTTGATGTCGCCGTAGCTGTTAGGCTTGACGACCGACTTGTCGAAGTCGAACTTGACGTCCAGCTCAACGCGAACGACTTCGGCAACAGCCGGGCAGCCGTCGGCGTCAACGGTAACGTTGGCCGGGGTGTCTGGGCACTTGTCGACGTTGTCGCACACGCCGTCGTTGTCGGAGTCGGAGCAGACTTCAGCAACTGGAGCAGGAGCAGCTTCAGCTTGCTTCGGGCTACCGCCGAAGTTCAGGCCAACACCAACGCTCGGGGCCCACTCGGTGTCGCCCTGGTCGATGTTGTACTGAGCTTCTACGCCGGCACGGGCATAGAACATGTCGGTGATGTACCACTTGGCGCCAGCGCCAACGTTGGCGAAGGTGGAGTGGTCACGACCGCCACGGCCGGTCTGGCCCAGCGACTGGTGCGAGAAACCAGCGGAAACGTACGGACGGATGGCGTCGTACGGGTTGTTGAAGTGGTAAACGGCGTCCAGGGCAGTGTTCGAGCCCTTGATGTTCTTGCCGTCTTCGCCACGAGCGTTGTGTACTTCGTCGTAGCCCAGACGCAGCTCAACGTCGTCGGTCAGGAAGTAACCGATCGAGCCGCCGAACAGGTTGCCGTCGTTCTTGAAGTCGCGCTGGCTGTCGAAGAATTCTTTCTTGTAGAAGATTTCAGTCTCGACGGCGCCTTGACCTTGTGCCATAGCGCCAATCGAAGTGGCGGCTACAAGCGAACCAATGGCCAAGCCCAAGGTGTTTTTCAATTTCATCCGTTAAATCCCCATCTGGTGATAGTTAAGCAGTCCCACCACAAACAAGAGGGACAACTCGACGGCGAGTCTAGCAGAACTCACCGGTTCGTTAGAGATATTTGCACGCCACTAAGTTTCATCAAGGCCGGCAAATTTCTCCCGAAGCTTGTCTAGCGCACGCTTGTATCGCATTTTCGTGGCGCTCAGGCCCATGTGCATGATGTCGGCAATTTCCTGAAACTCCAGCTCTGCGACAAAACGAAGCACCAGAATTTCACGGTCAATCGGGTTCACATGCACAAGCCACTTATCCAGCCCGCCTTTTTCTTCCGGTTTCGGAGCCTTGTCTTCGGACGCCTCTTCAACAGGGTCCAGACTCAAGGCATCCATCAACCGACGTTTGCGGCGCTCCTTGCGGTACTGGGTAATGCACTCGTTGTAGGTGATGCTGTAGAGCCAGGTCTTGAACTTCGACTTACCCTCGAAGTTTTTCAGCCCGTACAGCACTTTCAGCATCACTTCCTGACAGACATCGTCCGCGTCACGGTCGTTCCCCAGATAACGCGCACAGACGTTGAACAGGGTCCGCTGGTAGCGCCGCATGAGCTCCTCATAGGCGCGGGTAACGTGGTACAGCTCCTCATGCGAACGCGCCACCAACTCTTCGTCTGTGAGCTCGCGGGGGTCATAGCGCATGGGCGGCGAATGAACTTTATTCAAAACGGATCTGGCCGACAGTCAGGTCAATGTCGCCGCGCGACCCCGTGGGTCGAATTTCGCGGCGGCATACATTAACAGCTTTTGTGCGGTTAGCGGCTATTGACGCGCTGTTCAAGCAGCTCGCGATTGGACAGCGACACCAATTCGCCATCATCGGTCAGCAGCGTCGTCTTCACCGTACCGATTTCCTCGATATGCCCTTCGACCTCTCCAATCCGCACCTGCTGGCCTACTTGGTATAGCTCGCGCACGTATATGCCGGCCAGGATCTGCCCGGCGATTTCGCGACTGCCAAGGCCCATGGCCAAGGCAACAGCCAGACCAACGGTAATCAGCCCGATAACGATAACGTGGTTCAGCAGGTCGGTTTTCACTTCCAGCTGGCTGATGGCCACCGAGATGCTGATGATGATCACAAGGCCTTGGGTGATACGCCCCAGGCCCGCCGAGTATTCCAGGCCGATACCTTCGGCAGCGCCACGCACCAGGCCGTTGGCCACCTGCGCCAGCAGCACGCCGGCCAGCAGCACCAGAGCCGCGCCGAACACCTTGGGCAAGTACAGGGCGAGCATGTCGAGGGTCGCCGAAACCCGCTCCAGGCCCAGCGATTCCGCGGCCGAGACCAGGAAAATGAGCAGCACGAACCAGTAGACGATCTTGCCGATCAGGGTCGAGATCGGCACCTGAATACCGCCCCGGCCGAGCATCTTGGTGAGGCCGGTGCCGGCCATCAGGCGGTCCAGGCCAAATTTGGCCAACAGTTTGGACAGCAGCGTGTCGAGCAGCTTGGCCACCACGAAACCGAGCAGCACCACGACCAGCGCGCCGAACAGGTTGGGGATGAAGTTCGCTACCTTGGTCCAAAGGGCAGTCATCGCGGTGACCAGGCTCTGGGTCCAGAGATCGAGTTCCATATTCAATCGGCCTTATCTGCTTTGCTGCCGGTGGCAGCGTTGCGGGAAGAGTGTCGACGCACCGGCGCAACGTGCGCCGAGCCATTGTTCACGGCAATCAGCAGCGCCTGGCACCAGCGACCAAGCAGGCTGAACAGATCACCCGCGCCAACCTGGCGGTTGGCGGTTTTCAGCACGCGACCCAGGCAAGCGGCGTCGTCCCGGTCGTCCCGGTCATTGCCGGAGGGTGACGCCTTGAGCAGGTCACGCAGGGATTCTTCAAACGGATCGTGCATGGGCACCTCGCGCAGTGTCAGCAAGAGACGAGATGGCCGGGCAACGGGTCACACATCCCGTTGGGACGAATGTTTCAAATTGCACAGCTATACCCACCGCAACCGCCGGAACAGCCACCACTGCCCCACGGCCAACCCCAGCACGACAATGCAGGCGAACAGGAAGCCCAGAGGGTTTTCCGCCCCGGGGATGCCGCCGACATTGATGCCCAGCAGCCCGGTGACAAAGCTCATGGGCAGGAAGATGCAGGTGATGATGCCAAAGCGGTACATGGTGCGGTTCATCCGCTCGCTGCGCCGCCGGTCCTCGCTTTCCAGCACCAGCGCAGCGCGTTCGCGGGCCAGTTCAAGCTCTTCGAGGTAGCGGATCAGGCTGTTGTTGAGTTCATTCCAGTAATCGGCGTCGGCATTGGCGAACCAGCTCCATTTACTGCGCGACAACTGCGCGTAGATTTCCCGTTGCGGGGCGAGAAAGCGGCGCAAGCCAGCGGCACGGCGGCGGATCTGCTGCAGGCTGCCCTGCTCCGGGGTATACCGCTCGTCGGATTCGACCTTTTCTTCCTCCAGGTCGACCAGCTCAGCCAGGTCACTGACCAGGCCCTGGACCTTTTCGGTCAGCAGTTCGCCCATCAACAGCAACAGCTCTGAGGCCGATTTCGGTCCCCTGCCCTGTTCCAGCAGTTGGAGAATTTCATCGCTGGCGCGCAAAGGCCTCAGGCGCAACGAGATAACCCGCTGCGCCTCGGCGAAAATGCGTACCGAAACCATGTCTTCGGGCTCGGCGCCCGGATTGAGGTTGACCCCCCGCAGGAACAGCAACAGCTGTTCGTCCGCCAAGGGCAGCAGGCGCGGCCGGGTGTTTTCTTCCAGCAGCAGTTCGCAGGCGAACTCGCTCAGGCCGCTGTCGTGCAACAGCCAGGTACGGGTTTGCGGATGGCTGCGGTCCCAGTGCAGCCACAGGCTTTGCTCCGGTTGCAGCTGCAGGTCATCCAGTTCGGTACGGGCAATCGAGCGCGCGCCGCCTTTGCCATCGAGCACCAGGGCATGCACCAGCCCCCACTGCGCGTTGTCTTCCTCCAACATCAAAGCTCCATCAGCGCGTGCAGCGCATTACTCCGGCATTTTCAGCGGGCTCGGCGAAACCAGCACGCCATTGTTGTCGGCATATACATACTCGCCTGGGCGGAAGGTTACCCCGGCGAAGGTCACCGCAACGTTGAGATCGCCGATACCGCGCTTGTCAGTCTTCATCGGGTGACTGGCCAGGGCCTGCACGCCAACGTCGGTCTGGATCAGCACGTCGACATCACGCACGCAGCCGTAGATCACCAAGCCTTCCCAACCGTTTTTTGCGGCTTTTTCGGCGAGCATGTCACCGAGCAGCGCACGGCGCAGCGACCCCCCGCCATCGACCACCAGCACTTTGCCCTTGCCGTCGAGTTCGACCTGCTCCTTGACCAGCGAATTGTCCTCGAAACACTTGATGGTAACGATCTGGCCACCGAACGAATCGCGGCCACCAAAATTGCTGAACATCGGCTCCAGCACTTGTACCAGGTCCGGGTAGGCGTCACACAGGTCGGGCGTTACGTAATGCTGCATGGGAAGCTCCTGTCAGTCACAACGAAAGCGGGTATCGGCCAAGGCTACACCTTGGAGGCTGTCGCAGTCATCCGGGACCGGGCAGTCATTTGTATTCATCCTGTCTCGGCCCTTCCACGCGTGACCCGTTCCTGCACAGGAACGCGCCGTTATCCAGTGTAGGAGCGGGTTTACCCGCGAATACGGTAGCGGCAGCGACAGTGAACGGCGGGTGGAGATTGGCCAGCAGGGCCGGCCTCTTCGCGGGTAAACCCGCTCCTACGACGGCCTGTGTTCACCACCAATCTGTGTAGGAGCGGGTTCACCCGCGAAGAGGCCATGACAGGTACAGCAAACTCAGCTGGCAGGCACAGGTTCCGCAACGACAGTGGACGCATGCACCGGCAGCAGCGGATTACGCAGCCAGCGCTCCACCAGCGGCCACACCTGCACCTGCGCGGCCTTGCTCACCAGCATGTCGACATGCCCGAAGGCCTCGAAACCTTCCTCACGCCCCAGCCGCAGGAACTGCTTACGCTCGCCTCCCAACTGCTCAAACAGCTTGCGGCAGGCCCACACTGGGTCCTGGAAGTCCCCAGCGCCGGCCACCGCCAGCAGCGGCACATCCACATCTGCCAGCCCCGCCCACCAATCGTGCTTCTTGTCGCCAAAGCGCCCGAACAGGCCGTGCCAGCGCATGCTCTCCAGAGCCAGGCCTATCGGCTCGTCTTCAGGCCCACGCTTGAAGCGTGGCCCGGATATCTGCCCCCAACGCTTGAGCACGAGCTTGGCACCCCAAGCCAGCGGTGGCACTTTCAACGGCCAATAGACACGGCTGATCTGGGTGCCGAACAGCGCCACGCTGGCCACCTGCTCGGCGGCCAGGAAACCACCACCCAGCGCTGCTACCAGGGTGGTGCCACCCAGGGAATGGCCGGCCCAGTGCGGCGCCTGGCCCGACTGCTCGCGCACGAAGGCGTTGATCAACGGCAGGTCATCACGGGCGTAGGCGGCAACGCTGTTGTGCTTCCAGTCCAGGTTACGCGGCGACAGGCCATGGCCACGCATTTCCGGAATCCATACATCGAAACCGGCGCGCGCAAGATAGGCGCCCAGGCCAACCCCTTTGGGCGAATACCAGAAGCGCCGATTGGAGAAACTGCCATGCAGGAGAATGACCGGCACGCCTTGGGCCTGGGCCTGATCGGCCAACCCCAGACGGGTGATGGCGATCTCGACGCTGGGGTCCGGGCCATTACCGGCCTTGATCCGATACACGTCTTCGCTGAGATCGCCGCGGCGCTCGGCACTGAGCAGGGCCACGGGGAATAAAGTGCTGCTGCTTTGCATAAGGTTGCTTGGTGCACAAAAAAGGGCGGGATCCATTGCTGGAGCTCGCCCTGGAAAAAACCAGGCAGGAGGACGCCAGACGTCCTCCCGCGTTTCACTGCATCAGGCCGCGCCTTGGCCTTCGGCGAGGAAGAACCAGGTTTCGAGTACCGAGTCCGGGTTCAGCGACACACTTTCGATGCCCTGTTCCATCAGCCACTTGGCAAGGTCCGGATGGTCCGAAGGGCCTTGGCCGCAGATACCGATGTACTTGCCGGCCTTGTTGCACGCGGCAATGGCGTTGGCCAGCAGCTTCTTCACCGCAGGATTTCGCTCGTCGAACAGGTGGGCAATGATGCCCGAGTCACGGTCCAGGCCCAGGGTCAACTGGGTCAGGTCGTTGGAGCCGATCGAGAAGCCGTCGAAGTATTCCAGGAACTCTTCGGCGAGGATGGCGTTGGACGGCAGTTCGCACATCATGATCACGCGCAGGCCGTTGTCGCCGCGGGCCAGGCCGTTTTCGGCGAGCAGGTCGACAACCTGGCTGGCTTCGCCCAAGGTGCGTACGAACGGCACCATGATCTCGACGTTGGTCAGGCCCATCTCGTTGCGCACACGCTTCAGTGCACGGCACTCGAGCTCGAAGCAGTCACGGAACGATTCGCTGATGTAACGCGAAGCACCACGGAAGCCCAGCATCGGGTTTTCTTCTTCCGGCTCGTACAGCTTGCCGCCGATCAGGTTGGCGTACTCGTTGGACTTGAAGTCCGACAGGCGCACGATGACCTTTTTCGGGTAGAAGGCCGCCGCCAGGGTGCTGATGCCTTCTACCAGCTTCTCGACGTAGAAGCCGACCGGATCGTTGTAGCCGGCGATGCGCTTGTCGACGCTTTCTTTCAGGTCTGCAGGCAGGCCCGCATAGTTCAGCAGCGCCTTGGGGTGCACGCCGATCATGCGGTTGATGATGAACTCCAGGCGTGCCAGACCGACACCGGCGTTGGGCAGCTGGGCGAAGTCGAAGGCGCGGTCCGGGTTGCCAACGTTCATCATGATCTTGAACGGCAGTTCCGGCATGGCATCGACCGAGTTCTGCTTGATGTCGAAGCCCAGTTCGCCTTCGAAGATGAAGCCGGTATCGCCTTCGGCACAGGAAACGGTCACGCCCTGGCCGTCTTTCAGTACCTGGGTAGCGTTGCCGCAACCGACAACCGCCGGGATACCCAGCTCACGTGCGATGATCGCCGCGTGGCAGGTACGGCCACCGCGGTTGGTGACGATGGCGCTGGCGCGCTTCATCACCGGCTCCCAGTCAGGGTCGGTCATGTCGGAGACCAGCACGTCGCCCGGCTGGACCTTGTCCATTTCCGATACGTCGTTGATGACACGAACCTTGCCGGCACCGATACGCTGGCCAATGGCACGGCCTTCGACCAGCACGGTGCCTTTCTCTTTGAGCAGGTAGCGTTCCATGACGTTGGCGCTGGAACGGCTCTTCACCGTTTCCGGGCGAGCCTGGACGATGTACAGCTTGCCGTCGTCACCGTCCTTGGCCCACTCGATGTCCATCGGGCGCTGGTAGTGCTGCTCGATGATCATGGCCTGCTTGGCCAGCTCGCTGACCTCGGCATCGGTCAGGCAGAAGCGTGCGCGCTCGGCGCGGTCGACTTCGACGGTCTTGACCGAACGGCCGGCCTTGGCTTCGTCGCCATAGACCATCTTGATCGCTTTGCTGCCCAGATTACGGCGCAGGATGGCCGGGCGCCCGGCCTGCAGGGTGTTCTTGTGCACGTAGAATTCGTCAGGGTTGACCGCACCCTGCACCACGGTTTCGCCCAGACCATAGGCGCCAGTGATGAATACCACATCGCGGAAGCCCGACTCGGTGTCGAGGGTGAACATGACACCGGCGGTGCCGGTTTCGGAGCGGACCATGCGCTGCACACCGGCAGACAGGGCTACCAGCTTGTGATCGAAGCCCTGGTGGACGCGGTAGGCGATGGCGCGGTCGTTGAACAGCGAAGCGAACACTTCCTTGGCCGCACGGATCACGTTATCGACGCCGCGGATGTTGAGGAAGGTTTCCTGCTGGCCGGCGAAGGAGGCGTCCGGCAGGTCCTCGGCAGTGGCCGAGGAACGCACGGCAACGGCCATGTTGTCGTTGCCGGCGGCCATTTCGGCGAAGGCCGTACGGATTTCCGAATCCAGTCGTGGCGGGAATTCGGCCTCCATGACCCACTGGCGAATCTGCGCGCCGGTCTTGGTCAGGGCATTGATGTCGTCAACGTCCAGCGCGTCGAGCGCAGCGTGAATCCTGTCGTTCAGACCACTCTGTTCGAGAAAATCGCGGTACGCCTGCGCCGTAGTGGCAAAGCCGCCCGGCACCGATACACCAGCACCTGCAAGGTTGCTGATCATCTCGCCCAGGGATGCGTTCTTGCCCCCCACATGCTCCACATCATGGACGCCGAGCTTATCGAGGGAAACTACGTACTCTACCAAGGTGATCTCTCCACTAACTGTGTTGGAAAAGCTCAAAAGGCGCCCGCCTGTCTTCTTTGACTTGGCCGGGCGTTTGTGGCCTGTACCTGGAAAATAGGCTCTGCAAATGTGGCAGAATGTCGACAGCCGCATTCGGCAAACCGAACTTATCATATCCAAGAATCGTCATCAGCTTAAGGCCCAGATCGCAAATGAAACGAACCGCGTTCTTCATCTCCGACGGCACGGGTATCACTGCCGAAACCCTGGGCCAGAGTCTGCTCGCGCAATTCGAGAGCATTCCCTTCAACAAATTCACCCGTCCTTACATCGATTCGCCGGACAAAGCGCGGGCCATGGTCCAGCAAATCAACGCGGCGGCCGAGCGGGACGGGGTCCGCCCGATCATCTTCGATACCATCGTCAACCAGGACATCCGCGAGATCCTGGCGACGTCGAATGGCTTCATGATCGACATCTTTTCTTCGTTTTTATCCCCGCTCGAGCAGGAATTGATCGCCCATTCGTCGTATTCCGTGGGCAAATCCCACTCGATCGGCGGCAATTCCAACTACATGGAGCGCATCGAGGCGGTGAATTTCGCCCTGGATAACGACGATGGTGCACGCACCCACTACTACGACAAAGCCGATCTGATTCTGGTTGGCGTGTCGCGTTGCGGCAAGACCCCAACCTGCCTGTACATGGCCATGCAGTTCGGCATCCGTGCCGCCAACTACCCGCTGACCGAAGACGACATGGAGCGCCTGCAGCTGCCGGCGGTGCTGAAAAAGCACCACAACAAGCTGTTTGGCCTGACCATCGACCCCGACCGTCTCACCGCCATCCGCCACGAGCGCAAGCCCAACAGCCGCTATTCCAGCTTTGCCCAGTGCGAGTTCGAAGTACGTGAGGTGGAAAGCCTGTTCCGCAGGGAGAACATCCCCAACATCAATTCCACGCATTTTTCGGTGGAAGAGATTTCGGCGAAGATCCTGGTTGAGAAAGGTGTGGAGAGACGGTTCAAGTAAACCTGTCCGGGCCCGCCCCCTGTAGGAGCGGGTTCACCCGCGAAAGGGCCAGCCCAGGCATACAAAAAAGCCCCGGCATCACTGCCGGGGCTTTGTTTTACCTCACTACAAGGCTCAGGACGGCACCGCCGCCGCCTGCCCGCTCATGGCCAGATCGACCAGCTCGCGGTTGGCCACCGCGTACATCGCATAGTCAGTACCCGTGGCATTGCGCAGGTCGTCGAGCATGGCGCGCCAGCGCTCCACCATTCCCCGGTGCTGCTCTGCCCACAGTGCCACGCGGGCATCCATGTCTTCCGGTGCATCGGCCATCTGCAGGACCGAAATGGTGATCGCCCGCTGCTGCAAGTCGATATCGTCGCGGAATGCCTCGCGGGCCAGCGCCTGCCAGTTGTTTTCCACCGGCAGGTTGCTGATTTCCTGCAGGTACCAGGTCAGGTCCAGCGCGCTGCCCACGGCGAAGAACGCCTTGGCCACCTGCGCCGGCTCATGGCCGGTAACGTCGGCCGCTTCAATGATCGGCAGCAGGGTGTACAAGTGGCTGGTACCCGCCACCATACGCGCCAGCAACTCCGGCACACCGGCCTCGACAAAGCCCTGGTAGCGCACCATCCAGCGTTCGCGGGTGGGGCCTTCGAGCAGTTCATCAAGTTTCAGCCCCAGCTGCGCGATCTTCGGCCCGAAGTGCGCGGTATCACGCCCGGCGTCCTGTTCGTTGCGGCGGCTACGCAGGAACCAGCGGGTGGCACGACGGCCCAGGCGCATCAGCTCGTCCATCAGGGTGAGCTGGATTTCTGCGGGCACCTGATAGTCCAGCGCCTCGATCTGGCGGAACCAGTGCGGCAGGTGGAAGATGTCGCGCACGATCACATAGGCCCCGGCCACGTTGGCCGGGCTCATGCCGGTCGACTCCTTCAGGCGCTGGACGAAGGTGATACCCATGTTGTTGACCAGGTCGTTGGCGATCTGGGTGCTGACAATTTCCCGTTTCAGGCGGTGGCGACGCATGGCCTCGGCGAACTTGCTGACCAGGGACGGCGGGAAAGCGGTGTCCATGTCACGGGTCAGGTAGTCGTCGTCCGGCACCAGCGACTTGAGCAGTTGCTCCTTGAGGTCGATCTTGCTGTACGAGATCAGCACCGACAGCTCGGCGCGGGTCAGCCCATGGCCGGCAGCCAGGCGTTCGGCCAACTGCTCCTCGGACGGCAGGAATTCGATGGCGCGGTCAAGTTTGCCCCGCGCCTCAAGGTCGGCCATCAGGCGCTTGTACTCGGCAATCCGCTCGCGGGCGCGGCGGGCGGCCAGCGACAGCGCCTGGGTCTGCTTGTAGTTGTTGCCCAGCACCAGCCCGGCCACTTCGTCAGTCATGCTGCCCAGCAGCTGGTTGCGCTGCTTCTCGGTCATGTCGCCACCCTGCACCACTTCGTTGAGCAGGATCTTGATGTTGACCTCGTGGTCGGAGCAGTCCACGCCGCCGGCGTTGTCGATGAAGTCGGTGTTGGTGGCGCCGCCGTTCAGGCCGAACTCGACGCGGCCGAGCTGGGTCATGCCCAGGTTGCCACCCTCGCCCACTACCTTGCAGCGCAGTTCGTTACCGTTGACCCGCAGCGCATCGTTGGCCTTGTCGCCGACATCGGCGTGGCTTTCAGTGCTGGCCTTCACGTAGGTACCGATACCGCCGTTCCACAGCAAGTCCACCGGGGCCTTGAGCAGCGCGTTAAGCAGCTCGGTCGGGGTCAGTCGGTCGGGTTCGATGGCGAAGCGTTCCTTCATCTGCGCACTGATGGCGATGCTCTTGGCACTGCGCGGGAAGATCCCGCCGCCTTCGGACATGATGCTGGTGTCGTAGTCGCTCCAGGCCGAGCGCGGCAGGTCGAACAGGCGCTTGCGTTCAGCGAAGCTGGAAGCGGGCTCCGGGTTGGGGTCGATGAAGATATGCAGATGGTTGAACGCTGCCACCAGTTGCAGCTTGTCGGACATCAGCAGGCCATTGCCGAACACGTCGCCGGCCATATCGCCCACACCAATGACGGTGATCGGGTCTTCCTGCACGTTAATGCCGCGCTCGCGGAAGTGGCGCTGCACGCCCACCCAGGCACCGCGCGCGGTAATGCCCATCTTCTTGTGGTCGTAACCGGCCGAGCCGCCGGAAGCAAAAGCATCGCCCAGCCAGAAACCGTAGTCGATCGCGATGCCGTTGGCGATGTCGGAGAAGGTCGCAGTACCTTTGTCCGCCGCTACCACCAGGTACGGGTCGTCATCGTCATGACGTACCACGTTGGCCGGCGGCACCACGCCACCGTCCTTGAGGTTGTCGGTGATGTCGAGCAGGCCGGAAATGAAGATGCGGTAGCACGCCACGCCTTCGGCAGCAATCTCGTCACGGCTGCCGCCAATCGGCAGACGGCGCGGCAGGAAGCCGCCCTTGGCGCCGACCGGCACGATGACCGAGTTTTTCACTTGCTGGGCTTTGACCAGGCCCAGCACTTCGGTGCGGAAGTCTTCTTCGCGGTCGGACCAGCGCAAGCCGCCACGGGCGACATTGCCAAAGCGCAGGTGCACGCCCTCGACGCGTGGCGAATAGACGAATATCTCGAACTTTGGCACCGGTTTGGGCAGTTCGGGGATCAGCTTGGGGTTGAACTTGAAGCTGAAGTACGACTTGTTCTGGCCGTTTGCGTCTGGCTGGTAGAAGTTGGTACGCAGGGTGGCCTTGATCAGGTCCAGATAGCGCCGCAGGATGCGGTCTTCGTTGAGCACCTGCACGTCGTCCAGCGCAGCCAGAATGGCCTGCTCCAGGCGCTGCTGCTTGTCGTCAAGGTCGTCCTGGGTGAGCTTGCGCGCCAGGTAGAAGCGGGTCTTGAACAACCGGGTGAGCTCGCGAGCGATATCGGTGTGGTTGTTCAGGGTGCTGGCGATGTAACCCAGGTCAAAGCCCAGGCGAATCTGCTTCAGGTAACGGGCGTAAGCGCGCAGCAATGCCACGTCGCGCCATGGCAGGCCGGCAGTCAGTACCAGGCGGTTGAAAGCGTCGTTCTCGGCGTCACCACGGACGATGTGGATGAAGGCGTCCTGCAGGGTGTCGTTGAGCTGCTGGATGTCCAGGCTCAGGCCTTCGCTGTAGGTAAAGGCGAAGTCGTGGATCCAGTATTCGCGGCCATTGGCATGGCGCAGGCGATACGGGAACTCGCCGAGCACACGCAGGCCAAGGTTTTCCAGAATCGGCAGCACATCGGACAGCGCCAGCGGGGTGTCGGCGTGGTACAGCTTGCAGTGCAGGGTGCGCTCGCCAACCTGGGTCAACGGCTGATAGAAGCTCATTGCCAGCGGCTTGCTTTCCGACAGGCTCAGCACATGCTGCAGGTCGACTACCGCCGAGTGCGCGGCGAAGCGCTCGCGGTACCCGGCCGGGAAGCCTTTGGGGAAATCGGCGAGGATGTTGGTGCCCTGGGCTTCGCCGAAGTTCTCCACCACCAGTGCCGAGTAATCGTCATGCCACGAGCGGCAGGCCTGGATGACTTCGCGCTCCAGCTGCTGCGGGTCGATGTCGATGCGGTTCTTGGGGTCGACCCGCAGAATCAGTTGCACACGGGCCAGAACCGATTCGGAGAAGAAGGTCCAGAACTCGCAGTCGCTGGCCTTCAGGCGCTCCATCAGCACCTGCTGGATCTTCTGCCGCACTTCGGTGGAGTAGATTTCCCGCGGGACGTAGGCCAGGCAGTAGCAGAAGCGGCCGTACGGGTCTTTGCGCAGGAACACGCGGATCTTGTTGCGCTCCTGGATTTGCACGATTGCCATGACCGTGCTGAACAGCTCGTCGATCGGCGTCTGGAACAGGTCGTCACGCGGCAGCACTTCCAGCACCTGGGCCAGTTCCTTGCCCAGGTGAGCCTTGGGATCGAAGCCCGAACGGCGCTCGACTTCGGCCACCTTCACGCGAATGTACGGAATGGCATGCACGCTTTCGCCATACACCGACGAGGTGTACAGCCCCATGAAGCGGTGCTCCTTGATGACCTTGCCGTCGGCGTCCAGCTGACGGATCGACACGTAGTCCGGATAGGCCGGGCGGTGCACGCGGCTGGGCAGCGCGGCCTTGGCGAACGACAGCAGCAGCGGCTCGTTGAGGTAGGCCACAGCGTAGTCTTCGATGCGCAGCTCTTCTGCGGTCAGGCCCACGCGCAGGCGGCGTGGCAAGCCGAGGAACGACTGCTCGTCGTAGACCATCTGGCCGCCATCGGCGTCGCCCTTGACGGTGAATTCTTCATAGCCCAGGAAGGTGAAGTGGTTATCCAGCAGCCACTCGAGGAAGGCCTTGACTTCGCTCTTTTCGTTTTGGGCAGGGCCAAAGGCGGTCTGTTCCACCTGCGCCACCACGTCACGCAGTTTGGCCTTCATCGGTTCGAAGTCGGCCACCACCACCCGTACCTCGGCCAGCACCTGCTCGATTTCGCGGGTCAGCACTGTCAGCTCGGCGGCATTGGCGCAGCGGTCGATCTCCAGATACATCAGTGACTCGTAGCACACGCCCTCGCCCTGGGTACCCTTGGGCAGCAGTTCCAACAGCTCGCCTTTGGCGCCACGGCGCACGCTGAGCACGGTGGTTTGCAGGGTGTGGATGCTGTAGCCACGGCGGTTGAGCTCGGTGCGCACCGAATCGACCAGGAACGGCAGGTCGTGATGCAGCACTTCGACCACGGTATGGGTCGACTGCCAGCCATTGCGTTCGTAATCAGGGTTGTACACCCGTACTTGCGGATATTCGGGGTCGAAACGCTCGATGATGCGCCAGGCTGACAGGGTGCAGCCGGCCAGGTCGGAAAGCCTGCGTTGGGTGAGTTCGTCCAGAGAGATGATGCCGAAGAACTGCTCGGCGAACAGCGCCACTTGTGGCAGGGACTGCTCGCTGATGTGCTGCGCCAGGGCCGCTTGCAGTTGATGCTGGAAGTCGGCTTTGCTGGCTGCGGTGAAGAACGCCATCTGTGGTACTCCGCTTGGGCTTTGTAATAATTGAAGCGTCGCTGCGTGCGCCGTGTACGGATCAACGATAGCCAACCCGTGGCATGGCGGACGGTAAAAAACCAGACGTTGAACGTGCGCAGGCACGCCCAGGGCTCGCCGAAGCTTAACGACTGATCGGTCATCTACGCTTGCAGCGCTGCGACAATTTCGGTCAAGGGGGGGTAACTTTACGTTTATGCCTGTACGCAAGACTGTCAGAATCCCCTTCCGTTTCCTTTGATTCGAGCCTGCTCATGCAAATCAACACCGCCCTGCTGTTCGCCACCCCTTGCGATGACGAGGAAGACAACATGGCGACCCTGTGTTGCCACAGCGACAAAGGTCAGATGTTCCTGCTTACCCGCTACCCGGACGAGGACACCGTCGACCTGACCCTGGATGATGAGCCGTCGACGCTGGATGGTCTTAAAGTGACCCTGAGCGCCAAGCGCCTGCTGATTGAAGTGGCGGCCGGTGACCGGGACGCGCTGAAGGGGGATGAAGTGCTGGAGATCAACCTGACCAGCGAGTTGAGTGACATGGATGAAGTGAAGGAAACCCTTGAAAACATCCTGGCCGGTACTGGAACCTTGGTCTGCGAGCTGTAGGAGCGGGTTTACCCGCGAAGCAGGCACTGCGGGGATGGCATGGAATCTGAGTGCCCCGCAAAGCCCTAGCCCAATGCTGCCTGCATTTCTTGCGCCTGCACCCGCAACGCCTCGCAAAACGGCTCCACCGCTGCCGATGCCGGCCGATGATCCGGGCGTATCAGCATCACCTGATACGGCACCGACACCCGTAACCGGCGGATCGGCAACCCGCCTTGCGCCGCCTCCAGCCCGCTCAGCGGGTTGATGATCGCCACCCCCAGGCCTTGCCTGACCATGGCGCACACCGAAGCTGCACTGGTGGTTTCGATCACCGTGCGGCGGTTGACCCCGGCCGCACGAAAGTGCTGATCCAGACGCTGGCGGTAGGTATCCAGACTGGCCAGGTTGATGAAATCGACCTCATGGAAATCACTCAGCTCCAGTTCAGCCTTCACTTGCAGCGGGTGATGCTCGGGCAACACGCACACCATGTTGGCACTGAACAGCAATTCACCATACGCGCCACGTGGTATCTGTTCGACTTCAGTCAGGCCAAGGTCATGCTGCTGGGCAACCAGTGACTCCTCCAGCAAAGGCGACTCCTGCGCCAGAATGCTCACGCTCACGCCGCTGTGCTGCTGGTGAAAGCGCTGGCAAGCCTTGGGCAACAAGGTTTGCGAGAACAGCGGCAGGCAGGTGATGGCCAGCCGGCCCTGCTCGAAGTTGCGGATGGCCTGGGCAAAGCGATCGATCCGCTCCAGCCCGACGTAGGCGCGCTCGACCTCCTCGATCAGCAGCAACGCCTGGGCTGTGGCCACCAGACGCCCTCCCTCACGTTCGAACAGGTTCAGGCCAGTCACCTGCTCCAGCCGCGCCAGTTCGCGGCTGACGGTGGGCTGCGAGGTGAACAACAGGCGCGCCGCCCCTGTGACGCTACCGGCCGCCATAATGGCGCGGAACACTTCGATGTGGCGAACGGACAGTTTCACGGCAATACCCGGAGAGTCGACAATTGGTATATCAGATATGAATAGCTGGCAGAAGAATAGCTATTTTTCTGAATTCACCCTTTGGCGCATCCTCGTGGCCTTCCTTATACGAGTAACGCCACCATGACCGCACCCTTCACCCTCCTGGCCGAGGCGGTTCGCCAGCACGGCTCGCCGCTATGGGCATACGACACCCGCACCATCGCCGATCGTGTCGAGCAACTGAGCGTATTCGACACTGTACGTTTCGCCCAGAAAGCCAACCCGAACGTGCATGTGCTGCGCCTGATGCGCGCCCATGGTCTGGTGCTGGATGCAGTGTCGCTGGGTGAGATGGAGCGGGCCTTCGCCGCCGGCGCGAGCGTTGACGGTGACCCTGCCGGCGTGGTGCTGACCTGTGACGCACTGGACCGCCCCACCCTGGAGCGAGTGGTGGCCTCGAAGATCGAAGTCAACGCAGGCTCCATCGACATGCTGCGCCAACTGGGTGAACGCTCGCCCGGCCACCGCGTGTGGATCCGCATCAACCCGGGCTTCGGCCATGGCCACAGCCGCAAGACCAACACCGGCGGCGAAAACAGCAAGCACGGCATCTGGCATGAAGAGCTGGACGAGGCGCTGGCGTGCATCAAGGCCTATGGCCTGCACCTGGTGGGCGTGCACATGCATATTGGCTCCGGGGTGGACTACCAGCACCTGGAACAGGTGGCCCGCTCGATGATCGAACTGATCGGCCGCCTGGGCGTGGACATCGAGGCGTTCTCCATTGGCGGCGGGCTTTCCACCCCTTACCGCAGCACCGACAAACCGGTCGACCTGCAGCGCTATGCGCAGACCTGGGCGGTAGCGCGCAAGGAAGTCGAAGCGATGCTTGGCCACCCCGTGCGCATGGAAATCGAGCCAGGGCGTTTCCTGGTGGCCGAGTCGGGCTACCTCGTGGCCGAAGTGCGCGCCGTCAAGCAAGTGGGCCGCAATACCTTCGTCATGATCGACGCCGGCTTCAACGACCTGATGCGCCCGGCGATGTACGGCGCCTACCACGGCATGACCCTGCTTGATGCCAACGGCCAGCCGGTGGACCGCCCACGGCAACCGACTGTGGTGGCCGGGCCGTTGTGTGAATCGGGTGACGTGTTCACTCAGAATGACCAGGAACTGACCCCGCAGGACCTACCTCAGGCACAGGTGGGCGACCTGCTGGTGATTCACGATGCCGGCGCCTATGGCGCGTCGATGTCGTCGAACTACAACAGCCGGCCGCTGCTGCCGGAGTTTCTGATCGAGGGCGGGGTGTTGCGGATGATCCGCCGGCGGCAGACGGTGCAGGACCTGCTGAGCCTGGAGACCGACATCATCCCGTGACCGCTTCCCGTAGTCCGCCCATGTAGTGCTCCAGGCGACTACGCAGCCAACGCTCGGCCGGGTCGCTGTCAGTGGTGCTCAACCAGACCATGGCCAGCTCCAGTGCAGCAGTCTCGAACGGCAGCGTCTCGGCCTGCAGGTTGCCCCAGCGTTCCATACCCTGTGCGGCATAGTCCGGGCAGCAGGCCAGCAGGTCGGTACCGGCCAGAATCGCCGGCAACGAACTGAACTGTGGCACCGACAAGACCACCTTGCGTTCACGGCCGATGTCTTTCAACCAGTCGTCGACCACACCCTGGGTGTTGGCGGTCGGCGAAACCTGGACATGCGGGCGTTGGCAAAACTCATCCAGTGAAAGCGGCGTGGTGGACTTGTCGGCCCGCACTACCCTGGCCTGCATGGTGCGTAGCACCTTGCGTTTGGCATTGGCGGGCAGGCCCTTGGTCTGGCTGATACCCACCGTCACGTCGCCCGCCGCCAGCAGGTCCGGAATGCGCCAGTAGTCCACATGCTGCACGACCACCACCACGTTTGGCGCCTCCACCCGCAACGCCCGCAACAGCGGCGGCAACAGGCCCGACTCGACATCATCGGACAAGCCAATGCGGAAGGTCATCTTGCTGGTCAGCGGGTCGAAATCATGGGTCATGCTGAGGGCCACGGACATCGCATCCAAGGCTGGCGTGAGGTACTTGATCACCTCTTCGGCCCTGGCCGAGGGCTCCATGCGGTTACCCACACGAACCAGCAACGGGTCGTTGAACATCGTACGCAACCTGGCCAGCGCCGCGCTGACCGTGGGCTGGGCGACGAACAGCTTCTCCGCGGCGCGGGTGAGGTTGCGTTCCTGCATCAGCGCTTCGAACACCACCATCAGGTTGATATCGGCTTTGCGCAGTTCGTTGCGGTTCATGGGTGCTCTCGGGCCGTGCTTGTTGTGTGGGTTCAATTTCAGCATCAACAAGCATCCTAGCCGAATCGAAACCTGCACTGCACCCTACGCAATCGCCATCGCCCCGTACTGAGCGACCGGGGTGATCTTCGGCTCTCTTCTCTTCCGCGCCCCTGCCGTGCACCGCCCAGGCGTTGACTCGCGAAGCGGTCATTCATGATGCCGACACTTTTTTGGCCGCCATTCGCGCAGTGCGTTGAATGGCGGGTTGGGTGGTCGGCGAGGGGATCGGGTCAGGGCCAGCAGGGGCTTGCCACAACCTGTTTGGCGCCTGGGAGATCGAGCGCCGCCTGTATGGCGGTAGAGGTGCGTCGCCTG
>NZ_JBICJS010000026.1:0-78460 GCF_043103305.1 Pseudomonas sp. YQ_5 | reverse complement strand
GCGTCCGATCAGACAACAGTTTGGTTTGGTTGGAAGCATTCGCGGGCGAGCCCGCTCCTACAGGTGTTTTGCCGAGCGTTGGCGTATTTGCCATTTTTCGTGGCGGAAATGGCACCATAGTCCATCCTTGACAGAAAGCTGAGCTAAACGTAAGTTTCAAACAACTGTTTGATCGGCTTCCGCCAAGCGCGGGTCACCCCACAGAACTCACCTAGAGGTTCATCGCAATGCCTGACTACAAAGCCCCCTTGCGTGATATCCGCTTCGTTCGCGACGAGCTGCTTGGCTATGAGGCGCACTATCAGAGCCTGCCGGGTTGCCAGGACGCCACGCCCGACATGGTCGACGCGATCCTTGAAGAAGGCGCGAAGTTCTGTGAGCAGGTGTTGTCGCCGCTGAACCGCGTGGGTGACCAGGAAGGCTGCACCTGGAGCGAATCGGGGGTGAAAACCCCAACCGGCTTCAAGGAAGCCTACCAGCAGTTCGTCGAAGGCGGCTGGCCTAGCCTGGCACATGACGTCGAGCACGGCGGCCAAGGCCTGCCAGAGTCGCTGGGCCTGGCCCTGAGTGAAATGGTCGGTGGTTCGAACTGGTCGTGGGGCATGTACCCAGGCCTGTCGCATGGCGCGATGAACACTATTTCTGCGCATGGCACTGCCGAGCAGCAGCACACCTACCTGACCAAGCTGGTGTCCGGCGAGTGGACCGGCACCATGTGCCTGACCGAACCGCACTGCGGCACCGACCTGGGCATGCTGCGCACCAAGGCCGAGCCACAGGCCGACGGCAGCTACAAGGTGTCGGGCACAAAAATCTTCATTTCGGCCGGCGAACACGACATGGCCGACAACATCGTCCATATCGTTCTGGCCCGCCTGCCGGACGCACCGGCCGGTACCAAGGGTATTTCGCTGTTTATCGTGCCGAAGTTCCTGCCCAACGCCGAGGGTGGCGTGGGTGAGCGCAACGGCGTTAGCTGCGGCTCGATCGAACACAAGATGGGCATCCACGGTAACGCTACCTGCGTCATGAACTTCGATGCTGCCACCGGCTACCTGATCGGCCCGGCCAACAAAGGCCTGAACTGCATGTTCACCTTCATGAACACTGCTCGCCTGGGGACCGCACTGCAAGGCCTGGCCCACGCCGAAGTGGCGTTCCAGGGTGGCCTGAAGTACGCCCGTGAGCGCCTGCAAATGCGTTCCCTGACTGGCCCGAAAGCGCCGGACAAGGCTGCCGACCCGATCATCGTCCACCCGGACGTGCGTCGCATGCTGCTGACCATGAAGGCCTTCGCCGAAGGCAACCGCGCGATGGTGTACTTCACCGCCAAGCAGGTGGACATCGTCAAGTACAGCCAGGACGAAGAAGAGCGCAAGAAGGCCGATGCCCTGCTGGCGTTCCTGACCCCGATCGCCAAGGCATTCATGACCGAAGTCGGTTTCGAAGCCGCCAACCACGGCGTGCAGATCTACGGTGGCCATGGCTTCATCGCCGAATGGGGCATGGAGCAGAACGTGCGCGACAGCCGCATCTCCATGCTGTACGAAGGCACTACCGGAATTCAGGCCCTCGACTTGCTCGGTCGTAAAGTGCTTATGACTCAGGGCGAAGCCCTGAAGGGCTTCACCAAGATCGTGCACAAGTTCTGCCAGGCGCAGGAAGGTAACGAAGCGGTCAAGGAGTTCGTCGAACCGCTGGCGGCCATCAACAAGGAGTGGGGCGAGCTGACCATGAAAGTGGGCATGGCTGCCATGAAGGACCGTGAAGAAGTGGGTGCGGCTTCGGTCGATTACCTGATGTACTCCGGCTATGCTTGCCTGGCCTACTTCTGGGCCGACATCGCCCGCCTGGCCGCTGAGAAACTGGCAGCTGGCACCAGCGAAGAGGCGTTCTATACCGCCAAGTTGCAGACTGCCCGCTTCTACTTCCAGCGTATTCTGCCGCGTACCCGTACCCACGTGGCGACCATGTTGTCGGGTGCCAACAACCTGATGGCGATGGACGAAGAGCATTTCGGCCTGTCGTACTGATACTGGCGCTGTACCCAAAACCCGCCTGCCCTGACCGGTAGGCGGGTTTTTTACGTCTTCGGGTTCAGCGCGGCCCCTTGCAGGAGACCGGAAGCTGGTAAATCCAACCGCAAATTCAACTGTTCCAGTGCACTGCCGATGAAGTGAGGGCACAATGCCATTATTGATCTGCCGGGTTGGAGATTACCCTTGTTTCGTCTTAACGCTGTTCGCGCAAGCCACTTCCTGCCGTCGCTGTTCTTGTTGCTGGCAGGGCTCGCCGCAGCCTATGTGAGAGACCTCAGCGTCTTTTTCACATCGCTGTTCAATGTCCTGCCTACCTTGGTTCTACTGCTGGGCGGCGCTTACTGCGCGGTCTACCGCCGCCAGCGTGAGCTGTTTCTGATGCTGACGGTGTACATCGCCTACTTCCTGCTCGATACCCAGACCGACTTCTATCGTGACCATGGCCGCGTGCGTGAGGACGCAGCGGTGATCTTCCACCTGGTCTGCCTGCTGCTGCCGGCGCTGTTCGGGCTGTATGGCGCCTGGCAGGAGCGTACGCACCTGCTGCAGGACCTGGTCGCCCGCGGTGCTGTGTTGTTTGCCGTAGGCAGCGTGGCGGTCGCCCTCCAGCAAAGCTACCCCGAGGCGTTGCTGACCTGGTTGGCGGAGATCCGCTGGCCGGCTTTGCATGGTCACTGGATGAGCCTGATCCAGATGGTCTACCCACTGTTCCTTGGTGTATTCATTCTGCTGGTGGTGCAGTACCTGCGTGCACCCCGGCCGCTGCACGCCGCGCAGTTGATCGGCCTGCTGGGCATTTTCTGGATGCTGCCGCAAACCTTCATCCTGCCGTTTACCCTGAACATCATGTGCAGCCAGGTAATGCTGATGATCGCCGCAGCAGTGGCGCACGAGGCTTATCAGATGGCTTTCCGTGACGAGCTGACTGGCCTGCCGGGGCGCCGTGCGCTGAACGAGCGCATGCAGCGCTTGGGGCGCAACTATGTCATCGCCATGACCGATGTCGACCATTTCAAGAAATTCAACGACACCCACGGCCACGATGTCGGTGACCAGGTGTTGCGGTTGGTCGCCAGCCGCTTGTCCAAGGTCACCGGCGGTGGTCGCGCTTACCGTTATGGTGGGGAAGAGTTCGCTTTGGTGTTCGCCGGCAAGACCGCCGAGGAGTGCGTGCCGCATGTGGAGGCCGTGCGTGAAGTAATCGCTAATTACGTGATGCACCTGCGCGACCAGCACAACCGCCCGCAGGACGATACCGCCGGGCGCCAGCGCCGCGCTGGCAGCGGCGGCGGCACGGTTTCGGTCACCATCAGTATCGGCGTGGCCGAGCGCCAGGCGGATCATCGCAACCCCGAGGCGGTGCTGAAATCCGCCGACCAGGCGCTTTACAGCGCCAAAGGTGCGGGGCGCAATTGTGTCATGGTGCATGGGCGACAATCGCCGCGTGGGGCAGTGCGTACAGCGTGACCGTGCGAAACTATATAGTCGATTGATGACCCTATGTCTCGCAAAAGTTGTTCGGTTACACTGCCAGTAACCCCAGTGTCGCGGTTCCCCGAGACCGCCCCGACCCGACTAGCGAGAGGTTGTCATGGCTGACTATAAAGCGCCCCTGCGCGACATGCGCTTCGTACTGAATGAAGTCTTCAACGTGGCCGAGCAGTGGACGCAGTTGCCCGGGCTGGCGGAGGTCGTCGATGCCGACACGGCCATGGCCGTGCTGGAAGAAGCCGGCAAGGTTACCGCCAAGACCATTGCGCCGCTCAGCCGCGCTGCCGACGAAGAGGGCTGCCACTGGGACAACGGCGTAGTACGCACCCCAGCCGGTTTCATCGAGGCCTACAACACCTACGCCGAAGGCGGCTGGGTGGGCGTGGGCGGTGACCCGCTGTTCGGCGGCATGGGTATGCCCAAGGCCATCTCGGCCCAGGTCGAGGAAATGGTCAACGCGTCCAGCCTGGCCTTCGGCCTGTACCCGATGCTGACCGCTGGCGCCTGTCTGTCGATCAACGCCCACGCCAGCGAGGCCTTGAAGGAAAAATACCTTCCGAACATGTATGCCGGCGTTTGGGCCGGCTCCATGTGCCTGACCGAGCCGCATGCCGGCACCGACCTGGGCATCATCCGCACCAAGGCCGAGCCCCAGGCTGACGGTAGCTACAAGGTCAGCGGCACCAAGATCTTCATCACCGGTGGCGAACACGACCTGACCGAGAACATCATCCATCTGGTGCTGGCCAAGTTGCCGGATGCACCGGCGGGGCCGAAAGGTATTTCGCTGTTCCTGGTGCCAAAGTTCCTGGTCAATGAAGACGGTAGCCTCGGTGCGCGGAACCCGGCCACTTGCGGCTCGATCGAGCACAAAATGGGCATCCAGGCCTCGGCTACTTGTGTGATGAACTTCGACGAAGCAGTCGGCTATATCGTCGGTGAGCCGAACAAGGGCCTGGCGGCCATGTTCACCATGATGAACTACGAGCGCCTGGGTGTCGGCATTCAAGGCCTGGCGTCAGCCGAGCGCTCCTATCAGAACGCCGTGGAGTACGCCCGCGATCGCCTGCAGAGCCGTGCCCCGACTGGCCCGCAAGCCAAGGACAAGGCTGCCGATCCGATCATCGTCCACCCGGACGTGCGTCGCATGCTGTTGACCATGAAGGCACTGATCGAAGGTGGCCGCGCGTTCTCCACTTACGTGGCCATGCAACTGGACAGTGCCAAGTACAGCGAAGACGCCAGCGTGCGCAAACGCAGCGAAGAGCTGGTGGCACTGCTGACGCCGGTGGCCAAGGCCTTCCTCACCGACCTGGGTCTGGAGTGCGCAGTGCATGGCCAGCAGGTATTTGGCGGGCATGGTTACATTCGTGAGTGGGGGCAGGAGCAGTTGGTGCGCGATGTGCGCATTACCCAAATCTACGAGGGGACCAATGGCATCCAGGCCCTCGACCTGATGGGCCGTAAAGTGGTGGCCAGCGGCGGGGCATACTACAAGCTGTTCTCTGATGAGATTCGCCAGTTCATTACTCATGCAGGCAGCGAACTGGACGAATTCACCAAGCCATTGCGTGCTTCGCTCGATCAGCTCGATGGGTTGACCGAGTGGGTATTGCAGCAGGCCAAGGGCAACCCGAATGAAATTGGCGCGGCTTCGGTCGAGTACCTGCATGCCTTCGGCTATGTTGCCTATGGCTATATGTGGGCACTGATGGCGCGGGCGGCGCAGGCGGGCGATGGGGATGCGGCGTTCTATTCGGGCAAGCTGGGTACGGCGCGGTTCTATTTTGCACGGTTGCTGCCACGGGTGGATTCGCTGGTGGCTTCGGTGAAGGCGGGGAGTGAGTCGCTTTACCTGCTGGATGCCGAGCAGTTCTGATATTGAGGGCTACCCAGTGGCCCCGATTCCCCAGATATCTGGGTATGAATCCCCGTGTAAGCTTTTTCCTACACGACGTGGTGACTTTTCACCACTGTTCTAAGATTGGATCCACGGTTAATCTTTACCACATGGACGTTGCGCAGGAAGCGCAAAGGACAGATCAAGGACGACGACGAAGGAACACCTGCCAGGATGGCGGGGCGATACGGATGTCACAGGGAAACAGTCTGGGAAACCCCGCTTCGGCGGGGTTTTCTTTGCGTGCGTGTTTTTCAGGCCAGCACATCCAGCGGTGATGCCCCCAACAGACGAGCGTCCGTCTCTTCCTCCAGCAATGTGCGCAGCAGCTCTACGGACGCCTGCTGGCGCTGGGCATCGCGGAAGACCAGACCAACCTTCAACGGTACGCGCGGCTCGCTGAGCGGCTTCCACAGCAGCCCCTGATCATCTTCGGCGGCCTCCTTGGCGCGTCCCGGCAGAATGGTAGCCAGCGCCGTGTGCGCGAGGCTATCGAGAATCCCTGCCATATTGTTCATCTCTGCCTGCACCTGCGGCCGTCGGCCCTGGCTGGCCAACTGCGCCTGCCAGATCTGGCGGATCTGGAACTCCTCGCCCAGCATCAGCATGGGCAACTCGGCGGCCTGGCGGATGGACACCTTCTTGAAGTCCTTCAGCGGGTGGGTATCGGGTATGACCAGTTGCAGCTCATCTTCGTACAACAGCAGGCCATGCAGACCTGGCTGGCGCGGCGGCAAGTAGCTGATGCCGATGTCCAGGCTGCCGTTGAGCAGGCGCCGTTCGATCTCCAACCCCGACAACTCGTAAATCTGCACGACCAGGTGGGGTTGAGCCTTGCGCAGCCGTTCAAGCAGCTGCGGTATCAGGCTTGGCCGCACGGTCTGCAATACACCGATAGCCAAGGTGCGCAGCGACTGGCCCTTGAAGTTGCGCATAGCCTCGTGGGCACGCTGCAGGCCGTCGAGCAACGGCAGGGCATGGTTGTACAAGGTGTGGGCGGCCAAGGTCGGCAGCAAGCGTTTGTTGCTGCGCTCGAACAGGCTCAGGTCGAGGCTGTGCTCCAATTGGCGGATCTGCTGGGAAAGCGCCGGCTGTGACAGCGACAGGCGTTCGGCGGCACGGCCTACGTGGCCTTCTTCGTACACCGCGACGAAATAACGCAGTTGGCGGAAATCCATAAGTAATACTTATCGAAAATGCTGGAAAAACGAAATGGTCGAAAACCCTGTTGAAGCCTAGTCTATCGCCGTATTCCAAAGGGTTACAGCGATGATTCGGTCGATTGTTACCATGGATGAAAAACACTTTTGATAGGCAAGGCAAAATATCGAGTGCCGGCATCAAGACCGCACCGTGGCTGCCCTTTACCGTGATTGGTTGGAGCCCTGATGAACCTGTTCAACCTGCGCCGCTCGGCTTCTGCCGCCGCCGCCGAGCCCAAGCGTGCGCCGGTGATCGTGCCGCAAGCATCCGAGCTGTCGCCTGATCGCCTGATGCCCGGCGCCGAACGTGCGGCGCAGGTATTCGTGCGTGGCCAGGGCTCCTGGTTGTGGGACAACGAAGGGCATGCCTACCTGGACTTCACCCAAGGCGGCGCGGTCAACAGCTTGGGCCACAGCCCCAGCGTGCTGGTCAAAGCGTTGGGAGCCCAGGCTCAGGCGTTGATCAACCCGGGCTCGGGCTTTCACAACCGTGGCCTGCTGGGGCTGGTCAATCGGCTGTGTCAGAGTACCGGCAGTGACCAGGCCTACCTGCTCAACAGCGGTGCAGAGGCCTGTGAAGGGGCGATCAAGCTGGCGCGTAAGTGGGGCCAGCTGCACCGCAATGGCGCCTATCACATCATTACTGCCAGCCAAGCCTGCCATGGCCGTAGCCTGGGCGCGCTGTCCGCATCCGACCCGTTACCATGCAATCGCTGCGAACCTGGCCTGCCGGGTTTCAGCAAGGTGCCGTTCAACGACCTGGCGGCGCTGCACGCCGAGGTGGATTCACGCACCGTGGCGATCATGCTCGAGCCGATACAGGGTGAGGCGGGCGTTATTCCCGCTACTCAGGAATACCTCAAGGGCGTGGAAACGCTCTGCCGCGAACTGGGCATCCTGCTGATCCTTGATGAGGTGCAGACCGGTATTGGTCGCTGTGGTGCGCTGCTGGCCGAGGAGCTCTATGGCGTGCGCGCCGACATCATCACCTTGGGCAAGGGCCTGGGGGGCGGCGTGCCATTGGCCGCCTTGCTGGCCAGGGGCAAGGCATGCTGCGCCGAGCCTGGTGAGCTGGACGGCAGCCACCATGGCAACGCGCTGATGTGCGCCGCCGGCCTGGCGGTGCTGGACAGCGTGCTGGAACCTGGCTTTCTGGCCCAGGTTCAGGACAACGGTCGTCACCTGCGTGAAGGCCTGAGCCGCCTGACCGGGCGCTATGGTCAGGGTGAAGTGCGCGGTCACGGGCTGCTATGGGCCCTGCAACTGAAAGACAACCTGGCCCGCGAGCTGGTGGCTGCGGCCCTGCACGAGGGCCTGCTGCTCAACGCGCCGCAAACGGATGTGGTGCGCTTTTCTCCGGCGCTGACTGTGAGCAAAGGCAACATCGACGAAATGCTGCTGCGCCTGGCGCGCGCTTTCGCCCGCCTGCATGCCCAGCAGCAGGCCCGCCGCGAAGTGCCGGCGTAGCGGCCTGCCAAAGAATTCAACGAACCGTCTGGCGTTCCTGCGCATCGCCCCTGGCCTGTTTCATTCGGCCCGGGGCGTTTTTTTTGCCTGTGGAACCTCTTCGGCTGGCAGCTAGTCTTTGATGTAACCCTTCAGGAGAACCTCGCATGGACTTTATCCGCATTATCATCGCCATTATCCTGCCGCCGCTGGGGGTGTTCCTTCAGGTCGGGTTTGGCGGGGCGTTCTGGCTGAATATCCTGCTGACCCTGCTGGGGTACATTCCGGGGATCGTGCATGCGGTGTACATCATCGCCAAGCGGTGACACAGGCTGAGCCCGCCCCTGCAGGAGCAGCAAAAGGTTGCTCCTGCAGGGGCGTCTGTAACTACTGCACCAACACCCGGCAATAGAATTTCCACTCTTCTTCCAAGGCATGCGCCAGGTTCTCCGCCTTGCGGAACCCATGCCGCTCCTCCGCATAAAAATGCCCTTCAGCGTCGATCCCGTTGGCCTGCAACGCCGCCAACATGGAGCGTGTCTGCTCCGGCACCACCACCGCATCCAGCTCACCCTGGAAGAAAATCACCGGTACCTTGATTCGCTCTGCATGCAGCAGCGGCGTGCGCTGGCGATAGCGTTCAACGTCCCGCTGCGGGTCGCCGATCAGCCAGTCCAGGTAATCGCCTTCGAACTTGTGGGTGGCACGGGCCAGGGCTACCGGGTCACTGACCCCGTACAGGCTGGCGCCGGCGCGGAACACGTCTTGAAACGCCAAGGCGCACAGGGTGGTGTAGCCCCCGGCGCTGCCGCCGCGGATGAACGCCTTGCGTTTGTCGACCAAGCCCTGAGCCGCCAGGTATTCGACCACCGCGCAGGCATCGGCCACATCGCTTTCGCCCCAGCGCTGATGCAGTGCCTGGCGGTATTCCCGGCCATAGCCGGTGCTGCCCCGGTAGTTGAGGTCGGCCACGGCAAAGCCGCGCTGGGTCCAATACTGAATGCGCGGGTCGAGCACGGGATAGCAGGCTGAGGTTGGCCCGCCGTGGATGAATACCACCAGCGGTGCGGCGCCTTGCGACTGCGCTGGGGGGTAGAAGAAACCATGGGCCTGCTCGCCGTCACTGTTGTAGTGGATCGGCTGCGGCAGGCTGATATTCCCTGCCGGCAGCACTTCGGCACCGCCGGCCAGCACGCGTACTTCGTGGTTGTTGCGGTCAATGGCAATGACTGCCGGTGGGCTGATGGGCGACGCGGCAATGGCATACAGGTGTTCGCTGTCCATGGTCAGGCTGCGAAAGCGTGTGTAGGCACTGGCAAAACGCTCCATACGGCCATCTTCACCACGCAGCCCCAATTGCCCGAAGCCGTCTTCGAACCAACTGGCCAGGTAGCTTTGCGGGCTCAGTGGCAACCAGGTGCAGGTCCCCAATTGCCAAGGCGCAGCAGCATGGTCCGCTGATGCGGCAGGCAACGCTTGCCATTGGCCATCGACCTCACCCCAGGGTTGCCAGAAGCCCTTGCGGTCGGAAAGGCAGTAGAGCCGACCTTGGGCATCGAAGCGTGGTTGTTGCAACGATTCTTCTGCGGCGGCTACACATTGCGCCGGCCCCCAGTGGCCGCTGGCATCGCGCGCGCGGCACATCAGCCGGGTGACGGTCCAGGGCTGTGCCGGGCGGTCCCATTCGATCCACGCCAGGCGCTGGCCATCGGCGCTGACAGCAGGCGAGGCGTAGAAGTCGGCGCCCTCGGCGAGGACTTCGCGGCTGCTGTTACCCAGAGCGACCAGGCGATGCTCTACCTGTTCGGCATGGCGCTCTTCGACGGCCAGCACCTGGCCGTCGTGCCACTGCACATCGCCATAGCGGCAGCTGGCATCCTGGGTCAGTGCACGTGGTAACAGATCGTCCAGCGGCTGGGTGTAGACCTGCTGGTCCTTTTCGTTGACGAACACCAGCCCGTCGCCGCCCAGGCAGAAGCTGCCGCCACCATATTCGTAGACCCGACTGCGCACGCTGAAGCCGTCCGGGGTCAGGCAGCGAGCTTGGTAGTGCAACCAGTGCCAGATACGGCAAGCACCGTCGGCCGGGCGGAATTCGTTCCAGAACAGCCCGTCGGCACTGACCTTGAGTTCGGCAAAGTCGGTGCCGGCGGCAACTGCCTGGGCCGCGCTGAATTCAGCCGCGGGCGATGACACGGGAGTTTCGATCATTGCGGAAGGTCATCTGTTCGATCGCGAGCTGGGCGGTTTCAGCCTCCTCGCGGGCCTTGAGAATGATGCCGTGCTCGGTCGACTTGGCGCACACCGGGTCGGCGTTGCTGGCATCGCCGGTCAGCATGAAGGCCTGGCAGCGACAGCCGCCGAAGTCCTTTTCTTTTTCGTCGCAGGAGCGGCAAGGTTCGCGCATCCACTCATAGCCACGGAAGCGGTTGAAACCGAACGATTCATACCAGATATGGTGCAAGTCGTGGTCGCGTACATTCGGGAACTGCACGGGCAGCTGGCGGGCGCCGTGGCAGGGCAATGCGGTGCCGTCCGGGGTGATGGTGAGGAACAGGTTGCCCCAGCCGTTCATACAGGCCTTGGGACGCTCTTCGTAGTAGTCAGGGGTAACGAAAATAAGCTTGCACGGGTTGCCCTCGGCCTTGAGCTTGTCCCTGTATTCGTTGGTGATACGTTCGGCCCGCTCGAGCTGCGCGCGGGTTGGCAGCAGCCCCAGGCGGTTGAGGTGCGCCCAGCCATAGAACTGGCACGTGGCGAGTTCGACAAAGTCGGCCTCCAGGGCAATGCACAACTCGATGATGCGGTCGATCTTGTCGATGTTGTGCCGATGGGTGACGAAGTTGAGCACCATCGGGTAGCCATGGGCTTTCACCGCGCGGGCCATTTCCAGCTTCTGTGCAAAGGCCTTTTTCGAGCCAGCCAGCAGGTTGTTCACCTGCTCGTCGCTGGCCTGGAAGCTGATCTGGATATGGTCCAGGCCAGCCTTCTTGAATTCGGCGATGCGTGCCTCGGTCAGGCCAATGCCCGAGGTGATCAGGTTGGTGTAGTAACCCAGGCGGCGGGCCTCTGCTATCAGCTGGGCAAGGTCCTGGCGTACCAGTGGTTCACCGCCGGAAAAGCCGATTTGTGCGGCACCCATTTCCCGCGCTTCAGCCATGACCTTGAACCACTGTTCGGTGCTCAGCTCCTGGCCCTGGGCGGCGAAGTCCAGCGGGTTGGAGCAGTAAGGGCACTGCAGCGGGCAGCGGTAGGTGAGTTCGGCCAGCAGCCACAGCGGTAGGCCGACCTCGGGGGTAGGCGGCAACTCAGGCGAGGACGATCCAGTGTTCGGCACGGGCCACCTCCATGAACTGCTCGATGTCGTCCGCCACTTGCGGGACACCGGGGAATTGCTGTTCGAGTTCGCTGATAATTGCTGCCACGTCACGCTGGCCGTCGATCAGGCCACCGATCAGGCTCGCGCTGTCGTTGAGCTTGATCATGCCTTCGGGGTACAGCAACACATGGCCCTTTTGCGCCGGCTCGTACTGGAAACGATAGCCGGGGCGCCAGTTCGGTACCTGGTTACGGTCGAAACTCATAGGGTGATTCCCTTGTGCCACACCCGTTCCTGGGTGACGGAATGATAGGGTGGGCGGTTCAGTTCGTAGGCCATGCTCATGGCATCGAGCATGCTCCACAGGATATCCAGTTTGAACTGCAGTATCTCCAGCATACGCTCCTGGCCCGCACGGGTGGTGTAGTGCTGCAGGGTAATCGCCAGGCCGTGTTCCACATCGCGTCGAGCCTGGCCCAGGCGGGTACGGAAATACTCGTAGCCGGCGGGGTCGATCCACGGGTAGTGCTGTGGCCAGCTGTCCAGACGTGACTGGTGGATTTGCGGGGCGAACAGCTCGGTCAGCGAGCTGCTGGCGGCTTCCTGCCAGCTGGCGCGGCGGGCGAAGTTGACGTAGGCGTCCACGGCAAAGCGCACGCCAGGCAATACCAGTTCTTGCGAGCGCAATTGGTCCGGGTCCAGCCCGACAGCCTGGCCCAGGCGCAGCCAGGCTTCGATACCGCCATCCTCGCCGGGCGCACCATCGTGGTCGAGCAGGCGCTGGATCCACTCGCGGCGCACTTCGCGGTCCGGGCAGTTGGCCAGGATCGCAGCATCCTTCATCGGGATGTTGACCTGGTAGTAGAAGCGGTTGGCCACCCAGCCCTGGATCTGCTCGCGGGTGGCGCGACCTTGGTACATCGCCACGTGGTACGGGTGATGGATGTGATAATAGGCGCCCTTGGCGCGCAAGGCCTGCTCGAACTCGGCAGGGGACATTGGCAGTGCGTCGCTCATTCGGCTGGCTCCTGTAGAACGATTATCTGGCCTGGCACATCTCTCTCCCTTGTGGGAGCGGGCGTGCCCGCGAACACCGGCGAAGCCGGTGCCATAGACCGTGTTGGCATTTTCGCGGGCGTGCCCGCTCCCACAGGGTCTGGTCTCGCCTCACAGACTGTTTTACAACTCGATGCTCATGCCATCGAAGGCAACTTCGACGCCCCGGCGCAGGACTTCGGCGCGCTCGGGGGAGTTTTCATCGAGAATCGGGTTGGTGTTGTTGATGTGGATAAGCACTTTGCGCTGGCGCGGGAAACCGTCCAGCACTTCGAGCATGCCGCCCGGGCCGTTCTGCGCCAAGTGGCCCATCTCGCGGCCGGTGCGGGTGCCGACACCGCGGCGCTGCATTTCGTCGTCTTCCCACAGGGTGCCGTCGACCAGCAGGCAGTCGGCACCGTGCATCATCGCCAGCAGCTTTTCGTCTACCTGGCCCAGGCCCGGGGCGTAGAACAGCTTGCCGCCGGTGCGGGTGTCTTCGACCATCAAACCAAGGTTGTCGCCCGGGTGCGGGTCGAAGCGGTGTGGCGAATAAGGCGGCGCGGCGCTGCGCAGGGGGAAGGGGGTGAACTTGAGGTTGGGGCAGACGTCGATCACGAAGCTGCCTTCCAGCTCGATACGGTTCCACTGCAGGCCACCGTTCCAGTGGCTGAGCATGTTGAACAGCGGGAAACCGGTGGTCAGGTCCTGGTGGACCATGTCCGTGCACCACACCTGATGCGGGCAGCCTTCGCGCAGGCTGAGCAGGCCGGTGGTGTGGTCGATCTGGCTGTCCAGCAGGACGATGGCGTTGATGCCGGTGTCGCGCAGGGCCCGGGCCGGCTGCATCGGCGCAAAGGCCTGCAGTTGGGCGCGGATGTCGGGCGAGGCATTGCACAGTATCCAGTGCACACCGTCGTCGGACAGGGCGATGGATGACTGGGTGCGCGCCGTGGCTTGCAGGGTGCCATCACGGTAGCCCTTGCAGTTGACGCAGTTGCAGTTCCACTGCGGGAACCCGCCACCGGCGGCGGAGCCGAGAACCTGGATGTACATGGCCACTCTCTATGCAGAAACCGGATCGGAAAAAACGAAAACGCCCCGGCAGGCCGAGGCGTGAAACCCTAAACCTGGCTTAGCGGTTAGCGAAGTACATGGTAACTTCGAAGCCGATACGCAGGTCAGTGTATGCAGGTTTGGTCCACATGGAATTACTCCTTCCGAATGAGGGTTGGGTTGTTCAGCTACTACTTGGGTACCGCCATGCGCTGGCAGTTCCCTGAAACCGAGATTGCGCTATCTTACAAGAAAAATTTGAACCGGAAGGTTAATTATTCGAGAAGCGCCATTGCAGTTCGCGTAATAATCATCGTTTTTCACCCTGCCAGGAAGTGTCTGGCGCGGCAGCGTTGGCCAAACATAGCCAAGCGAAACCTGGGGCGAGCAGGTCGCTCAGCAGGTGGTCCAGATCCGTCTGCCGCGTAGTCAGGATAGACCTGCGCAGCACATCCAGCTTATCGGGTTGTGTGGCCAAGTGTGTCTGCCACGCCCATTCGGCGACATCGGCATTGGCCATGGCGGGCTCGTCGAATTGCCCAGCCAATGCCTGGCGAGCGGCCGGGTCAAGGGTGACGCCATGGCGCAGCAGGCCGAGCAGGTGGTTGAGCACCTGTGCCGGACCGGTGTGGGGAGACTGCACGCCGAACAGCAGCCCACCAACACCCTCGACCTGACGAAAGGCGCTGAACACCGCATAGCCGAGTTGCAATTCTACCCGCAGGCGTTGGTAAACCGGCCCTTGCAGCAACTGGGCTAACAGGCGGCCTGCGGCTTCTTTGGCCGCAGGCAACGGGTAGAACAGCAGCAGGGCATGTTCGCTGCCTGGCACTTGGGCATGCTGCCAGCGGTGGTTTGCCCATGTAGGCAGGGGGGCAGGCAGCGAGCCTTGCCCAGGGCACTGCTGCAGCGCAGTGCCCAAGGCATTTAGCGCGGTATCCTCGAAGCCGGTAGCCATGCCATGCCATTCGGTGTGCAGCCACAGGCTGTCGAGTTGCTGCTGGTTCAGCGTGTCGGCGGGCACCGCTGCGGGCAGGCTACCCCGTACCGCGTCTGGCAGTTGCTTGAGCAGGGCCCTGATGGGGATCAGGGCCGGGGGCTGCGCCGTGCAGGGCAGCCAGCAACTGGCAGGTGGCTTGAGCATCAATGCCAAGGCTTGTTCCACTGCCCGCAGCACTGCTGCTGGCAGGCCGGCGCAGCGCAACTGCCAGTATTCTCCGGCGCTGCTGTACTGCAGTTGCACGGAGGCGCGGTCACAGCGTTCCTGCAGTGGTGCCAGTGCCTGTTCCAGCACACGCTTTAGCTGCTGGCGCAAAGGCGAAGGTACATGCCAGCGCAGGTACAGCGCAGCGTATTGGCGCGCGGGCGGGAGCTGGTCACTGATCTTCAGCGCTGCCGGCAGCGGCTGCGCCTTGGCATGGGGCAGGTCAGCCATCAGCAATGGGTCGACTGGCAAGCGCTGCCAATTGCCATGGTCGCTACCTGGCAGGCTTTCCAGCAGGGCGCCAAGCGCCTGCAACCCCTGGGCATCCAGCTTGGCGAACGGCTGGCCTGTGCTGTCCCGGCGGGCCAGTTCGAGTGCGCTGGCACTTTGCGCACGGCTGCACTGCAGCAAGCCGAATTGGTGGTTCAACTGGTCGCGGTCGGCCTGGCGGATGAACCTGAACCAACCTTGCAGCAGGGCGCAGGTTTCGTCCGGGCAAGCGTCGGCACTGAGCTTGAGGTCAAGGTGCCACAGCAGCTGACCGGCAAACGCGTACAGCTTTTCGGCCGTGAAGCTTTGTAGCCAGCCACGCTCGCGAAGCGCGCCCAGCCAGGTACCTGGGCGGCTGTCCTCCAGGTAAGCGATCAGCAGTTCCAAGGCGTGCTCGGCCCCGCTGGGGAGGCCTTGGTGAGTGAAGGTCAGAGCGTTAGCCAGTGCGGGCAGTGGCGGCGGCAGCGCTCGCGGCACGCGCTCACCTGCGGCGAACAGTTCGGCGTGCTGCCGGGCAAGGCGTTCAAGTTCATCCAGCGGCTGTGGCCCGCAAAGGCTCAAGCAGATCTGGCCGCCTTGGTAGAAGCGCTGATGAAAGCCCGCAAGCGCTTGCTGGAAAGCTGCGTCGTGCAAGGCCAGGGTGTATCGATTGCCAGCATGAAAAGCGCCCAGTGGATGCTTGTCTGAGACTGACTGCAGCAGGGCGAACTGCTGTTGGGCCGATGGATTGCGCGACCAGGCGATGAATTCGGCGTGGATCACTTCGCGTTCACGGCGTTGGCGTTCGATACCCAGATCCGGTTCTGACAGCATTTGGCACAGGCGCTCGAGACCGCCGCCTAGCGCGTTGGGTGGCACCTCGAAGAAAAAGTCGGTGGCGCGTTCACGGGTGCTGGCGTTGACTTGGCCGCCCACGGCTTGCACGTAGCGCATCAGGCCGTCTTCCAGCGGGAAGCGCGGTGTACCGAGGAAGAACAGGTGTTCGAGGAAGTGCGCCAGACCGGGCCATCTGGCAGCTGCGTCGTGGCTGCCCGCATGCACCCGCAGTGCGGCGGCCGAGCGTTTGAGGCGCGGGGCGTGGCGCAGGGTCAAATGCAAGCCGTTGGCGAGGGTGAGTTGGCGAGTGGCGTCAGGCATGGGGGCTCCAGTGGCGGCTTTCCATGCTAACCGATTTGTTTGCAGGCCCGGCCTTTTCGCGGGTATGGCGCCGGTATGAAAGGCAGCGCAGCTCCTGTGGGAGCGGGCGTGCCCGCGAATGGGCCGCATAGCGGCCCCTGTCAGCCTTTACGCAGGTGCAGCTCCTGGCGCAAATCGGTCAGGTAGGGAAACGCCGTGCGTCCCAGCACCACCCGCTCATGTTCCAGCTCTGCCAACAACTGGCACTCATCCCGCCCGGCCATGGCCAGCAAGCTGCCATCCGGGCCGATGATGCTGCTCTGCCCGCAATACTGGATCTCGTCTTCCGCACCGCAGTAGTTGGCATACACCAGATAGCACTGGTTTTCCTGCGCCCGGGCTCTCACAGTCACCTGGCAGGTAAAGTCGTACGGCGTCATGTTCGCCGTCGGCACCAGGATCAGCTCGGCGCCATCCAGCGCCAGGCGCCGGGCGTTCTCCGGGAACTCGATGTCGTAGCAGATCAGCAGGCCAACCTTCCAGCCTTCCAGTTCCACCACCGGGAAATAGTCGGCGCCTGGGCTGAACATCGAACGGTCCAGTTCACCGAACAGGTGGGTCTTGCGGTAATTGCTCAGGCTGCGGCCATGCGCATCGATCAACTGCACGCTGTTGTAGATCGCCCCGTCATCGCCGCGCTCAGGGTAGCCATAGACAATGGCGATGCGGTGCGCCTGGGCGATCTCCACCACGGTCATGGCTGCCGGGCCATCGGCGGCCTCGGCCAGGCGCTCGACCTGGGCCAGGCCGATGTTGTAGCCGGTCAGGAACATCTCCGGGCAAACCAGCAACTGCGCGCCGCGTTCGGCTGCCAACTGCGCCTGGTGACGCAGCCGTTGCAGGCTGCCGGGCACATCCAGTGGCTTGGGTGCACCTTGGTACAGAGCGATGCGCATGGTGCCTCCTTGTCTCAATCCGCCAGGGCGATCGGGCCAATTTCGTTGAACACATCGCCTGGGCCGGGGTTGTCGGGGTGGGTGTGGCCCCCAAAGTGGTTCATGATACCCCACACCGCATTCAGCGACGTCTGCACCGCGCCTTCAACCCAGGCGGGGGTCCATGACACGTCGTCACCGGCAATGAAGATACCGCGCTGCTCCACCGGCATGTCCTGCTGCATGAAGTGCGCGTACATGCGCTGGTTGTAGCGGTAATGGCCCGGCAGCGCGCCTTTGAAGGCACCGAGGAAGTACGGGTCGGCCTCCCAGGAAACCGTGATCGGGTCGCCGATGATGTGGCCGGCGATATCGGTCTTCGGGTAGATCTTCTTCAGCGCATCCAAGGCCAGTTGCACGCGTTTCTCCACCGGGTGCGGCAGCATCTTCAGTGCGTCGCTCATCCACGAGTACGACAGGCAGATCACCCCGGGCTTGTCGTTGCCGTTGTCGAACAGGTAAGTGCCGCGGGTGAGGCGATCGGTGAGGGTCATGCTCAACAGGTCACGGCCGGTTTCCGGGTCCTTGTCCTTCCAGAACGGGCGGTCGACCATGACGAAGGTTTTCGACGACTGCATGTAGCGGGTACGGTCCAGGGCCATCCACATCTTTTGCGAGAACAGCGATTCCTCGCAGTCGATCTGGGTGGTCAGCAACCAGGTCTGGCAGGTGGCGAGTACTGCGCTGTAGTGGCGGGTATCGCCCCAGTTGTCGGTGACCGCCAGGCGGCCATCGGCGGCGCGGGCAATGCGCTTGACCCCGGTACGTGGTGCGCCGCCATGCAGCGTGCTCAGGCTGGTGCCCTCCGGCCAATGCACGCAGCGTTCCGGTACGTGGCGCCAGATGCCTTGTGGCACTTGTTCCACGCCCCCGACCACCAGGTGCTGATGGTCGTCGCAGTTGGTCATCACCACGCGGAAGATTTCCAGCATCGAGTTGGGGAAGTCCGAGTCCCAACCGCCGGTGCCGAAACCGACCTGACCGAACACTTCGCGGTGCTGGAAGCTCAGCTTGGCGAACGAGCGCGAGGTGGCGACGAAGTCGTAGAAGGTGCGGTCGTCCCACAGCGGCACCAGCTTGTTCCAGAGTTCCTTCAGGCGCGGTACATCACGGTCGCGGATGGCCTGTTGGATATCGGCGAACTGGGCGCCGCTCTCCAGCGCATCGGCCCAGGCGTCGGCTACCTCATGAAACAGTTGCGGCAGGTCGGTGGGTTTCTCGGCGTAGTAGGTCTGGCCTTCCAGGTCGATAACTGTGCTGCCCGAGGCCGGGGTCAGCGGGTTGGGGAAGGGCTTGGTTTCCAGGCCCAGCTTGTCGACGTAGTGGTAGAAGGCGGTGGACGACACCGGGAAGCGCATGCCACCCAGCTCGGCAACGATCCCGTCAGTGCCATTGAAGGTTTGCGAGCGCAGCCGGCCGCCTAGCTTGGACGCCTCGTACACCACCGGCTTGAGGCCCAGCTTCATTAGCTCGTAGGCCGCTACCAGGCCGGCGATACCGGCACCGACAATGGCCACCTCTTCCCCATGGCGCTCAGCTGGAATGCTGCCCAGGCCTGCCGGGTGTTCCAGCCAGTCGTCGAAAGCAAAAGGGAAGTCCGGGCCGAAGATCGTGATGGGCTTCTTGCCGTCGGCGGGGTGGCGGTTCTTCTTGTTCATGAAATGACCTTGCCAGAGAGGCTGCGCGAGGAGCGGAGCCTGAGTATAGGAGATGCCTGGAGGTCATTTTAGGGCGTGGGGTGTTCGTTATTAAGGTTTAGAGTGTTGTCTTAATGTAGTTTATTTCGTCGAAATTATAATGGTTATGTTGTTTATGACGAAGTGCTTGTCTTGGGCTTTGGGGGGGTTGTGAGATCGAGCGCCGCCCGCGCGGCGCATCGCGAGCTGCGCTCGCTCCTACGTTTGTTTCGGGCCAGGTACGCCTGTGACAGGCGCGCGCGACCGCCTTGTTTGTACGACGCGATATCGCGCCATGCACCGAGGGGATCGCGCGCAATTCCCTCAGGAATAATTGGCCCGAAACAAACGTAGGAGCGAGCGCAGCTCGCGATGCGCCGCGCGGGCGGCGCTCGATTTCTGCAACACCATAAAACCCAAGGCAAACACACCCGGCCATTGCGCAACGTTATGCCAGGCGGTGTAGCCTTGAGGGTATGGCGGTAGAGGTGCGTCGCCTGGGAGACCGAGCGCCGCCTGTATGGCGGTAGAGGTGCGTCGCCTGTGAGATCGAGCGCCGCCCGCGCGGCGCATCGCGAGCTGCGCTCGCTCCTACGTTTGTTTCGGGCCAGTTATTCCTGGGGGAATTGCGCGCGATCCCCTTGGCGCATGGCGCGATATCGCGTCGTACAAACAAGGCGGTCGCGCGCGGCTGTCACAGGCGTCACTGGCCCGAAACAAACGTAGGAGCGAGCGCAGCTCGCGATGCGCCGCGCGGGCGGCGCTCGATCTCACAGCCCCCCCAAAGCTCAAGACAAGCCCTTCGACGAGCAGGAGGCCTGATTGATCAGAGCGGCTGACCGCGGTCCACCTTGCTGCTGAGAATGATCGACGTGGTGGTCTTCTCCACCCCGTCGACACTGCCGATCTGGTCGAGTAATTGGTCCAGTTGTTCAGGCGAGTCCGTACGCAACCAGGCCACATAGTCGAACTCGCCGCTTACCGCACACAACTGCTGCACCTGGCCCATGGCACTCAGGCGCCGCACCACGTCCTTGCCGGAGCGTGGCTGCACCTTGATCCCCACGTACGCTTGCAGCCCACCGCCTATCACACCCTGGCCCAGGCGTACGCCATAGCCGGAGATAACCTTGTTCTTCTCCAGACGCTCCAGGCGCGAATTGACGGTGGTGCGGGCGATACCCAACTGGCGGGCGAGGGTGGCGACGCTTTCGCGGGCGTTGATTTGCAGCAGGGCGATCAGCTGGCGATCGATTTCATCCAGCGTGATGGAGCGGGAATCCGACATGGCGAGTCTCTACGGTTGGCCTGCTAGCCTAGCCAGCCTGTGCCAATCAGGGCAAGGCCAGGTAAAGTCGATCACCGTTGACGGCGTCGGCTTGGCGCTTTGGGTGAAAAGGGCCGTGCATGTCCGAAGGCTGCGTCTTCGGCACTAATTCGGCATGATGAAGCGGTAGTCCAACGGAAATCTCAGCGTGAACCTCGACCACCTGCTCGAATGCTGGCGACTGGAAGTCTCCAACAAGAAAAGACCCGGACGCCCTATCAGCCTGCTGTTCAACGTGCTGCGCCGCGCACGCAAGGACAACAAACTGCGTTTCCTTTTCGCCTATCGCTTGGCCCAGTACCTCGACGCCCGCGGCGGCCTGGCCCGGCGCCACGCCAGGCGCATGCAGCAGCGGCTCAACCTCAAGTATGGGGTGGACATCGACATCGGCGCCCAGATCGCCCCCGGCCTGCGCATCGCTCACCTGCCGGGGGTGGTGGTTACCCGGCATGTAAGCATCGGGCGCAACTTCTTCATCCGGCAGAACTGCTCGATCGGCATCAAGACCCTGGGGTTGCAGGAGTACGCCCTGCGCATTGGCGACAACGTCAGCATGGGCGCCAACAGTTGCATCGTTGCTGATCGCATCGACATTGGCGATGACGTGGTGATTGGCGCGATGTCGTTGGTTACGCGGGATATTCCGCCTGGCATGACCTTCTACAACCCACGGCAGGTCGAGATGCGTCCTGGAGGGGGTTAACCAACAGCGGTACATTTGTGGACGTTGGCAGAGGGGGTGGTGGAGCAGACTGGGAGGGTTCTTATGGGGTTGCCCATGGTTGATGGCCATCGCCCGATGGACTGGATCGTGCAGTGGTGCGGCCTTCTTCGTTTATCCCCAGGCGCCGCGCCAGTGATGAGCGCGCCGAACGAATACGCAAAAGGCTTGAGGCAGTTGGCTCTGTAACCAGCTTCTTGGCGTCCGTTGTCACGGGGCAGGCCCAGGTTCATTCATAGGCTTGCTCATCTGTGAGCCGATTAGCGAGCATATTCGGCTCATTTTGTGAGCTGATAATGGCGGCTATTCGGCTCGTTGTCTGATCTTCAAGCTAGGGTGTTTGGCTTGAAGTATCGATAGGGCACCTTTCCGCGATTATCGGCGTGCTGGGTGATCGGCTTCTTGGTGGGGCTGATTTCGCTGAGATACCGTTTCAGCGCCACTTCCAAGGTCATGCGCTCGGCGCCGCTGCGCTGGATGTACACGCCCCTGACCATTTATTTCTCGCGGGCATGAAAAAGCCGCGCAGTGCGCGGCTTCTAAGCTGGTGGGCCCACACGGACTCGAACCGTGGACCAAAGGATTATGAGTCCTCTGCTCTAACCAACTGAGCTATAGGCCCTCAGTAAGTGGGCGGATTATAACGAGGGTTTCGCACCTGTGCCATCTGAAAGATCCGATAGTGCTATGCGAAGAAACGCGGCCGCGAATTCCTCTGGCGGTAGAGGGAGGCTGACGATGTAGCCCTGGATCTGCTCGCAGCCCTCGGCCGCCAGAAAACGCTGCTGGGCCTGGTTCTCCACGCCTTCGGCAATGATGGTCAACTGCATGCTGCGGCCCAGGGCAATGATCGCCCGGGCGATGGCGGCGTCGTGTGGGTCGTCGGGCAGGCCGCGGATGAAGGACTTGTCGATCTTGAGGATGTCCAGCGGCAGGCGCTTCAGGTAGCTCAGCGACGAATAGCCGGTGCCAAAATCGTCGATGGCTAGCTGTACGCCGAGTTTCTTCAACTGGTACAGCACGGCCAGGGCCTCTTCTGCCTGGCTCATGATGAAGTTCTCGGTGATTTCCAGCTGCAGGTCACCGGCCCTCAGCTGGTAGTGCTTGAGCAGTTGTTCGATGCGCCGTGCCAGGTGTGGGTGGCGCAGCTGGGCGCCGGCAAGGTTGATCGACAGCGGGCCGAAGGGTTCATAGTGCTGCTTCCAGGCCTGCATCTGCCGGCAGGCTTGCTCCAGTACCCAGTCGCCGAGCTGCAGGATGGTGCCGTTCTCTTCCGCCAGGTGGATGAAGTGTTCCGGCGGTACCTCACCAAAGGTCGGGTGGCTCCAGCGGATCAGCGCTTCGGCACCCACCAGGCTCTGGGTCTTCAGGCTGAGCTTGGGCTGGAAGCACAGGCTCATTTCGTTGCGTTCGACGGCCCGGCGCAGCTCATGCTCCAGGGCGATGCGCTCGCTGGCCTGGGCGGTGAGGTCGCGGGTGTAGGCTTCGACGCGGTTGCGGCCTTTGGCTTTGGAGCGGTACATGGCAGCGTCGGCGTTGCGGATCAGTGTGGAGACGTCAGTGCCATCCTGTGGGTAAAGACTGATGCCGATGCTGGCGCTGGTGAAAAACTCGTGCTCGCCGGCCTGGAACGGTGCGTTGAAGCAGGCCAGTAGCTTGTTGGCGATAGTGCTGGCGTCACTGGGCTTGTGCAGGCCGGGCAGCAGAATGATGAATTCGTCGCCACCCAGGCGGGCTACGGTGTCAACGTCGCGTACCTGTTCTTTCAGGCGCTGGGCGATGCCCTTGAGCAGCAGGTCGCCGACCGGGTGGCCAAGGCTGTCGTTGATATGCTTGAAGCGGTCGAGGTCCAGGAACAGCACTGCGCCCTGGCGGTTGGACACTTGCGCGCAGGTGAGCACACCCTGTAGCCGGTTTTCGAACAGGGTGCGATTGGGCAGGCCGGTCAGCGGGTCGTGGTGGGCCTGATAGTCGAGTTTGGCCTGGGCGTGCTTGATGCTGGAGATGTCTGCAAAAACCGCCACGAAGTGAGTGACCTCGCGGTCGCTGTTGCGCACGGCGCTGATGGTCAGCCAGCTTGGGTAAAGCTCGCCGTTCTTGCGCTTGTTGTAGATTTCGCCCTGCCAGTGGCCCTCGTCGGTAAGCTGGTGCCACATGGCCAGATAGAAAGCGCTGTCGTGCTGGCCCGAGGCGAGCAGGCGCGGAGTCTGGCCGAGGGCCTCGATCTCGCTGTAGCCGGTGATCTCGCTGAAGGCGCGGTTGACGGCACTGATGCGCTGGTCAATGTCGGTGATCAGCACGCCTTCGGCGGTGTTCTCGAACACGGTGGCGGCCAGCTGCAGTTTTTCTTGCATCAGGTGACGCTCGGTGATGTCGCGGGCGATGGTCAGCATGCAGTCGACGCCGGTAATCGGCAGGGGGCGGGCGGACAGCTCGCAAAGGCGGATCTGCCCGTCGCTGCGACGGATATGGCAGGTGAAGTCGCGCACGAAGCCGTCGCGGTTGAGCTGGTCAACCAGGTGTTTGCGCTCGTTGAGGTCGACCCAGATACCCAGGTCTAGCGAGGTCTGGTCGATGGTTGGGTTGAGGGCGTAGCCGGTGAGGCGACAGAAGCCCTCGTTCACCTCCAGCAGCAACCCGTCGCTCTGGCGCGATAGCAGCAGGCCGTCGGGCGAGGCGTGGAAGGCCTTTGCGAACTTTTCTTCTGAAGTTTGCAGCTGCTGCTGGGTCTCCTTCAGCTGGCTGATGTCGCGTACTGCCACAACTAGCGCGGGTGTGCCGTCCAGTTCGAAGGTTTCGGCCGACGTCAGGCCGGTGAATAGTTGGCCGTTGCTGCGGCGGAAGCTCATTTCCAGGTTGCGGATACCACCTTGGTGCAACCTTTCAAGCAGGAGCGGGCCACTGCCTTCTACGCCCCAAAGGCCAAGGTCGGTGGCGGTGCGGCCAATGACCTGGTCTGGCGGCAGGCCGATCTGCTCTTCGAAAGCCTCGTTCACCTCCAGCAGGCAGCCATCGCTGTGGCGCGCGATCAGCAAGATATCGGGACACTGCTGGAATACCGAGGCGAACTTCTGTTCGGACAGGCGCAGGGCGTCCTCAGTGCGCTTGGTTTCGCTGATGTCGATCATCAGCCCGCGCATCACGGGCTGGTGGCCGTGTTCGATCATGCTGACGATGTTGCGTACCCAGAGGGGCTGGCCATCAGCCCGGATCACTCGGTAGTCCAGGCTGTGGTCGCGCCCCGCTGCGGTCTCGCTGTCGCAGTAGGCCTGTGCCCAGAGCGCGTCCTCCGGATGCAGGATGCTGCGCCAGAAACCGGGCCTGAGCCAGTCACTCAATGGGTAGCCGAGCAGGTCTTCGGCATGGGGTGAAACGTAGCTGTAGGTGAAGTCGTTGGCATCGGCTTCCCAGGCGATGGCTGACAGGCTCTCGACCAGGCCGCGATAGTGGTATTCGCTGCTGCGCAGCTCTTGCTCCAGGGCGATGCGCCGGGAAATTTCCGAGCTGAGTCGGCGGTTGATGCGAATGACCACTGCCAGCACAGCCATCAGCAACAGCACCGCTGGCAGGCCATACACCAGCAGGTCGGACCAGAACATCCGCTGGTCGACTACATTGCCCACCCAGTGCTGCTGGATCTGGCTGATTTCGCTGCTGCTCATGTCGGCCATCACTTTATCGAGAATGCCGACCAGCACGCTCTTGTCGCGGGGGACGGCCATGGCCAGCTGATAACGGTAGGGCGTTTCGCCGCTGACGTAGAGGCCTTCGAGCTTGAGTTGGCGCAGGCTCCAGATACTGGAAGCGAGGTCGCCGACCACGGCATCCACCTGGTCGGTGGCCAGTGCTTGCAGCGTGGAGCTGACGTTTGGCAGGGCAACCAGGTTGAGGTCCGGGTGGTGGGTACGCAGCAACTCGTGCGGGGCGTAGTTTTCTACTACGGCGATTTTCAAGCCGTACAGGTCAGCCAGCTTTCGCGGTTGTGCGCCGCCTTTGTGCGCGAGGATGACAATGGGGAAGTCGAGGTACGGGCGAGTGAAGGCCAAGAAGCCCTGGCGTTCCGGGGTGGACATGATGCCGGGCAGCAGGTCGATACGGCTTTCCCGCGCCTGCGCCAGCACCTCGGTCCAACTGCTGGGCTCGACCGGTTTGAACGTCACACCCAGGCGCTGCTGGATCATGGCAATGTAGTCGGCGGCCAATCCCTGGTAACGGCCCTCCTGGTCGCGAAACTCGAACGGTGGCCAAGAGGCGTCTACGCCCAGGTTGAGCTGCGGGTGGGCAGCCAGCCAGGTTTTCTCCTCGTCTGTCAGGGTCAGGGCGCCGGCCGTTGTGTTCCACAGAATCAGGATCAGCAACAGAATGGCCGGCTTCAAGGACATGGCAGCCTCGCACTCAGGTGGTCTGAAGTCGAGTGTAGACGGGCATTGCTGCAGGCGTGCAACGGAAGGGGGGCTTTATGTGGCGGGCCACTAAAGAAAAACCCCGGCCTGGGCCGGGGTTTTGTCATCACTCGTCGAGGAAGGAGCGCAGGTGCTCGCTGCGGGTCGGGTGGCGCAGTTTGCGCAACGCCTTCGCTTCGATCTGACGGATCCGCTCACGCGTTACGTCAAACTGCTTGCCCACCTCTTCGAGGGTGTGGTCGGTGTTCATGTCGATACCGAAACGCATGCGCAGCACCTTGGCTTCGCGTGCAGTCAGGCCCGAGAGCACGTCACGGGTGGCTTCCTTGAGGCTTTCGACCGTGGCCACGTCGATCGGGGACTGCATGGTCGAGTCCTCGATGAAGTCGCCCAGGTGCGAATCTTCGTCGTCACCGATCGGGGTTTCCATGGAGATCGGCTCTTTGGCGATCTTCAGTACCTTGCGGATCTTGTCCTCAGGCATTTCCATGCGCTCGCCCAGCTCTTCCGGCGTCGGTTCACGACCCATTTCCTGGAGCATCTGGCGGGAAATACGGTTGAGCTTGTTGATCGTCTCGATCATATGCACCGGAATGCGGATGGTGCGTGCCTGGTCGGCGATCGAACGGGTGATCGCCTGACGGATCCACCAGGTGGCATAGGTCGAGAACTTGTAGCCGCGACGGTATTCGAACTTGTCCACCGCTTTCATCAAGCCGATGTTGCCTTCCTGGATCAGATCGAGGAACTGCAGGCCACGGTTGGTGTACTTCTTGGCGATGGAAATCACCAGACGCAGGTTCGCCTCGACCATTTCTTTCTTGGCGCGGCGGGCCTTGGCTTCACCGATCGACATGCGACGGTTGATTTCCTTGATCTCGGCAACGGTCAGGCCGGTTTCGGTCTCAAGGTCGATCAGCTTCTGCTGGCAAGCGACGATGGCAGCGTTCTTTTCACCCAGGGCGGCAGCCCACTTGGTGTTGCGCTTGGCCAGGTCACCGCTCCAGGTCTGGTCGGTTTCGTTGCTTGGGAACATGCGCAGGAAGTCGGCTCGCGGCATGCGGGCGTCACGTACGCACAACTGCATGATGGCGCGTTCTTGCTGTCGCAGACGGCTCAGGGCGTCACGTACACGCTCGACCAGTACCTCGAACTGCTTCGGTACCAGCTTGATCGGCATGAACAGGTCGGCCAGGGCCTGCAGGGCCTCGATGCTTTCCTTGTGGCTACGACCATTTTTCTTCAGGACCTTGGAGGTTACCTGAAGCTGATCGGATACCGCACCGAAGCGCTGGGCCGCGACTACCGGGTCCGGGCCGCTCTCGGCCTCTTCCTCGTCGTCACCGCTTTCGGATTCTTCTTCGTCGTCGTCGGACTCTTCCTTCGCCGCAGCGGCCTTGGCGCCCGGGATCGGCACTTCTTCGGTTGGCGCGGCAATGTTGTCGTCAGGGTCGATGTAACCGCTGAGAACGTCCGACAGGCGGCCACCCTCGGTGGTGACGCGGTCATATTCGCCGAGAATGTAGTCGACAGTGCCCGGGAAGTGGGCGATGGCGCCCATGACTTCACGAATGCCTTCCTCGATACGCTTGGCGATTTCGATCTCGCCTTCGCGGGTCAGCAGCTCGACAGTACCCATTTCGCGCATATACATGCGCACCGGGTCGGTCGTGCGGCCGATATCGGTTTCAACTGCCGCCAACGCAGCAGCGGCTTCTTCGGCCGCAGCTTCATCGGTGTCGGCTTCCGCCAACAGAAGGGCATCCGCATCCGGAGCACTCTCGAATACGTTGATCCCCATGTCGTTGATCATGCGGATGATGTCTTCCACCTGTTCCGGATCTGAAATATCCTCAGGCAGGTGGTCGTTGACCTCCGCGTAAGTCAGGTAGCCCTGCTCACGACCGCGGGTGATCAACTCTTTGATACGAGACTGCTGTTGCGCTTTTCCGGACATAACACCCTATCCACTGAAGGTCTTGGCGGGCAAAAAACAAGCCGAGGATTATACCCGAGCATGGGCCTCACGCGCCAGATGAGGTCGGCGTTTGTGCGGGAACATTTCGGCTCAGCAGGGCGAGGAGCTGGTTTTTTTCCTCGCTGGTCAATTCGCTTTGACGTGATTTCCTGAGCAGTTGTTCCAGGCTGCGCTCGCGTTGGCGGGCGGACAAGCTAGTTATAGTGTCGAAAAACTGTTGTTCAAGGTTGTCGGCTACGATAAGCCATTCCTTTTCCGCCAGGGCCCGCAGCAGGCGGCCTTGTTCGGTGCCGTGCCAACGTGCGATCAACTGCATTGAGCTTAGCCCAGGATTTTTCTGCGCGGCTTCGATCAACGCCACCAGCAGTTGGCTGTACAGGTGCTCTTCGTCGGCGAAGTGGCTGGCATCTTCCACCTTGCCGGCCAGCAGCGGGTGGTGCAGCAAGGTGCGCAGGGCGGCCAGGGTCGGTGGCTCGACCGGTGCTGGCACGCGCGGAGGTGCTTCGTCGCGTTGTTGCCAGGGCTTGCCGCCCTTGCGGTTCTTGTCCCAGGGTTTGTCGCTCCACGGCTTCTTGCTGCCACCCTTGCTGGGTTTCCACGCCTGCTCCTGATGAACGGGGGCAAAATCGTGCTGCGGCATGTCGCCGTAGTCGGGGGTGTAGCTGGCCATGGCGTCGTAGTCGTAGCCAGGGTCATAGTCCGGCATGCTGCTGGCCGCCGGGGCTTGTTGCGCCAGCTGCTCGACCTGCTGCGGGTCGAGGCCGGTGATTTCCTTCAGGCGGTTGCGCATCAGCTGACGCAGGTTGGCGCCGGGGATCTTTTCGATCAACGGTGCGGCCAAGGTCGCCATATGCGCCTTGCCTTCCAGCGAGCGCGGGTCGGCCTCGACGCCAAGTTGCTCGAAGAAGTAGTCGGCCAGCGGTTGGGCGTGCTGGTTGATACGGGCCATGAAAGCGTCGGTACCTTCGGCGCGCACCAGGCTGTCCGGGTCTTCGCCTTCGGGCAGGAACAGGAAGCGCGCGCGGCGGCCGTCCTGCAGGTTCGACAATGTCGATTCCAGTGCGCGCCAGGCCGCCTTGCGCCCGGCCTGGTCGCCGTCAAAACAGAACAGCACGCTGGGCACCACGCGGAACAGGCGCTTGAGGTGCTCTTCGCTGGTGGCGGTGCCAAGGGTAGCCACGGCATTGCGTAGACCTTGCTGGGCCAGGGCAATGACGTCCATGTAGCCCTCGACGACGATGATCTCGTCAAGGTTGCGGTTGTGCTTGCGCGCCTCGTACAGCCCGTACAGCTCCTGTCCCTTGTGGAACACCGGGGTTTCCGGGGAGTTCAGGTACTTGGGCTTGTCGTCGCCGAGCACCCGGCCACCGAAGGCGATGATGCGCCCGCGGCTGTCACGTATCGGGAACATCACCCGGTCGCGGAAGCGGTCGTAGCGCTTGCCGCTCTCGGCGTTCTCGATCAGCAGGCCGGCATCAATCATCACCTTCTGCTGCAGGGTGTCGGCACCCAGGTGCTTGAGCAGGTTGTCCCAGCCGGGCGGGGCAAAGCCCAGGCCGAAGTCGCGGGCAATTTCCCCGGACAGGCCGCGGCCCTTGAGGTAGTCCACCGCTGCCTTGCGTGACGGGTGGCTGCGCAGGGCCTGGCGGTAAAACTCCGAGGCGGCGTCCAGTAGCGGGTACAGTGGCGAGTCAGTGGGCTGGCGCGGCTTCTGGTCGCGGCGGCCTTGCTCGCGGGGGACTTCCATGCCAGCGGCGCGCGCCAGTTCCTCGACGGCCTGGGGGAAGTCCAGGTTGTCGTGGTCCATGACAAAGCCCAAGGCGTTGCCACCGGCGCCACAGCCGAAGCAGTAGTAGAACTGCTTGTCGGGGCTGACCGTGAAGGACGGGGTTTTTTCTTTGTGGAACGGGCAGCAGGCCGAGTAGTTCTTGCCGGTTTTTTTCAGCTGGACGCGCGAACTTACCACGTCGACGATGTCGAGGCGGTTGATCAGGTCGTCAATGAAACTCTGGGGAATCAGCCCGGCCATGGCAGTCTCGTTATCTGGCAACTGGCAAGTCTAATCGCTCACGCGCCGAAGGGGGCGAGTGCTGCTTGGGGAAGTGCGAGGGAATGTGTGCTCGTCGCCAGCCCCTAAGGGCTCGTCAGTCGGACGTGCACGTCTGGTCATACAGCAAGGAGGACCAGCTCTGACGTTTCAGGCAGGTTGCCCATGTGCAGTCCGCATGAAGCTTGTGCAGGGCCTTGAGCTAGCTGCTCAAGTTTGAAGCGACCACTGCCATCGCCCGGGGGTTAGCCGGGCAGGGCAGAAGCTTTGCGTTGAACGCCTGTATTAGTACAGACGAACGGCGCGGCGCTGTTCGCGCTGAACTTTCTTGGCGTGACGCTTAACAGCAGCAGCTGCTTTGCGCTTACGCTCTGCGGTCGGCTTCTCGTAAAACTCGCGGCTACGAACTTCAGCCAGTACACCGGCTTTTTCGCAGGAGCGCTTGAAACGACGCAGAGCTACGTCGAAGGGTTCGTTCTCTTTAACTTTGACGGCTGGCATCCAGGGCTACCTTAATTCATTACCGGGGTAGACGTGCTCCTGGCAAAACAAAGGTGTGCTGGAGAACGTCGGTTTTCAAGGGTTGCGGATGTTAACCCTTAGCAAGCCGGAATGCAAAGCCTCTGATCGAAAACCGCTGGTCGGCACCCGACACGGGGACTATCATGCGCGGCTTCGAATTCAGCCCCCACAAGGGACGAGCCCATGCTAGTACTGGGATTGGAAACATCCTGCGACGAAACTGGCGTCGCATTATACGACAGTGAACGGGGTTTGTTGGCCGACGCACTGTTCAGCCAGATCGACCTGCACCGCGTCTTCGGTGGCGTGGTGCCCGAGCTTGCCTCGCGTGATCACGTCAAGCGCATGCTGCCGCTCATCCGCCAGGTGCTGGACGAGGCAGGCTGCGTTGCCACCGAAATCGACGCCATCGCCTACACCGCGGGCCCCGGCCTGGTCGGCGCTTTGCTGGTGGGCGCTTCCTGCGCCCAGGCGCTGGCCTTTGCCTGGGACATCCCGGCGATCGGCGTGCACCACATGGAAGGCCACCTGCTGGCGCCCATGCTGGAAGAAAACCCGCCCGAGTTTCCGTTCGTCGCTTTGTTGGTTTCCGGTGGCCATACCCAGCTGGTCCGGGTCGATGGCATCGGTCAGTACGAACTGTTGGGCGAGAGCCTGGACGACGCTGCCGGTGAAGCGTTCGACAAGACCGCCAAGCTGATCGGCCTCAATTATCCCGGTGGTCCGGAAATCGCGCGTCTGGCCGAACAGGGTGTGGCCGGGCGCTTCGTGTTCCCGCGGCCAATGACCGATCGGCCAGGCCTGGAATTCAGCTTCAGTGGCCTCAAGACCTTCGCCCTCAACACCTGGCAGCAATGCAAGAATGCTGGCGACGACAGTGAGCAAACCCGTTGCGACCTGTCTCTGGCATTCCAGCAGGCGGTGGTGGAGACTTTGACCATCAAGTGTAAGCGGGCGCTCAAGCAGACCGGCCTCAAGCGCCTGGTCATCGCGGGTGGCGTGAGTGCCAACAAGGCCCTGCGCGCGTCCCTGGAGGACATGCTCGGTAGCATCAAGGGCAACGTGTACTACGCGCGCCCGCAATTCTGTACCGACAATGGTGCGATGATCGCCTACGCCGGTTGCCAGCGCCTGTTGGCCGGGCAGCAGCAAGACCTGGCGATCAGCGTGCAGGCACGCTGGCCGATGGAGCAGTTGCCGCCGCTGTAAGGTAGGGCGTCGAAGGTTCAGAAGTGCCGTTCGCGCCCTGCAAACAAGTCGCGCAGGTTGTTGCGGTGGCGCCACACGATCATCAAAGTCAGTACGCTGATCGGCAGCAGGGCCTCGGGCTCCCGCCAGGCCAGCAATGGCAGGGTGAGTGGCGTGGCAATCAGTGCCGCCAGTGAGCTGGTGCGCGTGAGGTAGAAGGTCAGCAGCCAGGCGCCGATGGCCAGCAGCGCGGCCGGGAAATACAGGCCCATGAGCATGCCGGCAGCCGTCGCCACGCCCTTGCCGCCCTTGAAGCGGAAGTACAGGGGGAACAGGTGACCCAGCACCGCGCATATGCCCACCCAGGCCTGCGCATGCAGGTCCAACCCGGCAGCGCGGGCGAGCAATACCGGCAAAAGGCCCTTGCACAGGTCGCCAAGCAGGGTCAGGATCGCCAGTTTACGGCCTGCCAGGCGTAGCATGTTGGTGGCGCCGGCATTGCCTGAACCGCTGGAACGCGGGTCCGGGCTGCCCGAAAGGCGGCTGAGAACAATGGCGAAGGACAGCGAGCCGAGCAGGTAGGCGAGCAACGCCAGTAACCAAAACATGCTAACTATTCCGGGCGAGGACGCCCTGATTCTAACGGCGCCAGTCGCCCTTGTCGTGCTGTGGAGAGAAGTGCTTGGACAGAGTGTTCATCGAAGGCCTGGAAGTCGATACCGTCATCGGTGCCTATGACTGGGAGCGGGATATTCGCCAGTGCTTGCGCCTGGACCTTAGCTTTGCCTGGGACAACCGCCCGGCTGCCGCCGGAGACGACCTGAACCTGGCGCTGGACTATGCCAGTGTGTCGGCGCGCATCCAGGCGTTTGCCGAACAGGCCCGTTTCGAGCTGGTTGAAACATTTGCCGAGCGCCTGGTGGCCACCTTGATGGACGAGTTCCACATCCCCTGGGTGCGGTTGAAGCTGACCAAGCCGGGCGCGGTGCCGGCGGCCCGTGGTGGTGTAGGCGTGGAGATCGAGCGCGGATGTCTTTGAACACGGTTTACCTGGGCCTGGGCAGCAATATCGACCGTGAGGCGCATTTGTGCGCCGGGCTCGATGCGTTGGCTGGCATCCTGACCGACATGCGCTGTTCGCCGGCTTTCGAAAGCCAGGCGGTGGGTATCAAGAGCGGGCCGTTCATCAACTTCGTGGTGACCGGGCAAACCGCATTGCCGTTGATCGAGCTGGACCGCCGGCTGAAGTTCATCGAGGCCGACAATGGCCGCTATGCACCGGACCGCAAAGGGTTGCCGCTGGATATCGACGTGCTGATGTATGGCGATTTGCACGGTACCTTCGATGGGCTGGTACTGCCCCGGGCCGAGATCCTGAAGAACGCCTTTGTGCTGTGGCCGCTTTCGTTGCTGGCGCCCGACCTGGTGCATCCGGGGGTGGGCAAGCGCATGGCGCAGCTGTGGCAGGAAGCGCAGATCGATCAGGTACTCGCCCCAGTCGCCTTTGAGTGGCGCGGGTTGCAGTTGACGCCCGCTTAAGCCTGTATCGGCCTCTTCGCGGGTAAACCCGCCCCTACAACGGCCTGTGCCCAACCTCTGATGTGTGCCCCCTGTAGGAGCGGGTTTACCCGCGAATACGGTGGTGACTGCGACGGTGAACAGCGGTCGGAAATTGGCCAGCAGGCCCGGCCCTTTCGCGGGTGAACCCGCTCCTACAGCGGCTTCAGCCGCGAAGAGGCCGGGAGGTCTAACCGCGCTGGTAAGCCTCGAGCGCTTTCAGCCGTTCACCTTTGAGTGCTTCGCCCAGCGCCTGACCCGTCAGCCCGGCTTGCACCAACGGCTTCACATCCACCGCTCGCGCCGCCGCTGCTGCGCCTCGCAGGTAATCGGCCTGTGGGTAACCCTGCTCGCCATCGCCCAACGCCGCCATCTCGCAAACGACCACAAAATCCTCGAACCGCTGCGGCCGTCGGTAGACATCGAACTTCTGCAACAGCTCCAGCAGTGCCGTGGCCGGCAGTTCGAGCGCCTGATTGCCCTGCGCCAGGCACTCCCCTGTCAGCATGGCCAGTTCCTGGCATTCACGCGGTGCCTTCAGGCGCTGGTTGACGGTTTTGATCGATGTCGGTGCCAGCCCGCGCAACAGGCAGGCCCAGCGCACGAGCAGCGGTTGTTCGTGCGCCGCCGCCTGCTCCAGCGCCGACAGTGTCCGGGAGCCGTCATCGAGCTCAGGCAGCAGCTCCTGCAGGGCCCCGCACGCGCTCAGCACCTTGAAGAATACCTGTGGTTGCACTTCCATCAGCGCGCGCTCGATTTCCTTCCAGCTGCGCTCAGCAGTGAGTGCCTGCAGTTCGCCCGAGGCGCTGATCTGGCGCATCAGCGTCAAGGTTTCATCGGCAACCCGGAAACCCAGTGGCGCATAGCGGGCAGCAAAGCGGGCAACACGCAGCACGCGTAGAGGATCTTCGGCGAATGCCGGGGAAACATGGCGTAGCAGGCGTTGATCCAGATCTTTCTTGCCTTGGTAGGGGTCGTATAGCGTGCCGGCTTCATCCTCGGCCATCGCATTTATGGTCAGGTCGCGACGGATCAGGTCCTCTTCCAGGGTTACGTCGGGGCTGGCGTGAAAAGTGAACCCGCCGTAGCCTCGCCCACTCTTGCGCTCGGTGCGCGCCAGGGCGTATTCCTCGCCGGTTTTCGGGTGCAGGAACACCGGGAAATCGGCGCCCACCGGCCGATAGCCCTTGGCGAGCATTTCTTCGACTGTGGCGCCCACCACCAGCCAGTCGATATCGCTGACAGGGCGGCCGAGCAGGCGGTCGCGCACGGCGCCGCCAACTTTGTAGATGTGCATGTGCAGCTCTCCATAACTGCCGACAGGATAACCCGTCGGCGGTCATGGAGTTGCATCATAGGTGGTGGATAACGGCCAGGTCCATGCGGCCGTAGTCGGCGCTTTCGCTATGCTCGCCGCGCGGCGGCATGTGGTGAGTACTCATCACTTGCTCGCCTTGCACGGTCTCCAGGTGGATATCGAAGCCCCACAGGCGATGCAGGTGCTTGAGCACTTCGTCGGTCGAGTCGCCCAGCGGTTTGCGGTTGTGTTGCTGGTGTCGCAGGGTCAGGGAGCGGTCTCCGCGGCGGTCGACGCTCCAGATCTGTACGTTCGGTTCACGGTTGCCCAGGTTGTACTGCGCTGCCAGTTGCTCCCGAATCACCCGGTAGCCGGCCTCATCATGGATGGCAGGCACCAGCAGGTCGTCGCGCTGGTCGTCATCGAGGATGCTGAACAACTTGAGGTCGCGCATCACCTTGGGCGACAGGTACTGCAGGATGAAGCTCTCGTCCTTGAAGCTGCTCATGGCGAACTTGATGGTAGAAAGCCAGTCGCTGCCGGCAATTTCGGGGAACCAGTGGCGATCTTCTTCGGTGGGGTTTTCGCACATGCGGCGGATGTCGGTGTACATCGCAAAGCCCAGCGCGTAGGGGTTGATGCCGCTGTAGTACGGGCTGTCGAAGCCGGGCTGGAACACCACGCTGGTGTGCGACTGCAAGAACTCCATCATGAAGCCTTCGGTAATCAGCCCCTCGTCGTACAGGTCGTTCATCAGGGTGTAGTGCCAGAAGGTTGCCCAACCTTCGTTCATCACCTGGGTCTGGCGCTGGGGGTAGAAGTACTGGGCGATCTTGCGCACGATGCGCACTACCTCACGTTGCCAGGGTTCAAGCAGCGGGGCGTTTTTTTCGATGAAATACAGGATGTTTTCCTGCGGTTCGGCGGGGAAGCGCCCCTCATCGCGGTCGTTGCCCTTTTCGGCGTTCTTCGGAATTGTCCGCCAAAGGTCGTTGATCTGACGCTGAAGATGCTCTTCGCGCTCCTGTTGCCGGCGCCGCTCTTCTTCGGCAGAAATAGGATAGGGCCGCTTGTAGCGGTCGACACCGTAGTTCATCAGGGCATGGCAGGAGTCGATCAGGTCCTCCACTGCATCAATACCGTGGCGCTCTTCGCACTGGGCGATGTACTGCTTGGCGAACACCAGGTAGTCGATGATCGAACTGGCGTCAGTCCAGGTGCGGAACAGGTAATTGCCCTTGAAAAAGCTGTTATGGCCGTAGCAAGCGTGGGCAATCACCAGTGCCTGCATGCACATGGTGTTTTCTTCCATCAGGTAAGCGATACAAGGGTCGGAGTTGATCACGATCTCGTAGGCCAGGCCCATCTGGCCCCGGCTGTAGGACTTTTCCGTGCTGAGGAACTGCTTGCCGTAGGACCAGTGGTGGTAGCCCAGCGGCATGCCGACAGATGCGTAGGCGTCCATCATCTGTTCGGCAGTGATTACCTCGATCTGGTTGGGGTAGGTGTCCAGGGCGTAACGCTCGGCCAGACGGCTGATTTCCCGGTCGTAGGTCTGGATCAGCTCGAACGTCCACTCGGACCCAGTGGAAATGGGTTGGCGTCTCTGTGCTCTGGCGGTCATGTGGCTAACCTGCGCTGGAAGAGTTCACGGAAGACCGGGTAGATGTCGCCGGCCGATACCAGCTGCTGTTGGGCGAACGTGTCGGGGAAAGCATCGCCGATACGCTCGTACTCATACCACAGCGCCTGGTGTTCACGGGGGGTGATCTCAACGTAAGTGTAGTACTGCACATGCGGCATGATCTGTTTGGAGAGGATGTCGCGGCAGATCGGCGAGTCGTCGTTCCAGTTGTCGCCATCGGAAGCTTGCGCGGCATAAATATTCCAGTCGCTGGCCGGGTAGCGCTCGGCCATGATCTCCTGCATCAGCTTGAGGGCACTGGAAACGATGGTGCCGCCGGTTTCCCGCGAGTAGAAGAACTCTTCTTCATCGACTTCCCGGGCGCTGGTGTGGTGGCGAATGAAAACGACTTCGATGCGCTCGTAGTTACGCTTGAGGAACAGGTACAGCAGGATGAAGAAGCGCTTTGCGATGTCCTTGGTGGCCTGGGTCATCGAGCCGGATACGTCCATCAGGCAGAACATCACCGCCTTCGAGCTTGGGTTGGGTTGCTTGACCAGCAGGTTGTACTTGAGGTCGAAGGTGTCGAGGAAGGGCAGGCGGTTGATACGCGCTTTCAGGCGCTCGATTTCCTGTTCGATTTCCTGGATATCGGTGAAATTGTCCGGCTCTTCGACCCGCAGGCGGTCGAGTTCCTTTTGTGCTTCGCGCAGCAGGGCGCGGCTGCTGCCGGTCAGGGCGATACGCCGGGCATGGGCCGAGCGCAGGGTGCGCACGATGTTGATGCGTGACGGGTTGCCTTCGTTGGCGATGCCGGCCCGAACGGTCTTGAAGGTGTCGGCGCCAGTCAGGTGACGTTTGACCAGGTTGGGTAGCTCAAGGTCCTCGAACATGAATTCGAGAAATTCTTCCTGGGTGATCTGGAAGACGAACTCGTCCATGCCCTCGCCGGAATTGCCGGCCTTGCCGCGACCGCCACCACCTCCACCGCCTTGCGGCCGTGGGATGTGTTCACCTGCCGTGAATTCTTTGTTGCCAGGGTGCACGATGGTCTGTTTGCCCCCACGACCATGATGCAAGACCGGTTCGTCGATGTCGCGTCCGGGAATACTGATCTGCTCGCCGTGTTCCATATCCATGATGGAACGGCGGCTCACCGCCTCTTCGACGGCCTTTTTGATATGTTCGCGGTACCGCCGCAGGAAGCGCTGGCGGTTGACCGTGCTCTTGTTCTTGCCGTTCAGGCGTCGGTCTATAACGTAGCTCATGGTCCCTCCGGTGACTGGATGCAGCTGCAACCCACAAGCTGCAAGCCACAAGCTTCAAGCTGCAAGAAAGAGCAGCCACCGCCGCTGCAAGCTGTGACGCGGGCGGCAATGCCAACGCCAGGCAGCTTGCAGCTTGCGGCTCGTAGCTTGCCGCTTTATTGCGATTTCCTGACCCGCAGGTACCATTCCGACAGCAGGCGCACCTGTTTGTCGGTATAGCCACGCTCCACCATCCGGGTGACGAAGTCGTTGTGTTTCTTCTGGTCCTCTTTGCTGGCCTTGGCGTTGAAGCTGATGACGGGCAGCAGGTCTTCGGTGTTGGAGAACATTTTCTTCTCGATCACGACCCGCAGCTTTTCATAACTCAGCCAGCTTGGATTCTTGCCATTGTTGTTGGCGCGTGCGCGCAGTACGAAGTTGACGATCTCGTTGCGGAAGTCTTTCGGGTTGCTGATACCTGCCGGTTTCTCGATCTTCTCCAGTTCTTCGTTGAGCGCAATGCGGTTAAGAATTTCGCCGGTTTCCGGGTCGCGGTATTCCTGATCCTGGATCCAGAAGTCTGCGTACAGCACGTAGCGGTCGAAGATGTTCTGGCCGTATTCGCTGTAGGACTCGAGGTAGGCGGTCTGGATTTCCTTGCCGATAAACTCGATGTAGCGCGGCGCCAGGTATTCCTTCAGGTAGCGCAGATAGCGTTCGCGCACTTCAGCCGGGAACTGTTCCTGTTCGATCTGCTGTTCGAGCACATACAGCAGGTGCACCGGGTTGGCGGCAATTTCGTGTGGGTCGAAGTTGAACACCTTGGACAGGATCTTGAAGGCGAAGCGAGTCGATAGGCCGTTCATGCCTTCGTCGACACCCGCGGCGTCCCGGTATTCCTGAATCGACTTGGCCTTTGGATCGGTGTCCTTGAGGTTTTCCCCGTCGTAAACGCGCATCTTGGAATAGATATTGGAGTTCTCTGGCTCTTTCAGGCGCGAAAGCACAGTGAACTGAGCCAACATCTTGAGCGTGTCTGGCGCACAGTGGGCCTTGGACAGTGAGCTGTTGATCAGCAACTTGTCGTAGATCTTGATTTCATCGCTGACCCGCAGGCAGTACGGCACCTTGACGATATAGATCCTGTCGATGAACGCTTCGTTGTTCTTGTTGTTGCGGAAGGTGTGCCACTCCGATTCGTTGGAGTGCGCCAACAGAATACCGGTATAGGGGATCGCCCCAAGGCCTTCGGTACTGTTGTAGTTGCCTTCCTGAGTGGCGGTGAGCAAGGGGTGCAGGACCTTGATCGGCGCCTTGAACATTTCGACGAATTCCATCAGGCCCTGGTTGGCCCGGCACAGCGCGCCCGAGTAGCTATAAGCATCGGCGTCGTTCTGTGGGTATTCCTCAAGTTTGCGGATATCGACCTTGCCGACCAGGGCAGAAATGTCCTGGTTGTTTTCATCGCCGGGTTCGGTCTTGGCAATGGCGATCTGGTTAAGAATCGACGGGTACAGCTTCACCACCTTGAACTTGGAGATGTCACCGCCAAATTCCTGCAGGCGCTTGGTGGCCCAAGGCGACATGATGGTGTTGAGGTAGCGCCGTGGGATACCGAACTCTTCCTCGAGAATGGCCCCATCTTCGGTGGCATTGAACAAGCCCAGAGGTGACTCGAATACCGGCGAGCCCTTGATCGCGTAGAACGGTACCTTTTCCATCAGCTGCTTGAGTTTTTCCGCCAGCGAGGACTTGCCGCCGCCCACCGGGCCCAGCAGATAGAGGATCTGTTTCTTCTCTTCCAGGCCTTGGGCGGCGTGGCGGAAGTACGACACGATCTGGTCGATGCACTCTTCCATGCCATGGAAGTCGGCAAAGGCCGGATAGCGGCGGATAACCTTGTTGGAGAAGATGCGCGACAGCCTGGAGTTGGTAGAGGTGTCGATCAGCTCTGGCTCACCGATGGCCAGCAACAGCCGTTCGGCCGCCGATGCGTAGGCACTGCGATCCTCTTTGCACAGCTCGAGGTACTCCTGCAGCGAGAGTTCTTCCTGGCGCGTAGACTCGAAACGTTGTTGGAAGTGGCTAAAAATACTCATGACGTCACCTCGCTCGATACGTGGAGACGACGCCGGATCAGTCAGCTGATGCTGGCATGCAACCGGGTTGGCCGATTGCTGTATACCCCCCAGAACACCCTGTAACGCTACCGATGACCCGCACGCCGGTGTACCGGCTCTCCCCTTTTTGGATGGCCTGAGCTTAAGCGTAGTTGGTTATCTGCAAGATCAAGGGGCGAGGAAGGCAGAAGTTACGAACGACCGTTCGTCAGATAAGCCGCAAGCCCGCGCGGGGCACGGGCTGCAGGGGAAAATAAAAAATTATTCAGCGTTGCCCTGAGCGGTCTCGGCCGGGTAGGTCGCGCGCCACAGTTCGAAGCCGCCGTCCACGCTGTAAACGTCGGAGAAACCTTGGCCTACCAGGTAGGCGGCAGCGCTTTGACTGGAATTGCCGTGATAGCAGACCACCAGGGTTGGCGCGTCGAGGTCGGCGTTGCGGATGAAATCGGCGACCGAGTGGTTGTCCAGGTGCCGGGCGCCGGTGATGTGGCCGGCGGCAAAGGCCTGCGGGTCGCGAATGTCGACCACGACCGCACCGTCTTTCTTGCGAAGCTCCAAGGCCTGCTCAGGAGGGATGCGCTTGAATTCGCTCATGGGTACTACTTCCTTCAGGTGTGGTCGTTGAGTGTAGTGGGTTGTGCCGGTTGGCGCAGGGTGCCGTCGTCGGCGCAGTCGCAGCGGTGGTATTCACCGCTGTCAACGTTGTACAGGGTCATGGCGCCGCCCCATACGCAGCCAGTGTCCAGGGCGATGACGTCGGGCTGGGTGACCTCACCCTGCAGGGCGGCCCAATGGCCAAAGATGATCTTCACGTGGCGTGAGCGGCGGTCTTTGTGCGCGTACCAGGCTTTGTAGCCTTTGGGCGCGCTACCCAGGCCTTCCTTGCTCTTGAGGTCGAGTTTGCCATCGGCAGTGCAAAAGCGCATGCGGGTGAAGTAGTTGGTGATGACCCGTAGGCGTTCGACGCCGGCGAGGTTCTTGCGCCACTTGTTAGGCTCGTTGCCATACATGCCTTCGAGGTACAGCTGCAGGCGGGTGTCGTCACGCAGCACTTCCTCGACCTCGGCAGCGAGTTCCAGGGCTTTGCCAAGGGTCCATTGTGGCGGTATGCCGGCGTGAACCAGGGCGATGCCGCGGGGCTCGTCGTAATGCAGCAGCTTTTGCTGGCGTAGCCAGTCGAGCAGCTGGTCGGCGTCCGGCGCTTCAATGATCTCGCGCAGTGTGTCGCTTTTCTTGAGGCGCTCGACGTTGTGCCAGGCGGCCAGCAGGTGCAGGTCATGGTTGCCCAGCACGCAGACCAGTGAATGACGGATCGAGTACAGGAAGCGCAGGGTTTCCAGTGACTCGGGGCCGCGGTTGACCAGGTCGCCGACCAGCCACAGGCGGTCAACGGCGGGGTTGAAACTGACGCGATCGAGCAGGCATTTGAGTGGCTGCAGGCAGCCCTGCAGGTCACCGACGGCGTAGGTAGCCATCAGTGCAGCGCCCCGGGCACTGCCAGGCGGAAGGGGGCAATCTCGGCGTCGAAGCGCTTACCGTCTTCGGCGAACATCTGGTAGCTGCCCTGCATGGTGCCAACGCGGGTGCTGATGACGGCACCACTGCTGTAAGTATGGCTCTGGCCAGGGTCGATGTTGGGTTGCTGGCCGACCACACCGGCACCGCGTACTTCCTCAACCTCGCCGTCACCGTTGGTGATCAGCCAGTGGCGCGATAGCAGCTTGGCCGTGAGCGAGCCATTGTTCTGCACGGTAATGGTGTAGGCGAAAGCGAAACGACTGTTTTCGGGGTCGGATTGTTCTTTCAGGTAGCGGGTCACGACGCTGACGTCGATTTGATAGCGGGGGTCGGACATGCAAGGGCCTTGGGCGAACTGACGCAATAATGCAGTCTAGGCCATTGGGAGGGGGGAGGGCCAGCGGTGATCGGGCTTGGGGTGTTGACTATGCCGGCCCCTTCGCGGGTTTAACCGCGATAAGGCCGGTACAGGCTAAATCAGGCTTGTTGCTGATCAGCCAGTTGGTCAGCCAGGCGCACGAAGGCTGCCAGGTCGAGCTGTTCAGGGCGCAGGCTGCCATCAACGCCGGCAGCCTCGATGGCGGCGCTGTCCAGCAGGCCTTTCATGGTGTTGCGCAGGGTCTTGCGGCGCTGGTTGAACGCTTCGCGAACGACGCGCTCCAGCAGCAGGTGGTCCTTGGCCGGGAACGGCAGCACTTCGTGCGGCACCAGGCGGACGATCGCCGAATCCACTTTCGGCGGCGGGTTGAAGGCACCAGGGCCGACATTGAACAGGTGCTCCACGCGGCAGTGGTACTGCACCATGATCGACAGGCGCCCCCAGTCACCACCGCCAGGGCCGGCGGCCATGCGCTCGACCACTTCCTTCTGCAGCATGAAGTGCATGTCGCGGATCAACCCAGCATGGCTGAGCAGGTGGAAGATCAGCGGGGTGGAGATGTTGTAGGGTAGGTTGCCAACCACCTTGAGGCTGCGCGGCGGCACGCCCAGTTGGTTGAAGTCGAACTTCAGGGCGTCGCCCTGATGCAGGCGGAAGTTGCTGCGATCAGCGAACTTGTGCTGGAGGATCGGCACCAGGTCTTTGTCCAGCTCCACCACGTCCAGCTGTGCGCCGCTGCCCAGCAGGCCTTCGGTCAGGGCTCCCTGGCCCGGACCGATTTCCAGCAGGTGTTCGCCGGCCTTGGCGTTGATGGCACGCAGGATGCGGTCGATGATACCGGCGTCGTGCAGGAAGTTCTGGCCGAAGCGCTTGCGCGCCCGGTGTTGGTATTGCTCGTTCATGGTCGGTTCTCGGCCATCTGGTAGGCGGTTTCCAGTGCGACGCGCAGGCTGCCGGTGTCGACTTTGCCAGTGCCGGCCAGGTCCAGGGCGGTGCCGTGGTCAACCGACGTGCGGATGATCGGCAGGCCCAGGGTCACGTTCACTGCAGCGCCGAAGCCTTTGTACTTGAGTACGGGAAGGCCCTGGTCGTGGTACATCGCCAGCACTGCATCGCAGTGCTCCAGATATTTGGGGGTAAACAGGGTATCGGCCGGCAGTGGCCCGCGCAGGTCCATGCCTTCGGAGCGCAGGCGGGCCAGGGTCGGCTCGATGATGTCGATTTCTTCGCGGCCCAGGTGGCCGCCCTCGCCCGCGTGCGGGTTGAGGCCGCACACGAGGATACGCGGGTTGGCAATGCCGAACTTGTCGCGCATGTCGGCATGCAGGATACGGGTTACACGTTCGACGCGCTCGGCAGTGATAGCGTCGGCAATATCACGCAGTGGCAGGTGCGTGGTCACCAGGGCCACGCGCAGGCCGCGGGTGGCCAGCATCATTACCACTTGTGCGGTGCGGGTCAGTTCGGCAAGGAATTCGGTATGCCCGGAAAAGGCGATACCGCTTTCGTTGATCACACCTTTGTGTACCGGGGCTGTGATCATTCCGGCGAAGTGCCCGTCCAGGCAACCTTGCCCGGCGCGGGTCAGGGTTTCCAGCACGAACGCCGCGTTGGCCTTGTCGAGCTGGCCTGGCACCACCGGGGCCGCCAGGGGGGTATCCCAGACGTACAGGCTTCCTGCGGGGGCAGGGTGGTCTGGCCATTGGCCCGGGGCTACCGGCAGCAGGCTGACGGCCAGCCCCAGCTGCGTGGCCCGCTCGGCGAGCAGGTCACGGCTGGTGATGGCGATCAGGGGATGGGGCTGGGCGTCTGCGGCGAGCAGCAGGCACAGGTCGGGGCCTATGCCGGCCGGCTCGCCGGGGGTGACGGCGAAGCGCAGGGGCTTCACTGGGCGGCCTGGTCAGCGCCAGGCAGCTTGATTTCAACGTAGGCTTCGTCGCGGATCTGGCGCAGCCAGGTTTGCAGCTCTTCGTCGTACTTGCGATTGCGCAGTACGCTCAGGGCCTGCTGTTCGCGAGCCTGCTCGGTGCTGTCGGTGGCGCGGCGGCCCAGCACTTCCAGAACGTGCCAGCCGTACTGGGTCTTGAACGGTTTGGTCACTACACCTTGCTGGGCATTGGCCATCTGTTCACGGAACTCCGGTACCAGGCTGTTCGGGTCGACCCAGTTGAGGTCGCCACCGTTGAGTGCCGAACCCGGGTCTTCCGAGAAGCTCTTGGCCAGTTCGCCGAAGTCTTCGCCGCTCTTGATCCTCTCGTACAGGCGCTCGGCCAGCTGCTTGGTGGCCGCCTCGCTGCGGATCTCGCTTGGCTTGATCAGGATGTGGCGTACATGCACTTCGTCACGCAGCACGTTCTCGCTGCCACCGCGCTTCTCCTCGAGCTTGAGGATGATGAAGCCGTTGGGGATGCGAATAGGCTGGGTAATTTCGCCCACTGGCATGCTGCTGAGCATCTTGGCGAAGTCAGGTGGCAGCTGACCGGCTTTACGCCAGCCCATCTCGCCGCCTTCCAGTGCGTTTTCGCTGGCGGAATTGGCAATCGCCATCTGGCCGAAGTCCGCGCCCTGGCGCAGTTGCTGGTACACGTCCCCGACCTTGCGGGCCGCTTTCTGGATATCGTCCGAGTTGGCGGCTTCCGGGGTCGGGATGAGGATGTTGGCCAGGCGGTACTCTTCCGACATCTGCATCTTGCCCAGATCCGAGGCCAGGAAGTTCTTCACTTCCTGCTCGGACACCTGAATGCGTTCGGCAACGCGGCGTTGGCGCACGCGGCTGATGATCATCTCGCGCTTGACCTGCTCGCGAGCGTCGTCGAACGACAGGCCGTCATGGGCCAGCGCCGCGCGGAACTGGTCCAGCGACATACCATTGCGCTGGGCAATGGTACCAATGGCCTGGTTCAGCTCTTCGTCGGTGATGCGGATGCCGGAGCGCTCGCCGATCTGCAACTGCAGGTTCTCGACGATCAGGCGTTCCAGTACCTGCGGTTCCAGGGCGCTGGTCGGCGGTACGCCGCCGCCGCGCTTGGCTATTGTTCGCTGGACTTCATGGACACGCTGTTCCAGCTGGCTTTGCATGACCACGTCGTTGTCGACGATAGCCACCACGCGATCAAGAGGTTGCACCGCGGCATGCACCGCGCCACTCAGCAAAGCGGCGCCCAGCAACACTGGGCGCAGACGATCAATAAGCTTGGTCTTCACGTTCACGGTAACCTTGAATGCCTTGGTCGAGGAAAGACTCGACCTTGTTGCCAACTACGCCGCCGAGGCCTTTCAGGACGATCTGAAGGAAGACACCGTGGTCGCCTTTTTCGTTCTGTGGAAGGGCCTGGCTGAAATCGTCGTAGTCGATCCAGTAACGGTTGATCAGGCGCAGCTTCCAGCAGCAGTTGTCGTATTCGAAACCGCCCATGGCTTCCAGGGTGCGGTTGCGGTTGTAGTCATGCTGCCAGCGGGCGATAACGTTCCACTGTGGAACGATCGGCCAGATGACCGAGAAGTCATGCTGCTGGATCTTGTAGTAGTCCTTCACGTAGTTAGGGCTGCCCGGGGTGCCATAGTCACCGCCGCCCACTTTCCAGGTACCGGTCGCGGAGTCGTAGGCGATGGTGTCGTTACGGTAGCGATAACCGAGGTTGACCACCTTGTTCGGGTTGTCTTCAGGCTGGTAGTGGAACATCGCGGCGCCCGAGCGTGGGCTGCGAGTGTCCGGGTCCCAGTTGTAGTTCGAATTGAAGCGCCAGTCGCGGTTGAAGTAGTAGTTGTACATCAGCGCGTACGGCGACACGTCGGACTGCGAGTCGGTGCGGGTGCGGTAGTCGATACCCGGCAACTGGACTTTGCGATCCTTGAAGTAATAGGCCTGGCCGATGCTGAAGTTCTGCCGCTCGAAGCCATTCTCTTCGATCCAGCGGGTTGTCACGCCCAGCGACAGTTTGTTCTCGTCGCCGATACGGTCGATGCCGCTGAAGCGGTTGTCGCGGAACAGCGAGTCGTAGCTGAACACCGTTTCGCCCGTGCTGAACAGCGGGATATCGGTCTGATCCTTGTAGGGTACGTAGAGGTAGAACAGACGCGGCTCGAGGGTTTGGCGGTAGTTGGTACCGAACAACGAGGTGTTACGGTCGAAATACAGGCCGCTGTCGACACTAAGAATTGGAATGTCGCGGTTCTGGTTGCTCTTGAAGTCACCGTAAAGATCGATTCGCTCGGGATGATCAATAAGGTCTTGCTTACCCTTACTATCCAAATCGAGGTCGTAGTGGGTGTACATGTACTTCAGCTTCGGCGTGATATAGCCGTAGCTGGCTTCCATGGGCAGACTCATGGAAGGTGCGACGTTCAGACGCGTACCGTTGGAGCGGGCGTTACCGAAGATATTCTGGTCCAGACGGCGGCCTGCTACACCGGCAGAGGCGTCCGGGTTACCGTCCTCGTCCAGAACGAAGTCGTTTTTCAGGTCGCGATCAAAGCGAACGGCTTCGGTTTCATATCCGAAGTTCAAGCCACCCGGCTCGAACGGCAGCTTACCGTTCAGGGTAATCTGCGGCAGGCGGTCGTACGGCGTGATCTTCGAAATGGTCGCCATTTCGTAGGCATGCACGTTCAACCTTGCGGTGTAGCCGTTGCCACGGTAGGTCAGCGCGCCCTGCTGGTCCAGCAGGTCTTTGCTCTCAACACCGATCTGGTCGGACTCCAGGTCCTGGAAGTAGAACGGGTCGCTGATGTCGGTGTAGTCCACCTCGGCCATCAGGCGCTCGTCCAGCCCGCCCTTGTGCTGCCAGTTGACCATCCAGCGCTGATCTTTGTAATCAGTCTGGTTTTTGCGGTCGTCGTTCTTGTCGTTCAGGTAGGCGCCGCCGAACTGGCCTTCGCTGGAAGGCGTCAGATAGCGGAACTCGCCTTCCATCAGCAGGCCGCGCTTGGCCATGTAACGTGGGTACAACGTGGCGTCGTAGTTTGGCGCCAGGTTGAAGTAATACGGCGTGACCAGCATGAAGCCGGTGTCGCTGCTGGTGCTGAACGATGGCGGCAGGAAACCGGACTGGCGACGGTCGTCGATCGGGAAGTAGATGTACGGTGTGTAGAACACCGGGAAATCCTTGACCCGCAGCGTGACGTTGGTCGCGGTACCGAAACCGGTTGCCGGGTTCAGGGTGATGTTGTTGCCCTTCAGCTGCCAGGCGTTGCTGCCCGGTTCGCAGGTGGTGTACGTACCGTCCTTGAGGCGGATGATGGCGTTTTCGCTGCGCTTGGCGTACAGGGCATTGCCGCGAATGTGCGACTTGTGCATCACGTATTCGGCGTTGTCGACCTGGGCTTCGCCAGTATCGAGCTGGATCTGTGCCTCGTCACCGACCACCAGCGAACCGTTGTCACGGATCTTGACGTTGCCCTTGAGCTCGCCACGGTTTTCGGCCTGGTAGAGGTTGGCCTCGTCGGCTTCGGCCTGCATGCTGCCCTGGCGCATCACCACGTCACCGGCGAGGGTGGCGATCTGTTGCTCCTGCTGGTACTTGGATACCTTGGCATTGATGTAGGTCGGCGACTCATCCTTCGGCGTGGTGTCGGCCATGCCCGGGCGGGTTGGCTCGATATACGCGCCACCGCAGTAGGGGCCGGTTTCAGCCAGCTGCGCGGCGGTGAGCTTTTCACGCGGAACCCAGTCCAGGTGGCTGTAGTCTTCACTGCGCGACTTCAGGCCACGGCCCTTGGCCTCGGTAACCAGCATGGGCCGGTCCGCAGTTTCGGCTTCGCCCGCAGCTTCGGTACCGGAGCTGACGGCTGCACCTTCGTGCACCGGGCGCGGTGGCAGGTTGTTGACTGGGGTTTTGGGCTTGCAGTCCCAACCACCGGCGGCGGACACTTGGCAGTCGAATTGTTCGGCTGCCACTACGTATGAGGTGGCCAGAGGTTGCAGGGCCAGCAGACCGCCGGTTACCAGCAACGGAAACTTTCTACGAAACGCGGGGGATTTCAATGCCATCTTATTAGTCCGGGCTTCCTGCGTGCCATCTGCCCGCGTGTGGGGCCGCACGCCTCTCGATGGTCTGAAAAAGATGCTGGATAATAAAGCATGACCCGCTTGACGGCTAGGGCCGTCGGAGACCCTTGCAATGCCTGAACACGATGTACGCCTGCAACAACTGTCGGTCTGGCTCGATGAGCAGCTCAATGATCTTTTCCGCGACAACGCCTGGGGCGAAGTGCCTGCAGGCAGCTTGACTGCTGCCAGCAGCGACGCCAGCTTCCGCCGCTATTTCCGCTGGCAGGGCGCTGGCCACAGCTTCGTGATCATGGATGCGCCCCCCCCGCAGGAGAATTGCCGACCGTTCGTCGCCATCGACCACCTGCTGGCCGGTGCTGACGTGCATGTGCCGCTGATCCACGCCCAGGACCTGGAACGCGGCTTTTTGCTGCTCGGGGATCTGGGCACTCAGACATACCTTGACATCATCAATGCCGACAACGCCGATGGCCTGTTCGCCGACGCCATCGATGCCCTTCTGAAGTTCCAGCGTTTGCCGATGGACGCGCCGCTGCCCAGCTACGACGACGCCCTGCTGCGCCGTGAAGTGGAATTGTTCCCCGAATGGTACGTGGGGCGTGAGCTGGGCCTGACCTTCACCGATACACAGAAGGCCACCTGGCAGCGCGTCAGCCAGTTGCTGATCGACAGCGCCCTGGCGCAACCCAAGGTGCTGGTACACCGTGACTACATGCCGCGCAACCTGATGCAGAGCAGCCCCAACCCTGGTGTGCTGGACTTTCAGGATGCGGTATACGGCCCGGTCACCTACGACATTACCTGCCTGTTCAAGGACGCCTTTGTCAGCTGGCCGCAGGCGCGGGTCGAAGGCTGGCTGAGCGACTACTGGCAGCAGGCGCAGGCGGCCGGCATCCCGGTGCACGCCGAGTTCGAAGCCTTCCACCGCGCCAGTGACCTGATGGGCGTGCAGCGCCACCTGAAGGTGATCGGCATCTTCGCCCGTATCTGCCACCGCGACGGCAAGCCGCGTTACCTGGGCGACGTACCGCGTTTCTTCGCCTATATAGATGAAGTGATCGGTCGCCGGCCCGAATTGGCGGAGCTGGGTGAGCTGATTGCCGAGTTGCAGGCCGGAGCGCGTGCATGAAGGCCATGATCCTGGCTGCGGGGAAGGGCGAGCGCATGCGCCCGCTGACCCTGCACACCCCAAAACCGTTGGTCCCGGTCGCCGGCCAGCCGCTGATCGAGTACCACCTGCGCGCCCTGGCGGCAGCGGGGGTGACCGAAGTGGTGATCAACCATGCCTGGCTTGGCCAGCAGATCGAAGAACACTTGGGTGACGGTAGCCGCTTCGGCCTGAGCATCCGCTATTCACCTGAGGGTGAACCGCTGGAAACCGGCGGCGGCATCTTCAAGGCCCTGCCTTTGTTGGGTGATGCGCCGTTCCTGCTGGTGAATGGCGATGTCTGGACCGACTACGACTTCGTGCGTCTGCAGGCTCCCCTGCAAGGTCTGGCTCACCTGGTGCTGGTCGACAACCCTGGCCATCACGGCCGCGGTGATTTCCGCCTGATGGGCGAGCAGGTCGTTGACGGCGATGACGCGCCAGGCACGCTGACCTTCAGCGGCATTTCGGTGCTGCACCCGGCGCTGTTCGAAGGTTGTCAGGCCGGCGCCTTCAAGCTGGCACCGTTGCTGCGTCAGGCGATGGCGGGCGGCAAGGTTTCTGGCGAACACTATCGTGGCCACTGGGTGGATGTTGGCACGCTTGAACGCCTGGCCGAGGCTGAGTCTCTGATCGGCGGGCGCGCCTGACATGTGGTGGCCAAGCACAGTGATTGGGGTGGGTGCCGGCTTTGCTGTTGCGAGCATACCGGGTGCCTTGCTCGGTGCGTTGCTTGGGCAGGCCATCGATCGCCGGCTGCGCTTGCAAGGCTGGGAAGACATGCGCGAACGCCTGGGTGGGCGCCCTGCATTACGCGACGATGAATTGTTGTTCGTGATGCTCGGGCGCCTGGCCAAGTGCGATGGTCGGGTAGCCGAGCAGCACATTCAGCAGGCGCGCCAGGAGATGGTGCGCCTGGACCTGGCCGAGGCTGCCCGGCTGCGCGCCATCAGTGCGTTCAACCGTGGCAAGGCGGGCAAGGACCGCCTTGGCGGGCACCTGCGGCGCATTCGCCAGCAGCCCCACGCGGCGGAAGGTACCTTGCGGGCCTGTTGGCGCATGGTCTGGGCTGACGGCAAGATGGGCAACAAGGAGCGTGAGCTGCTGCTGGACTGGGGGCAGAAACTAGGCATGAGCCGACGCCAGGTGCAGGCCATGTCGCTGGAGTACGAGCCGCGCAAGGCCACGGGGGCAGAGGGCTTGCCCATGACCTATGCGGCAGCGTTGCGCTTGCTGGCGGTGGAGGCGGATACCGACACTGACAAGGTCAAGCAGGCGTATCGTCGGCTTGTCAGCCGGCATCACCCGGACAAGCTGGCGGGTACCGGTGCCAGCGAGGCGCAGGTGCGTGAAGCGACCGCGCGTACCCGTGAGTTGCACCAGGCCTATGCCATGATCCGCAAGCGGCGCGGCCTTTGATGGCCCACCACAAGGATCAAGCCGAACTCAACCCTGAGGGCTTATCCACCCCCGCACCCGGCGGAACAATTGCTCTTGTTCCGCCGCTTTGTTTCCCGGTATGGCGATCAACGACAACTGGCGATACTGGCTATCCTTCTGCCGCTTGCTGGCCTGCAGGCGTTGCTGGGCTGCGTTGCGGTCAGCGCTGCGGGTGGCGTAGTAGATATCAGCTGTCGGTACCTTCAAGGTTGGGGCCAGGCTTTCCAGGTCATGCTCCACCCGTGCAGGTGTCTGAGCAGCAACCATCACCAGTTTTTGTACCTGCGGTGGCTGCTTCTCGCTCAGGTAGCGCGCCGCCCAATATGCACCGCTACCATGGCCGATCAGTACGATGCTGCGGGCGTTGTGTTGCTGGGCGAACGCCACGGCGGCATCCAGGCGGGCGAAGATGCGTTCGGCATCTGCCGGGTCGGACTGCTCGCTGGCTTGTTCGGCGTCGGTGCTTTCTGCCGTGTCGGCATCGGCTGCCGTGGCTTGGGCCACGTTGGCGTTGGCGTCGGCCGGCACGTCCTTGGCCGGTGCGCTTTCGCCTTTGTCTTGCGCAGGCGCTGCAGGTGGTGCGGTTTCGACCCGCGCTTGCGGGCTGTCGGCGAGCAGGTCGGGCAGGCTGATGCTCAGGCTGTGCCAGCCGATATCAGGGAATTTTTGCCGCAGTGGGCCGACTGCATTTGGCCAGTCGGCCGTTTCGCCAGCACCGGGGACAATGATCACTGCCCCTTGCGGATCGTTGTCGTTGGCCGGCTTCCACAGGGCCAGGAAGCTGTCGGCACCGGCCTGAAGGGTCTGCTGCTCAGCTTTGGGCAGCAGCCGCTCCAGCGCCAGGGCATCCTCCTGGCTGCGTTCCAGCAAAGGGGGGCGTGGGGCTTCGGCAGCCGGTGCCACGGTACTTGCAGGTGGTGTTTCGGCATCAGCGGCCAGGGCGCCGAGTGGAAGGACCGAGGCTAGGCAGCACAGTGCCAGCGTCGTGCGATAAAGTGTGGACATGAGTCAACCCAAGGCCAGAATGAAACCGGCAGCCTAATAGTATTTGCCCGTGACGGCCATGCTGCATGGTCGTCTTTGCCAAGTCGAGCGTATAGATGAAGCGAGTGCGTCGCCTGTTGGTTATCGGCTGCTTGTGGCTGCCCTTGATTGTCTGGGCCAAGCCCGAGGCGCTGCCCTCTGTGGTGCTGGAGCCTGATCAGCAGCAGTGGCTGGACACCCACCGCAGTTTGCGTGTCGGCCTGGTATTGCAGGCGCCCTACGCCCAGTTCGACCGGCGTCTGCAGCAACTTTACGGGGCCAATGTGGAACTGGTGAACAGCCTGGCGCAGGCGCTGCGGCTGGACCTCACCTGGCGTAACTTCAGCGACCAGGCCAGTTTGGAACATGCCCTGCAGCGCGGCGAAATCGACTTCGCCCCTGGCCTTACCCAGACGCCGGCCAGCCTGCGGCTGTGGTTATTCAGCGACCCGTACATGCGCGTGCCACAACTGGTGGTGGGGCCGCGCACCGGGGCCATGGCCGTGGAGCTGGAAAAGCTTGAAGCCGAGCAACGCGTGGCGGTGCGCATGCCCAGCCCCTTGGCGGATTACCTGCGCGGCAACTACGGCAACCTCAATCTGCAGGGGGTGCCAGACGATCGTGAGGCCTTGCAACTGGTGGTCGGTGGCCAGGCCAGTTTCGCCGTGCTGGATGAAGCGCAGCTCAGCCGCCTGTCGCGCGAGAGCGAGTTCGGTGAGCTGGCGGTGGTCGGCGATGTCGGCTTGCCGCAGCTGTTGCGTATCGGTTCGCGGCGCGACTGGCCGCTGCTGGCCGATGTACTTGAACGTGGCCTGCAGGCACTGCCGGCCAAGGAGCTGGAACAACTGCATCAGCGTTGGTTGCAGCCGAAATACCCGCGCCTGAGCGAGTCGCCTGGCTTCTGGCAGAACATCGCCTTGCTGTTCGGTATGTTGCTGCTGTGTGCCATGGCCACACTGGTGTGGCAACGCCGGCAGCAGCGCCAGCTGGAGCGCAGCCTGTTGGCCGCGCGGGAAAGCCTTGTGGAGCGCCAGGTGCGCGAAGAGGCGTTGCGCCTGAGCCAGTTCGCCATCGATCAGAGCACCGTGGGTATCCTCTGGGTCAATTGGGACAGCCATGTGCGTTACGCCAACCATGCTGCCGAGCGCATGTTGGGCTACACCGAGGGTGAACTGCTGGAGCGGCCGCTGAGCGACTTCGAGCCAAGCCTGAACATGGACCGCTGGCTAGAGCTGTGGAAGGGCGCGCGTACGGGGGCGGGTGGTGTCGGTCAGTTTGAGACGCAGTGCCGGCGGGCTGATCAAAGCTTGCTACCCGTTGAGCTGTCGCTGAGCTTTCTGCGTTTTCGTGACTCCGAATATCTGGTGGTCTACCTCGCCGATGTTACCGAACGCCACCGCGCCCTGGCGGCCCTGCGCGAAAGCGAGGCGCGGCTCAAGGGCATTGCTGGCAACGTACCCGGGTTGGTGTTTCGCCTGGAGCGTGACCCGGCCGAGGGCGATCTGGAGTTCCCCTATATCAGCGAGGGTAGCGAGGCGTTGGTGGGTTATGCGCCCAGCGAGATCCAGCAGCCGCAGATGGGGCTGCGCAACCTGGTACACCCCGAGGACCGTGCTGATTATCACAGGGTACAGGACCTGGCCTTGGTCAGCGACCAGGACTGGTCCTGGCAGGGGCGCATCCTCACCCGGCAGGGCGAACAGCGCTGGGCCGATATCAAGGCCAGCGCCCGGCGCCTGGGCAACGGCCAGGTGGTGTGGGACGGTGTAGTCTGGGACATCACACAGGGCAAGCGGGCCGAGCTGGCGCTGGCGAAGTCCCAGGAGCAGCTGCGCGAACTCTCGGCCCACCTGGAGAGCGTGCGTGAAGAAGAAAAAGCCCGTATCGCCCGGGAAGTGCATGATGAACTGGGGCAGATGCTGACCGTGCTCAAGCTGGAAGTGTCGATGTGCGAGCTGGCCTATGCCGAACTGGACCCAGGCCTGAATGAACGCCTGGCGAGCATGAAACGCCTGATCGCCCAGTTGTTCCAGTTGGTGCGCGATGTCGCCACTGCCTTGCGTCCGCCGATCCTCGACGCCGGTATTGCCTCGGCCATCGAATGGCAGGCGAGGCGTTTCGAGGCGCGCACGCAAATCCCGTGTCTGGTGCAAGTACCCGATAATCTGCCAGCATTGAGTGATGCCAAAGCCACCGGGCTGTTTCGTATCCTCCAGGAGGCGCTGACCAATGTGATGCGTCACGCCCAGGCACACAGCGTGGAGATTGAACTGGTACGTGAGGGCGGTCAGTTGCGCATGACGGTCAGCGATGATGGCCAAGGCTTTTGCCGCGAGCAGACCCGGCCCACCTCGTTTGGCCTGGTGGGTGTGCGCGAGCGGGTGCTGATGATGGGGGGGAGCATGGCGCTGGACAGTGAGCCGGGTGAAGGCACCAGCCTGAGCGTGGCCATTCCGTTGGAGTAGGAGAGCAATCGTGATTCGAGTACTGGTGGCCGAAGACCACACCATTGTCCGTGAAGGCATCAAACAGTTGATTGGCCTGGCCAAGGACATGCAAGTGGCGGGGGAGGCCGGTAACGGCGAGCAGTTGCTCGAAACCCTGCGCCACACACCGTGCGAGGTGGTACTGCTGGATATCTCCATGCCGGGTGTGAACGGTCTGGAGGCAATCCCGCGTATCCGTGCGTTGCACGATGCGCCGGCGATCCTGATGCTGTCGATGCACGATGAGGCGCAGATGGCGGCGCGGGCGCTGAAGGCCGGTGCCGCAGGCTATGCCACCAAAGACAGTGATCCGGCGCTGCTACTGACGGCGATTCGTCGGGTGGCGGGTGGTGGGCGTTATATCGACCCGTCGCTGGCCGACCGCATGGTGTTCGAAGTGGGCCTGACCGAATCCCGGCCGTTGCACACATTGCTCTCGGAGCGGGAGTTTTCGGTGTTCGAGCGCCTGGCCCAGGGCGCTAACGTCAACGACATTGCCCAGCAGTTGGCGCTGTCGAGCAAGACCATCAGCACCCACAAGGCGCGCCTGATGCAGAAGTTGAAAGTGAACTCGCTGGCGGAGCTGGTGAAATACGCCATGGAGCACAAGCTGGTCTGATTGCGACATACGCAATCGTTGAACCTGTCGAGGCCCTTGTGGGAGCGGGCGTGCCCGCGAAAGGGCCTTGCCGGTTGATTTCTATGGTTGCACCGGCCTCTTCGCGGGCATGCCCGCTCCCACAGGTTCGGTGGACTGCTTTGGAGGGCATTCCAATCCCGCCATCTTTGTAGGGCGATCCCTACAACAAGTCTTCCATCCGGATGATGGCATTCTCTCAGTACCCCCGATTTTCGGGCGCTTGCGTCTCTTCTACTCTTTTGCCTACGCAGTCATCCAACAATAAGGTGCAGGCATGAGCGAGGCGAAGTCGAACGCTGTAACCGGCGAAACGCTGGTCAGCTTCCGTGGTGTGCAGAAGAGCTACGACGGCGAGTCGCTGATCGTCAAAGACCTCAACCTGGATATCCGCAAGGGCGAGTTCCTCACCCTGCTTGGCCCGTCCGGCTCCGGCAAAACCACCAGCCTGATGATGCTGGCGGGCTTCGAGACCCCCACCGCCGGTGAAATCCAGCTTGGCGGCCGCTCGATCAACAACGTGCCGCCGCACAAGCGTGATATCGGCATGGTGTTCCAGAACTACGCGCTGTTTCCGCACATGACCGTGGCCGAGAACCTGGCCTTTCCGCTGACCGTGCGCAACCTGAGCAAGACCGATATCAGCGAGCGGGTCAAACGTGTGCTGAACATGGTCCAGCTCGACGCTTTCGCCAAACGCTACCCCGGCCAGCTGTCTGGCGGCCAGCAGCAGCGCGTGGCGCTGGCCCGGGCATTGGTGTTCGAGCCGCAGCTGGTGCTTATGGACGAGCCACTCGGCGCACTGGATAAGCAACTGCGCGAACACATGCAGATGGAAATCAAGCACATTCACCAGCGCCTCGGTGTGACCGTGGTGTACGTAACCCATGACCAGGGCGAAGCGCTGACCATGTCCGATCGCGTGGCGGTGTTCCACCAGGGTGAAATCCAGCAGATCGCCGACCCGCGCACGCTCTACGAAGAGCCTTGCAACACCTTCGTCGCCAACTTCATCGGCGAGAATAACCGCATTAACGGCACCCTGCTGGCCAGCGATGGCAACCGTTGCCAGGTGCAGTTGCCTCGCGGCGAGCGGGTTGAGGCGCTGGCGGTGAATGTCGGCCAGGCCGGCGAGCCGGTGACCCTATCGATTCGCCCGGAGCGCGTGCGCCTGAATGGCCACAGTGAAAGCTGCGTCAACCGGTTCTCTGGCCGTGTGGCCGAATTCATTTATCTGGGCGACCACGTGCGCGTGCGTCTGGAAGTTTGCGGCAAGGGCGACTTCTTCGTGAAGCAGCCTATTGCCGAGCTCGACCCGGCATTGGCCGTGGGCGATGTAGTACCGCTGGGCTGGGAGGTGGAGCACGCCCGCGCGCTCGATCCGATTGCCGAAGCCCATTGATGGATTGCTTCACCAACCCTGTACTGTGGAGAGAATAATAATGCGTAAGCAGTTGAAAATGACCGCCCTGGCGTTGGGGCTGTTCACCGCTGGCCAGGCCATGGCCGCAGACCTCACCGTGATCTCGTTCGGGGGCGCCAACAAGGCTGCCCAGGCCAAAGCGTTCTACGAGCCATGGGAAAAAGCGGGTAATGGCAAGATTGTCGCGGGTGAGTACAACGGCGAAATGGCCAAGGTCAAGGCGATGGTCGACACCAAGAGTGTGTCGTGGAACCTGGTAGAGGTTGAGTCGCCAGAGCTGGCGCGCGGTTGCGACGAGGGCATGTTCGAAGAGCTAGACCCGGCCCTGTTCGGTAACGAGTCCGATTATGTGAAGGGCGCCATCCAGCCGTGCGGCGTAGGTTTCTTCGTTTGGTCCACGGTCATGGCCTACAACGCTGACAAACTGAAGACCGCACCCACCAGCTGGGCGGATTTCTGGGACACCAAGAAATTCCCTGGCAAGCGCGGCCTGCGCAAGGGCGCCAAGTACACCCTGGAGTTCGCCCTGATGGCCGACGGTGTGGCACCGAAGGACGTGTATCAGGTACTGGGCACCAAAGAGGGTGTGGACCGCGCCTTCAAGAAACTCGATGAACTCAAGCCCAGTATCCAGTGGTGGGAAGCGGGTGCACAGCCGCCACAGTTCCTGGCCTCTGGCGACGTGGTCATGAGTTCTGCCTACAACGGGCGTATTGCCGCTGTGCAGAAAGAGAGCAACCTCAAAGTGGTGTGGAACGGCGGCATCTACGACTTCGATGCATGGGCGATCCCTAAGGGTGCCAAGAACGTCGAAGAGGCGAAGAAGTTCATCGCCTACAGCGTCAAGCCCGAGCAGCAGAAGATCTACTCCGAGAACATCGCCTATGGCCCGGCCAACTCCAAGGCCGTGAGCCTGCTGTCGGACGAAGTGAAGAAAGACATGCCGACCACGCCTGAGAACATTGCCAACCAGGTGCAGATCGACGTGGCGTTCTGGGCCGACAACAGCGAGCAGCTGGAGCAACGCTTCAACGCCTGGGCGGCGAAGAAGTAAACGTCCAGTGTGTGGGGCCGCAGAGCGGCCCCCATTTCAGCCTGTATTGCGGAGTTCGCCATGGCCATTGCAGTGCCCCTCAAAGAAGGCGCAGATCCAAGTCTCAAGCAGCGCCTCAAACACGCCGAGCGGGTAAACCGCTGGAAGGCGCAGGCGTTGATCGCGCCGCTGGCGCTGTTTCTTCTGCTGGTGTTCCTGGTGCCGATTGCGGCGCTGCTGTACAAGAGCGTCGGTAACCCGGAAGTGGTCGGCGGCCTACCGCGTACGGTGGAAGTCATCAGCCAGTGGGATGGCAAGAGCCTGCCTGGCGAGGACGTTTACAAGGCGCTCAGCCAGGACCTGGCCGAGTCGCGCAAGAACCATACCCTTGGTGACCTTTCCAAACGCTTGAACATGGAGCTGGCCGGCTACCGCAGCTTGTTGACCAAGACTGCCCGGGCATTGCCATTCAAGGCTGAGCCTGCCTCTTATAAAGACGCTTTGCAGGCTGTCGACGAGCGTTGGGGTGACCCGGCTTATTGGCAGGCGATACGCCGCAATACCAGTTCGGTGACTTCTTTCTACCTGCTGGCCTCGGTTGACCACCGCATCGATGACCTTGGTGAACTGGCCAAGGCCACCCCGGACCAGGCCATTTACCTGGACATTTTTGTCCGTACCCTGTGGATGGGGGTGGTGATTACCACTATCTGCCTGGTACTGGCCTACCCTCTGGCCTACCTGTTGGCCAACCTGCCTACCCGGCAGAGCAACCTGCTGATGATTCTGGTGCTGTTGCCTTTCTGGACATCGATCCTGGTGCGGGTGGCGGCCTGGATCGTGCTGCTGCAGTCGGGCGGCCTGATCAACGGCGCGCTGATGGCCATGGGCATCATCGACCAGCCGCTTGAGCTGGTGTTCAACCGCACAGGCGTCTACATCTCGATGGTGCACATTCTGCTGCCGTTCATGATCCTGCCGCTGTACAGCGTGATGAAGGGGATTTCCCCGAGCTACATGCGTGCGGCGATCTCGCTGGGCTGCCACCCGTTCGCCAGTTTCTGGCGGGTGTACTTCCCGCAGACCTACGCCGGTGTTGGCGCCGGTTGCCTGCTGGTGTTCATCCTGGCCATCGGTTACTACATCACCCCGGCGCTGCTGGGTAGCCCCAACGACCAGATGGTCAGCTACTTCGTCGCCTTCTACACCAACACCAGCATCAACTGGGGCATGGCCACCGCACTGGGCGGGCTCTTGCTGCTGGCGACCGTGCTGTTGTACCTGATCTATAGCTGGCTGGTCGGCGCCAGCCGCCTGCGCCTGAGCTGAGGAGCCTGTCATGCTGAGCCCATACATGTCGCCCGTGGAGCGGGTCTGGTACTACAGCCTGCGCATTCTCTGTGGCTTGATCCTGCTGTTCCTGATCCTGCCAGTGCTGGTGATCGTGCCGCTGTCATTCAACAGTGGCAGCTTCCTGGTGTACCCGCTGCAAGGCTTCTCGCTGCAGTGGTATCAGGACTTCTTCGGCTCGGCCGAGTGGATGCGGGCGTTGAAGAACAGCATCATCGTTGCCCCGGCGGCCACGGTGCTGGCCATGGTGTTCGGCACCTTGGCGGCCATCGGCCTGACCCGCGGCGAATTCCCCGGCAAGTCGCTGGTGATGGCGCTGGTGATCTCGCCGATGGTGGTGCCGGTAGTGATCATCGGGGTGGCCAGTTACCTGTTCTTCGCCCCTCTGGGCATGGGCAACAGCTTCATCTCGCTGATTCTGGTGCATGCGGTACTGGGTGTGCCGTTCGTCATCATTACCGTGTCGGCGACGCTGCAGGGCTTCAACTACAACCTGGTGCGCGCGGCGGCCAGCCTGGGAGCTTCGCCTCTGCTGGCTTTCCGCCGGGTGACCCTGCCGCTGATCGCACCCGGTGTCATCTCGGGAGCGTTGTTTGCCTTTGCCACCTCGTTTGACGAGGTGGTGGTGACGCTGTTCCTCGCCGGGCCGGAGCAGGCAACCCTGCCGCGGCAGATGTTCAGCGGTATTCGCGAGAACCTGAGCCCGACCATTGCCGCGGCGGCGACCTTGCTGATTGCGTTCTCGGTGGTGTTGCTGCTTACCCTGGAATGGTTGCGTGGGCGTAGTGAGAAGCTGAGGACCCAGCAGCCGGCCTGATGATGGTTTGCCTGTGCCAGGCTCTTCGCGGCTAAAGCTGCGAAGGGGCTGGCACAGGTTGCGCTGGTCGACACCAATTGATACCAATCAGCCTTGATCGCTTTCCCTGAGTTACAATGCGCGCCACCGTGACTTTGCCAACAGGTGCGCCATGCAGCCCTACGCTATTGCCCCCTCCATTCTCTCCGCCGATTTTGCCCGCCTGGGTGAGGACGTCGACAAGGTATTGGCTGCGGGTGCAGACATCGTCCACTTCGATGTCATGGACAATCACTATGTCCCCAACCTGACCATCGGCCCTATGGTTTGCACCGCTCTGCGCAAGTACGGCGTCACTGCGCCGATCGACGTGCACCTGATGGTCAGCCCGGTTGATCGCATCATTGGCGACTTTATCGAAGCGGGTGCCACCTACATCACCTTCCACCCTGAAGCCACACAGCACATCGACCGTTCGCTTCAGCTGATCAAGGATGGTGGCTGCAAGGCTGGCCTGGTGTTCAATCCGGCCACCAGCCTGGATGCCCTGAAATACGTGATGGACAAGATCGACATGGTGCTGCTGATGAGCGTCAACCCAGGCTTCGGCGGGCAGAAGTTCATCCCCGGCACCCTCGACAAGCTGCGCGAAGCGCGTGCGCTGATCGACGCCAGTGGCCGTGATATCCGTCTGGAGATCGATGGTGGCGTGAACGTCAACAACATCCGCGAGATCGCTGCCGCTGGCGCCGACACCTTCGTGGCCGGCTCGGCGATTTTCAACGCCCCGGACTACCAGGAAGTTATCGCCAAGATGCGCGCCGAACTGGCTCTGGCCCGCCCATGAGCGGCTTCGAGCAGCTGTTCCCGGGGACGCTGCCCAGGCTGGTAATGTTCGATCTGGACGGCACCCTGATCGATTCCGTGCCTGACCTGGCCGCCGCTGTGGACCGCATGCTGCTCGAACTGGGGCGCCCGCCTGCTGGCCTTGAGGCGGTGCGCCACTGGGTTGGCAATGGCGCCCAGGTGCTGGTGCGCCGCGCGTTGGCGGGTGGCATCGACCATGCCGAAGTGGACGATGCGCTGGCAGAACAGGCGCTGGCGCTGTTCATGGACGCTTATGCCGAAAGCCATGATCTGACCGTGGTCTACCCCGGCGTACGGGACACCCTGCGCTGGCTGCGCAAGCAGGGCGTGGAGATGGCGCTGATTACCAACAAGCCTGAGCGCTTCGTTGGCCCGCTGCTGGACCAGATGAAGATCGGCAATTTCTTCCGCTGGATCATTGGTGGCGACACCTTGCCGCAGAAAAAGCCCGACCCGGCGGCGTTGCTGTTCGTCATGCAGATGGCCGGTGTTACCCCGCAACAATCCCTGTTTGTGGGTGATTCTCGCAGTGACGTGCAGGCGGCCAAGGCGGCTGGCGTGCAATGCGTGGGCCTGACCTACGGCTATAACCATGGCAGGCCGATCGACGATGAATCCCCCAGCCTGGTAATCGACGACTTGCGGGCATTGCTGCCCGGTTGCGCAGACCCGGCCACTGGGATAACGTTGGCGGACCTTCAAGCCTCACAAGACAGAGAGTCCACCGTGGCGGTTACTGGCAAATTCTGGATGAAAGTCATCAAGGCCTTGGCCCGTTGGCGTTGGCGCGCCTGACTTCAGCCTGCCGGCGTGTGCCGGCCCGTCCGTTTGCCTGACCTATTGCTGCTTGCCACGAGACTACTCATGAACCACGAAGAATTCCTGCGCCTGGCTGCTGCCGGCTACAACCGTATTCCCTTGGCCTGTGAAACCTTGGCCGACTTCGACACGCCGCTGTCGATCTACCTGAAACTGGCTGACCGGCCCAACTCGTACCTGCTCGAATCGGTGCAGGGCGGCGAGAAGTGGGGCCGTTACTCGATGATCGGCTTGCCATCGCGTACGGTGATGCGTGTGCATGGCTACCATGTCAGCATCCTCCAGGATGGCGTCGAGGTGGAAAGCTGTGAGGTCGAAGACCCGCTGGCATTCGTTGAAACCTTCAAGGACCGCTACAAAGTTGCCGATATCCCCGGCCTGCCGCGCTTCAATGGCGGGCTGGTCGGCTACTTTGGCTACGATTGCGTGCGCTATGTGGAAAAACGCCTGGGCGCCAGCCCCAATCCGGACCCGCTGGGCGTACCCGATATCCTGCTGATGGTGTCCGACGCGGTGGTGGTGTTCGACAACCTGGCGGGCAAGATGCACGCCATCGTGTTGGTCGACCCAGCTGAAAATCAGGCTTTCGAACAGGGCCAGGCACGCCTGCAAGGCTTGCTGGAAACCTTGCGTCAGCCAATCACCCCGCGCCGCGGTCTGGACCTGAGCGGCCCGCAGGCAGCCGAGCCGGAATTCCGCTCCAGCTACACCCGCGAGGATTACGAAAACGCCGTCGGTCGTATCAAGGAATACATCCTGGCCGGGGACTGTATGCAGGTGGTGCCATCGCAGCGCATGTCGATCGACTTCAAGGCTGCGCCTATCGACCTGTACCGCGCGCTACGCTGTTTCAACCCGACGCCGTACATGTACTTCTTCAACTTCGGTGACTTCCATGTGGTCGGCAGCTCGCCCGAGGTGTTGGTACGTGTCGAGGACAACCTGGTCACCGTGCGCCCGATTGCCGGTACCCGCCCGCGTGGTGCGACCGAGGAGGCCGACCGTGCGCTGGAAGACGACCTGCTGTCGGACGACAAGGAAATTGCCGAGCACCTGATGCTGATCGATCTGGGCCGCAACGATGTGGGCCGTGTGTCTTCGACCGGCAGTGTGCGCCTGACCGAGAAGATGGTGATCGAGCGTTACTCCAACGTGATGCACATTGTCTCCAACGTTACTGGCCAGTTGCGTGAAGGCCTCACGGCGATGGATGCACTGCGGGCGATTCTGCCGGCTGGCACCTTGTCGGGAGCGCCGAAGATCCGCGCGATGGAAATCATCGACGAGCTGGAACCTGTCAAGCGTGGGGTTTACGGCGGTGCAGTCGGGTATTTTGCCTGGAACGGCAATATGGATACCGCAATTGCCATTCGTACTGCAGTGATCAAGGACGGCGAGCTGCATGTGCAGGCCGGTGGCGGCATCGTTGCCGACTCGGTGCCGGCGCTGGAATGGGAAGAAACCATCAACAAGCGCCGGGCGATGTTCCGTGCGGTGGCGTTGGCCGAGCAGACTTCGGCCAAATAATTTGCCTGGGGCCGCAAAGCGGCCCCAGCAATTTAGAAGTCCACACTAACCCCCAGGCTAATGCCCTGCTGCGTCAACTCATCACTTTTGCGCCAGTTGTAGTTCCCGCGCAAATGCACCCCCGCCACCAGTTCATGGCTTACTCCCAGGCTCGCCCGGGTCAGGTCGCTGTGCGGTGTATACCCGGTCAGGGTGAAGTCATTTGCCGGCAAGCTGGTCAGGTGCATCGTCACATCCTGCTCGTCGTCCTCGAACTCATGCTCCTGTGCCACCTCGGCGAAAAGCCGGGTACCTGGCAGTACCTGCACACTGCCCAGCAGCCCCACGCCCAGGCGGCGTGAAGTGCGCTCCTGGTCATCGAAGGCAAGCGCCGTCGAGCGCCCGCTCTTCTCGTCGTAGCCATCCACCTTCACCCGCGCATAGTCGGCACTGATGAAAGGTGCCAACTGCCAGTTGCTGGTGTCGGCCGCCAGGTTGTAGCCCAGCCGCCCGGACAATGCCCAGGCTTCGCCGTCGGTGTCGCCCTTCTCACTGCGGTCATTCACGCCCAGGGCGAAGGTACGCTTGAGATCGCTGTAGTCCAGGTGCCCGGCGGTCAGCGCTGCGTCGGCCCACCAGCGGTCCTGGCGGTATTGGGCAAAGGCACTGGCCATATAGCTGTTCAGCTTGTAGTCCGAGTCCTGTTCGCCAGCTTCCAGCTTCTGCCGGTACGCACCGCCGGCCAGGCCCAGGCGCCAGGCGTCGTTCAGGCGATAGCTGCCGCCAAAGGTCAGGTTGTAGCCGCGACCGTCACCGCTGGCCGCGCTGTGCTGGCCGTCGAAGTCCAGGTCCTGAGCGCCGCTGGCGACAAAGGCTTGCCATTGGCCAACTGCTTGCCAAGGCGTCTGCCACTGATTGCGCAACTCATCCTGGTGAGCCCGCAGACTGGCGTGGGCCATTTCCGGTAGCAGGGTCAGTTCCCAAGGGGCAGCGAGGATCGAGTAGGCGTAATCGGCAATCAGTTGTTGGCCCGCGATGGTCGGGTGTACCGAGTCGTTGAACAGCAGTTTGGTCGGGTCTGGCGTTGTACCGTTGATCCCGTACACCGGGTTTTCCACGCAACTGTCTCCGCTGTAGCAGGTGCCGACAAGGTTCTGGTCGCTGGCCAGGCCGAACTGGCTGGGGCTGGCCAACGCCTCGCTCAACAGCGTAGGGATGTTCAGTGGAATGATCTGGGCATCGATCTGCCCCAACTGGCTGATCAATGACTGGTTGAACGCAGCGGAGAGCAGTGACAGTGGGTTTTGCTGTGGCGTGCCGCTGAAATTGGGTGTTTGGCCGAGGTCAGGCAGTAGCCAGACCATGATGTAGCGCGCACCTCCTTGCTGAAGCGCTTGGGCGCTGGCAGCCAGGCGGGCGCCGGCGGCTACGGCGTCGGCCGGGCTATTCACCAGGCCCTGCAGGAAGTCGTTACCGCCGCCTGTCAGATAGTACAGGGCATTTGGGTCGGCGCGCAGCCCGTTGGCCAAGTAGCCGGGGCGCTCGCGCAGCACCAACCCGGCATTGGGGTTTCCAGGTGGGATGACGGTCTCGGACGTTGTCGTGATCGAGTCCAGGATCTGCTGGGTGGTGTACCCGCCGACTGCCCAGTTATTACCATCGGGGCTGATGCCTATTGATGTCGACGGGTTCAGGTCGCCTGGCGCGACCCCCAGGCGGCTACCGAGGATCATCGGTGACACTGGGGCAAAGTTGCCGTCGGCATCGCGGTTGGTGAAACGCGCGCCTGGGGTACCGCCGCCCAGGTCGGGAAACTGCCCCGCATCGGCGAGGCTGTCGCCAAACACGACAAGGGTGGAATAGGGCGAAGGGCCTGCCAACGCCTGGCTGCAGGCCAAGGCCAGTGAAGCGAGGGTAAAGCGCAATAACGGGGCTTTTCGCATCAGGGAACATCCTTTTCTTTGTTTTTATAAGGACAACCCCATCGACCTTAGCAAATCGTAGTGCTTCCCTCCCAAGTCCATTCGTTTCCCCGTGTTTACAGGCATATTGCGCCCGTCGCCCCGGTAGGCTACTGTGCCGGGACGTATGAGCGAGACCTATCCTGTGTTGATCGTCAGCAAACTCTTGATGCGCGTAATCAAGGCCCACGCCCGTTGGCGTTGGCGCGCCTGACTTTATCTCCTGCCGGCCCGCCCGGCCCGTCCCCGTTTGCCTTCTCGTTTACCGCCCGTTGTGGCAAAGCCGCGCCTGTGGCTGGTGCAGGAAGGTTCGAATCATGAAGTCAGTAGATTCAAGAGGTTTAACACCATGTTACTGATGATCGACAATTACGACTCATTCACTTACAACGTCGTTCAGTACCTTGGCGAGCTGGGTGCCGAGGTCAAGGTCATTCGCAATGACGAAATGACAATCGCCCAGATCGAGGCCCTCAACCCTGAGCGCATCGTCGTATCCCCGGGGCCGTGCACCCCAAGCGAAGCGGGCGTGTCCATCGAGGCCATCCTGTACTTTGCTGGCAAGTTGCCAATCCTCGGCGTATGCCTGGGCCACCAGTCAATCGGGCAGGCTTTTGGCGGCGACGTTGTACGTGCACGCCAGGTCATGCACGGCAAGACCAGCCCGGTATATCACCGCGACCTGGGCGTGTTCGCCAGCCTTAACAACCCGCTGACCGTGACCCGTTACCACTCGCTGGTGGTAAAGCGTGAAACCTTGCCCGACTGCCTGGAAGTTACCGCCTGGACCTCCCATGCTGACGGTTCGGTCGATGAGATCATGGGCCTGCGCCACAAGACGCTGAATATCGAAGGGGTGCAATTCCACCCTGAGTCGATCCTGACCGAGCAGGGCCATGAACTGTTCGCCAATTTCCTCAAGCAGACCGGCGGCCGCCGTTAAGGATCGAACATGGATATCAAGAGTGCGTTGAGCCGTATCGTCGGCCAGCTGGACCTTACTACCGACGAAATGCGTCAGGTCATGCGCCAGATCATGACCGGTCAGTGCAGCGAGGCGCAGATAGGTGCCTTCCTGATGGGCATGCGCATGAAAAGCGAAAGCATCGACGAAATCGTCGGCGCGGTGTCGGTGATGCGTGAGCTGGCCGAAAAGGTCGAGCTGCAAAGCCTTGATGGTGTCGTCGATATTGTCGGTACCGGCGGTGATGGCGCCAACATCTTCAACGTCTCCACCGCTTCGTCCTTCGTCCTGGCGGCGGCGGGCTGCCCGGTGGCCAAGCACGGTAACCGTGCGGTATCGGGCAAGAGCGGCAGTGCCGACTTGCTGGAAGCTGCCGGCATCTACCTGAACCTGACGCCAACTCAAGTGGCGCGCTGCATCGACAGCCTGGGCATCGGTTTCATGTTTGCGCAAAGTCACCACTCGGCCATGAAGCACGCCGCAGGCCCGCGTCGAGAACTGGGGTTGCGCACCCTGTTCAATATGCTCGGCCCGCTTACGAATCCGGCCGGAGTGAAGCACCAGGTGGTCGGTGTGTTCGCGCAAGCCCTTTGCCGCCCGCTGGCTGAGGTGCTGCAGCGTCTGGGTAGCAAGCATGTGCTGGTAGTGCACTCGAAGGATGGCCTGGACGAGTTCAGCCTGGCCGCACCCACCTTTGTCGCCGAACTGAAAAACGACGAAATTACTGAATATTGGGTCGAGCCGGAAGACCTCGGCATTAAGAGTCAGAGCCTTCATGGCCTGGCTGTCGAGAGCCCGCAGGCTTCGCTGGAGTTGATCCGCGATGCGCTGGGCCGGCGCAAGACCGAGAACGGCCAGAAGGCCGCCGAAATGATCGTGCTTAATGCTGGCGCGGCGCTGTATGCCGCTGACCATGCCATGAGCCTGAAAGCCGGTGTAGAACTGGCCCATGATGTACTGCACACCGGCCTGGCCTGGGAGAAGCTGCAGGAATTGGGCGCCTTTACTGCAGTATTCAAGGTGGAGAACGAAGCATGAGTGTGCCGACGGTGCTGGAAAGGATCATTGCCCGCAAGTTTCAAGAAGTGGCCGAGCGTAGTGCACGCGTCAGCTTCGCCGAACTGGAAGGCCTGGCCAAGGCCGCCGACACCCCGCGAGGCTTCGCCAACGCGCTGATCGAGCAGGCCAAACGCAAGCAGCCAGCGGTGATTGCCGAAATCAAGAAGGCTTCGCCAAGCAAGGGCGTGATCCGTGAGCACTTCGTGCCGGCGGAAATCGCGGTCAGCTACGAGAAGGGCGGGGCCACCTGCCTGTCGGTGCTGACCGATGTCGATTATTTCCAAGGGGCCGATGAGTACTTGCAGCAGGCCCGCGCAGCGGTTTCGCTGCCGGTGATCCGTAAGGACTTCATGGTCGACCCTTACCAGATCGTTGAAGCCCGGGCCCTGGGGGCAGACTGCGTACTGCTGATCGTGTCGGCGCTGGATGACGTGAAGATGGCTGAGCTGGCCGCCACTGCCAAGGACGTCGGCCTCGACGTGTTGGTAGAAGTGCACGATGGCGATGAACTGGAGCGCGCGCTGAAAACCCTGGATACGCCGCTGGTGGGGGTGAACAACCGCAACCTGCATACTTTTGAGGTCAGCCTGGAAACCACCCTCGACCTGTTGCCGCGCATTCCGCGTGACCGTCTGGCGATTACCGAAAGCGGTATTCTCAACCGGGCCGATGTGGAGCTGATGGCAATCAACGAGGTTTACTCGTTCCTGGTGGGTGAGGCGTTCATGCGCGCCGAGCAGCCTGGCCTGGAATTACAGCGGCTGTTCTTCCCCGAGCAGGTGAAGAAGACTGTTCAGCAACTGGACTGATTAAATGAAGCCGGCGTTTTTGCCGGCTTTTTTGTACCTGTAATGGCCTCTTCGCGGGCAAGCCCGCCCCTACACGGGTACGCGCCCTGTTGTGGGAGCGGGTTTACCCGCGAAGAGGCCGGTGAAAACAACAAAATAGGTGGATCAATGACCGATCAACCCTTGGCCCTGAGCGTCGAACAAGGCCTGCACGCCGAACAGGAATTGCTGGCCGCCGTCTGCCGTGGCGAGCGTGACAGTGGCGTGCTGTTCTGGCGCCCGACCGACCACGCGCTGGTCATGCCTCGGCGCATGAGCCGGCTGGGCAACTTCGAGGTCGCCTGCGCGGAATTGGCTATTGCTGGCTGGCCGGTGCTGCTGCGAGAAACCGGCGGTGAGCCGGTGCCTCAGTCGCACTCGACAGTGAACGTTGCACTGGTCTACGCCGCGCCGCGCAGTGAAGGTGACCACGGCCGTATCGAAAATGCCTACGAGCGCCTGTGTCTGCCGCTGTGCGATGTGCTGCGCGAGTGGGGAGGGGTAGCGTCAGTCGGGGAAATTGACGGGGCCTTCTGCGATGGCCGCTACAACGTCAACCTCAATGGCCGCAAACTGGTGGGTACCGCCCAGCGCTGGCGTCAGGGCCTGGGTGGCAAGCGCCCGGTGGTGCTGGTGCACGGTGCCCTGCTGCTGGACAACGAGCGCGAGTCGATGGTGGCGGCGGTCAACCGCTTCAACGAGTGCTGCGAGCTGGAGCAACGCTGTCGCGCTGATGCGCACATCGCCTTGCACGAAGTAGCGCCGGCAGCACCCTGGTTCGAGCGCCTTTCGCAGGCCTACGCCAAGGTACTGGCCGAGTTGCCCAAGGACTAGCGGGTACCGTAGACCACCATGGTCTTACCCTTGACCTGCACCAGGCTGCGTTCCTCCAAATCCTTTAGAACGCGGCCGACCATTTCCCGGGAGCAACCGACGATTCGGCCGATTTCCTGACGGGTAATCTTGATCTGCATGCCATCGGGGTGGGTCATGGCGTCGGGCTGCTTGCACAGCTCCAGCAGGCAACGTGCAACTCGCCCGGTCACGTCGAAAAATGCCAAATCGCCAACCTTGCGCGTAGTGTTGCGCAGGCGCTGGGCCATTTGACTGCCCAGGGCGTAGAGGATTTCAGGGTCCTGGCGCGCCAGTTCGCGAAACTTTTCGTAGCTGATTTCGGCCACTTCGCATTCGGTCTTGGCGCGTACCCAGGCACTGCGCTGCTGCTCGCCATCAACGGGCTCGAACAGGCCTAGCTCGCCAAAGAAATCGCCATTGTTGAGGTAGGCGATGATCATTTCATGGCCGTCATCGTCCTCGATGAGGATGGTGACCGAACCCTTGATGATGAACGACAGTGTCTCGGCCCGGTCGCCGGCGCAGATGATATTGCTTTTGGCGGTGTAGCGGCGGCGCTGGCAGTGCACCAGCAGCTTGTCGATGTTCTTTATCTTGGCGGGTAGGGCGGAGGCAACCATCACGAAATCCTGTTCGATATGACGCATAAGCTTTTTATAGAGGTTGGCTGACGGAGGGCGCCAGTCATTTGGCGCCAGCTTATCAGACACTGCAGGATGTTTCGGTACTAAACCGACACATCTCGTGCTTTTCCCACAGCCGCACAAGGTCTAAGCTGACACCCTTTTCCGAAAATCAGGAGTCCGGGTAGATGAAGGCACGTATCCAGTGGGCCGGTGAGGCAATGTTCCTCGGCGAATCGGGGAGCGGCCATGTCGTCGTGATGGACGGCCCGCCCGAGGCCGGCGGCCGCAACCTGGGCGTGCGACCGATGGAAATGCTGTTGCTGGGCCTGGGTGGTTGCAGCAGCTTTGACGTGGTGAGCATTCTGAAGAAGTCGCGCCAGGCAGTGGAAAGCTGTGAGGCATTTCTTGAAGCGGAGCGTGCCAGCGAAGACCCCAAGGTGTTCACCAAGATTCACATGAACTTCGTGGTTAAAGGGCGTGGGCTGAAAGAAGCGCAGGTCAAGCGGGCGGTGGAGCTGTCGGCGGAAAAGTACTGCTCGGCTTCGATCATGCTTGAGCGTGCCGGGGTTGAGATTACCCATGGGTATGAAATCGTAGAGCTGGGTTAAGGCTGAGATTCCGGCGCCGCTTTGCAGCCCCTGAGGGAGCGGGTGAAGCCGCTCCCACATACTGCCCGGCCGACCTTCAGTTGCGCAGCGCCGGAAGGGCCATTCGCAACCATTGCGGAAGATTGCTTCTTAGCGCCTGGCTCAACCGCTCCCGGCGCTTTTGGTAAACCAGGCCAAGCCAGATAACCCCCAGCCCGATCATGGTCAGCACTACCGGGAACAGCAACGACTGGGCAAATACCTCGTACGACAGATATCCCAGATATGCCGCCACCCCCAGTGCACCAAACACCATGAAAACCGGCCGGCGCAGCAGTACCGCCATGCCCATCAGCGCAATGTTGATCAGGCAGTACAGGGCCTTGCCCAACTCACTGCCGCTGTCCAGCAGCGTCAACCCGCCCCAGAATGCTGCCAGCCCGGCGAGGTAACCCCAACGGGCGTAGTCCTCACGCGTGCGGCCGTCTATCACGAGGAAAACCACCAGCAAGCCCAGCCCAAACCACAGGGATACCTGGCGACGCTGCTCCCAACTGAACGGGGAGCCGAAGAACCACTCGCTAAGGTCCATCGACATGAACCACAAGGCCACGGCGATTGGCATGACAACGAACGGGTAGGGGATCAGCCGAAGCATTATCAGCCCGGCAAGCACCGTGGCTGCTTCCATCGCCAGCCAGCCACCCTACACGTAGGTGTAGTACTGGTGGTAGTCGGCCTGCGCATCGTCCAGTGGCCACCAACCGACCATGCGTTCGATAGCGAATACCGCCAGCGGCACGATGCTGACTGCTACTGCCGCCAGCACGCCAGCGGCGACGGGCTGGGCGCGGCGTTGCAGATTGAGGGCGAACAAGGTGATCAGCAGGATATAGAGGCTGGCGATGATCAACAGCGCGCTGTCACCGATGCTCATCCAGGCCTCGGTGAGCAACCAGCCCATTGCCGCCATGATCAGCATGGCGCCAAAGTAGAAGGCAACATGGGCCAGCTGAAAGCTGCCACGTGGTGCGGGCTGCTGGCGCAGGAATGCCAACAGGCTTTGGTCCTGGCCTGGTTGGAGAATGCCTGCTTGCACGGCGCGCGCCAGGTCCTTGGCGTCGAATCGATCCGTCATGGTGATGCCTTCAGATGCGGTATGTGCTTTTGGTCATGACCTTGGCCAGCAAGCTCATGCCAAAGCGGACGGGGGCCGGGAAGCGATAACCACCGGCCTCCAGTGCGGACTCGGCGTGCTGCTCTTCGTCGATGCGCATTTGCTCGAGAATGGCCCGGGATTTTTCATCTTCGTGCGGGAGCTGCTCCAGGTGCTCGTCGAGGTGCTTGCACACCTGATGTTCGGTAGCGGCGACGAAGCCCAGGCTGACCTTGTCGCTGACCAGCCCGGCCAGTGCGCCGATGCCAAACGACATGCCGTAGAACAGCGGGTTGAGCACGCTCGGGTGGCTGTTCAGCTGGCGAATGCGCTGTTCGCACCAGGCCAGGTGGTCGATTTCTTCCTCAGCGGCATGCTCCATGGCCTTGCGCACTTCCGGCAACTTGGCGGTCAGGGCCTGGCCTTGGTACAACGCCTGGGCGCAGACTTCACCGGTATGGTTGATGCGCATCAGCCCGGCAATATGACGGGCCTGTTGCTCGTCCAGGTCAGCGTCTGGCTGGACGATGGCCGGCGATGGCCGGGCGGGTTGGCCGCTGAATGGCAGCAAGGTGCGCATGGCAGTATCGGCCTGCAGCAACAAGCGGTCGAGCGGCGAGTAGTGACGTTCGGTAGCCATCGGGCACCTCCGCAAGAATGTGCCCGACAGTTTACCGCAATAGCGGCGGGGTCGCTTGCCGTGGGTCAGCCCGGTGGCCAGTTCATCTGGCGCTGGCCAAGCACGTGCATATGGATGTGGTAGACGGTCTGGCCGCCTTTGGGGTTGCAGTTCATGACCACGCGGAAACCTTCCTCGCAGCCTTGTTCGACAGCCAGGCGCTGGGCGGTGAACAGGATGTGGCCAGCCAGGGCCTTGTCTTCTTCGGTCAGGTCATTGAGGGTGCGAATGTGCTTTTTCGGGATGACCAGAAAATGTACCGGTGCCGCGGGTGCAATGTCCTTGAAGGCCAGGATCTGGTCGTCTTCATAGATGATATCTGCCGGGATTTCCCGGTTGATGATTTTGAGGAATAGATCGTCCACAGCACTTGCTCCATGGTGAGGGTCGGGCCGAGTTTACTCAGCCGGGCGCCGCTCGCCCAGTGGCTATTCCATGCCTAAGGGGCAATAGCGGCGGTGGATGGCCCCGGCCAGCTTGCGCACCAGCCAGCGCGGCAGCAGCCGCGGGGCGAACGCCAGCCAGCGGTTGCGCCGACCGGGCATGATCAGCGCGCGGTTCTTGTCCAGTGCCCGCACGGTGTACAGCGCCACTTCCTCTGGGCTGAGACAGCGCGGCTTGCCATCGAGCCGCGCAATGCGCCTGCGTGCGGAGCGTACTGGGCCAGGGCACAGTACCGAGACCTTGATGCCGGTGCGTTTCAGTTCTTCGCGCAGGGCCTGGGAAAAGCTCAAAACGTAGGCCTTGCTGGCGGCATAGGCGGCCATCCATGGGCCAGGCGCCACCCCGGCCAGGCCGGCGACGTTGAGAATCTGCCCGCCACCCTGCACAGCCATCAGGTTACCGATGGCGTGGCACAGGCGGCTCAGGGCCAGCACGTTGACCTCCAGCAGGTCTTGTTCGTCGGCCCATTCATGGGCCAGGAACGGCCCATAGGTGCGCAAGCCCGCGCAGTTGACCAGCAAATCGATACGCCGCTCACCTTCTTCCAGCTCTAGCACGAAGCCTGAAAGGCGCAACGGCTGACTGAGGTCGCAGGCGCGGAACAGCACCTCGACACCAAAACGCTGGGTCAGCTCCATGGCGACAGGCTCCAGCGTTTCTCGTTGGCGTGCCACCAGGATCAGGTTGCGCCCGCGCCGTGCCAGCGCTTCCGCCAAGGCCAGGCCCAGGCCGCTGGAAGCACCAGTGATCATGGCGTAACGGGTCATGCAAGGCTCCTGGGGGCGGAAGAGGGCGCCTAGTGTACAACTTGCCCGTGCAAGGTGTTGCCTTTTGCTACAAGGTGCTGGCGCGCAAAACCTGGCAGCGTTCCAGGGCTTGTCGGTACTCGCCATGCAGGCGCTCGATCAATGCGCTGGCGCTGGGCAGGTCATGGATGGCTCCGACGCCCTGGCCCGCTGACCATACGGTCTTCCAGGCCTTGGCTTCGTCATCGATTGGCTTGAGCTTGCCTTGCACCTGCCCCCCCTTGAGGGCGTTCATGTCGTAGCCGGCCTGCTCCAGGCTCTGGCGCAGGAAGCTGGCTGGGATACCGGACACCACTGGGGTGTGGATGATGTCGGCGGCATGGGCATCCAGCAGCATCTGTTTGTAGGCGCCCTGGGCCTGGCTTTCTGTGGTGGCTATGAAGCGCGTGCCCATGTACACCAGGTCCGCCCCCAGCAGTTGTGCGGCCAGGATTTCGTGGCCGTGGTTGATGCAGCCAGCCAGCAACAGGGTCTTGTCGAAGAACTGGCGAATTTCTGCGGCCAGGGCGAACGGGCTCCAGGTGCCGGCATGGCCGCCTGCGCCTGCGGCGACGGCGATAAGGCCATCGACACCGGCTTCGGCTGCTTTCTCGGCATGCCGGCGGGTGGTGACATCGTGGAGGACCAGGCCGCCGTAGCCGTGTACGGCATCGACCACTTCCTTTACTGCCCCCAGGCTGGTGATAACGATTGGTACACGGTGTGCGACGCACAAAGCCAAGTCGGCCTGCAGGCGCGGGTTGGTCGGGTGGACGATCAGGTTGACAGCGTAGGGCGCTGGCGCCTGCAGTTGAGCCAGGCCTGCCTCGATCTCTTCCAGCCAAGCCTTGAAGCCAGCGCTGTCGCGTTGGTTCAGGGCCGGGAAACTGCCAACCACGCCGCTGGCGCAGCAGGCCAGCACCAGTTGGGGGTTGGAAATGAGGAACATCGGCGCGGCAACCACGGGCAGCCGCAGGCGTTGTTCGAGCGAGGCAGGTAGCGACATGGCAAGGCTCCTTGAGCGGGTGGCTATGTCAGAACGGTTTCACCACCACCAGAATGACGATACCCAGCAGGATCAGCACGGGCACTTCGTTGAACCAGCGATAGTAGACGTGGCTGCGGGTGTTGGTGCCATTGGCGAAGCGTTTGCGCTGGGCACCGCACACATGATGGTAGCCGGTCAGCAGGATGACCAGGGTGAGCTTGGCATGCAGCCACCCCTGGCTCAGCCAGCCGGGATTGAGGTACAGCATCCAGGCGCCAAAGACGTAGGTGGCGATCATCGCCGGGTTCATGATGCCGCGATACAGCTTGCGCTCCATGGTCACGAAGCGTTCCTGGCTGATGCTGTCCTGGCTCTGGGCGTGGTAGACGAACAGCCTGGGCAGGTAGAACAGGCCGGCGAACCAGCAGACCACGCTGACGATATGCAGCGCTTTGATCCATAGGTAAAGCATGGAGGGAGTTCCTTCAGGTAATCACGGTCGTCAGATAGTAGTGGTCAAGCGCCCGAAGGGTCACCCGAAGAGTTGTTACAGGCGCCCCGCGCCCCTATTATCGTGCGCTTTCCAGACGGCTCGTTGATAAGGGGCAAGCGTTATGATCAAGGTCGGTATCGTCGGCGGCACGGGTTACACCGGCGTCGAACTGTTGCGTCTGCTGGCACAGCATCCACAGGCCGAAGTGGCGGTCATCACTTCGCGCTCCGAGGCGGGCGTGGCGGTGGCGGACATGTACCCGAACCTGCGCGGCCATTATGACGGGTTGGCGTTCAGCGTGCCGGACAGCAAGGCTCTGGCCGCCTGCGATGTGGTGTTCTTCGCCACGCCGCATGGTGTTGCCCACGCCCTGGCTGGTGAGCTGTTGGCGGCCGGCACCAAGGTGATCGACCTGTCGGCCGACTTCCGCCTGCAGGATGCCGCCGAGTGGGGCAAGTGGTACGGTCAGCCGCATGGCGCGCCAGAGCTGCTCAAGGACGCTGTGTATGGCCTGCCTGAAGTCAACCGCGAGAAGATCCGCCAGGCACGCCTGATCGCTGTGCCGGGTTGCTATCCGACCGCCACCCAGCTGGGCTTCCTGCCGCTGCTGGAAGCAGGGCTGGCTGACCCATCGCGCCTGATCGCCGACTGCAAGTCGGGCGTCAGCGGTGCAGGCCGCGGTGCGGCTGTGGGCTCGCTGTTCTGCGAAGCCGGCGAAAGCATGAAAGCATACGCGGTAAAGGGTCATCGCCACCTGCCGGAGATCAGCCAGGGCTTGCGCCTGGCCGCGGGCAAGGACATCGGGCTGACTTTCGTGCCGCATCTGACGCCAATGATCCGCGGCATCCATGCCACCCTGTACGCGAATGTGGTCGATACCTCGGTCGACCTGCAGGCCCTGTACGAGAAGCGCTACGCCGACGAACCGTTCGTCGACGTGATGCCAGCTGGCAGCCACCCGGAAACCCGCAGCGTGCGCGGCGCCAACGTTTGTCGCATTGCGGTTCATCGCCCGCAGGGTGGTGACCTGGTGGTGGTGCTGTCGGTGATCGACAACCTGGTCAAGGGCGCCTCCGGCCAGGCGGTACAGAACCTCAACATTCTGTTCGGCCTGGATGAGCGCATGGGCCTGTCCCATGCCGGCTTGCTGCCGTAAGCAGCCAGCGTTCGAAAAGGCCCGCGTCGTGCGGGCCTTTTTGTATGTCGCGACTAAAGCCGCACAATTCTTGACCGATTTTCTCGGGAAAGCGGATAATGCGCGTCATCGAGTTTTATGGCGGCTACCGCGCCGGGAGAATCAACATGAGTGTCGAAACCTTCACCCCTACCGGCCTGGAGTTCACCCATGGGGCAGCCCAGAAGGTGAAAAACCTGGTCAATGAGGAAGGCAATGAACGTCTGAAACTGCGGGTGTTCGTGACCGGTGGTGGTTGCTCGGGCTTCCAGTATGGCTTTACGTTTGATGAGGATGTGGCCGAAGATGACACCATCGTCGAGCGCGAGGGCGTTTCCCTGGTGGTCGACCCGATGAGCTTCCAGTACCTGGCCGGCGCCGAAGTGGACTACCAGGAAGGCCTGGAAGGTTCGCGTTTCGTGATCAAGAATCCGAATGCCGCCACCACCTGCGGTTGCGGCTCGTCGTTCTCGATCTAAGGCTTCGCCAGAAAGCAAAACGCCGCGCAATTGCGCGGCGTTTTGATTTCTGGCGAAGCAGTCATGCCGGGTAGATCGCGCCCAGTATGCGCAACCCTTTGGCGGCAGTAACGGTGGGGCGGTTGGCAGCGATGCCTTCCAGACAGCAATGGGCCAACCAGGCAAAGGCCATGGCCTCGACCCAGTCCGGGTCCACGCCATGGGCACCAGTGCTGGCGACATGGGCGTCGGGTAGCAACTGACCGAGGCGGGCCATCAGCGCTCCGTTACGTGCGCCGCCACCACATACAAGAAGCGCCTCGGTGCCTTGCTGGGCGTTGCTCAACGAGTCGATGATGCTTCGAGCGGTCAGCTCCAACAGTGTCGCCTGTACGTCTTCGTCGCGGTAAACGGGTAGGCGGGCCAGGTGGGCATCCAGCCAGGGCAGGTTGAATACCTCGCGGCCGGTGCTCTTCGGGCCGCTGCCGGCGAAGAACGGGTCGCGGAGCAATGCACTGAGCAGGCCCGCTTGAACCACCCCCGAAGCCGCCCAGGCACCATCCTTATCGTAGGCCAGGCCAAGTTTGCGCTCGATCCAGGCATCCAGCAGCACGTTACCAGGACCGCAGTCGAAGCCGTGCACCGGTTTATCCTGTTCGATCAGGCTCAGGTTGCTGAAGCCGCCCACGTTCAGTATTGCCAGTCGCTGGCCAAGGTGGTTGAACAGGGTTTCGTGGAAGGCGGGCACCAGCGGCGCACCTTGGCCACCGGCTGCCACATCGCGGCGGCGGAAGTCGGCGACCACGCTGATGCCGGTAAGCTCGGCGAGCAACGCCGGGTTGCCGATCTGCACAGTAAAACCACGTGCCGGTTCATGGCGGATGGTCTGACCGTGGCTGCCAATGGCGCGGATGGCTTCCGCCTTCAGGCCTAGGCGAGCCAGCAACTGGTGGATACCTTCGCCTGCCAGGCTGGCCCAGCGGTTTTCCGCCAATGCCGCACGTGCGATCTCGTCAGGGCCGCTGCTGCACAGGGCAAGCAGCTCCTGACGCAAGTCGTCGGGCATTGGCAGGTAATGGGTGGCGAGCAGCTCAGGCTGCTCGCCTTGTTCGATCAGGGCAATGTCCAGGCCATCGAGGCTGGTGCCTGACATCACCCCCAGATAGAGCGCCATGGCTTAGCGCTTGTTCGCTGCGAGCATGGTTGCCTTTTCCTGGTCCATACGGGCAATCAGTGGTTGGCTCTGCTGCAGGAAGCGCTGGCGCTCGTTTCTGGCGATCGGGTCGGCCATCGGCACTTTCTGGCTCAGCGGGTCGACGTGCACACCGTTGACCTGAAACTCGTAGTGCAGGTGCGGTCCGGTGGACAGGCCAGTGGTGCCGATATAGCCAATGATCTGGCCCTGCTTGACCGTGCTGCCAGTCTTGATGCCCTTGGCGAAGCCCTGCATGTGGCCGTACAGCGTCTTGTAACGGTTACCGTGCTGGATAATCACGGTATTACCGTAGCCACCTCGGCGACCGGCCAGCTCGATACGGCCGTCACCAGCTGCCTTGATCGGCGTGCCGCGGGGAGCTGCGTAGTCGACACCCTTGTGGGCGCGGATCTTGTTCAGGATCGGGTGTTTGCGGCCGGCGGAAAAGCGTGAGCTGATGCGGGCGAAGTCGACCGGGGTGCGGATGAAGGCCTTGCGCAGGCTGTTGCCGTCGGCGGTGTAGTAGCTCGTGTTGCCCTGCTTGTTGGTATAGCGCACGGCGGTGTAGGTCTTGCCGCGGTTGGTGAAGCGGGCGGACAGGATATTGCCGGTGCCGACGACCTTGCCGTCCATCACTTTCTGCTCATAGACCACGTCGAATTCGTCGCCCGGGCGAATGTCCTGAGCGAAGTCGATGTCGTAACCCAGCACGCGGGCCAGGCTCATGGTCGTGCTGTGGGACAGGCCGGCGCGCTGGGCCGATGCCGACAGCGAACTCTTGATCACTCCGTGGGCATAGGCGGTACGCACCACCGGCTTGATGATGTCCCGATTGAAGGTGTAGCCCTTGGCGGTCTTGGTCAGGTGAATGGTTTCGAGGCTGCTGACCTTGCTGCTCAGGCTGGCCAGTTGGCCATCCTTGTCGAGCTCGAACTGCAGCACTTGGCCGTGCTTGAGCTGGCTGAACTGCTTGGCCTGCTTGTTACTTGCCAGCACGTCATGCACTGCATTGGCCGGCAGGCCAACCTTGGCGAACAGGGTTGACAGTGTATCGCCACGGGCCACGGTGATCTCGCGGTGGCCTGGTGCTTTGGCAGGTTCGGCGGCCGGGGCTTTCTGTTCGGCCTTCTGAGTCTCGGGGGCAGCGTCTTCGATCTGGGCGAAAGGCGATGTTTGCCCGTCTTCTGCCTGCACCAGCGGCGCAGCACGTGACTCGCCTTTAAGCTGCTCGGCAGGGCTCTCCAGCTCGAGGTTGAGGGTGGTTTTCTTGGCTTCCACTTCGCTGGATGGAAACACTAGCAGAGCCAAGCTGAGCAGGGCGGCAATGCCGCTGGCGGCCAACAGATGGCTTTTCGGATAAAGCGGGGGCGCTTTAGGCGGTTCGTTGGTCATAGGCAAGGTGACTTTGAAAAAAGTGAAATGGAAAAGATGAATGACATGATGAAGATGAAATAACTGTATAAAATATAACCAAATCCATTTTCACGCAAGGGCGCGTAGACGCCGCAAGCCTGTGCCCGGGTCACATTCCTTTGCGAAACTTGTATTTGACGGCCGATCTTGTATGGTTGGCTCCCCCTGAATCTGAGCCTTGCGGGTTTGTCTATGAAGTCGGTTGAAGAGCAGCTGGCGCTTATAAAGCGCGGTGCGGAAGAAGTACTGGTCGAGTCGGAACTGGTGGAGAAGCTCAAGCGCGGCCAGCCTCTGCGCATCAAGGCTGGCTTCGACCCTACTGCACCTGACTTGCACCTTGGTCACACGGTACTGATCAACAAGCTGCGTCAGTTCCAGGAGCTGGGCCATCAGGTCATCTTCCTGATCGGTGACTTCACCGGCATGATCGGCGACCCCAGTGGCAAAAGTGCCACCCGCCCGCCGCTGACGCGTGAGCAGGTGCTGGATAACGCCGAGACTTACAAGCAGCAGGTGTTCAAGATTCTCGATCCGGCCAAGACCGAAGTCGCGTTCAACTCCACCTGGATGGACAAGCTGACCCCCGCTGACTTCATTCGCCTGGCGTCGCAGTACACTGTGGCGCGCATGCTGGAGCGTGATGACTTCGACAAGCGTTATACCACCAACCAGCCGATTGCCATCCACGAGTTCCTATACCCGTTGGTACAAGGCTATGACTCGGTGGCACTGAAGGCGGATGTGGAGCTGGGTGGTACCGACCAGAAGTTCAACCTGCTGATGGGGCGCGAGCTGCAGCGCGCCTATGGTCAGGAAGCGCAGAACATCGTGACCATGCCGCTGCTCGAGGGGCTCGACGGCGTGAAGAAGATGTCCAAGTCGCTGGGTAACTATGTCGGCATCCAGGAGGCGCCGGGGGTTATGTACAGCAAGCTGGTGTCTATCCCGGATACCCTGATGTGGCGCTACTTCGAGCTGCTGAGCTTCCGCTCGATGGAAGAAATCGAGCAGTTCCGTACCGACGTTGCCAACGGTGCCAATCCGCGTGACATCAAGATCAAGTTGGCAGAAGAAATCGTTGCGCGCTTCCATGGTGAAGAGGCGGCTGCCAATGCTCATCGTGCTGCGGGTAACCGTATGAAGGAAGGTGAGCTGCCGGAGGACTTGCCGGAGATCGAAGTGGCTGCGACAGAGGACCTGCCGATCGCTGCGGTGCTGAACCGGGCCGGGTTGGTGAAGAACTCGGCACAGGCTCGTGATTTGCTTAGTGGCGGCGCGGTGAAGGTTGATGGTGCCGTGGTCGACAAGGACTTCATGTTTGTCCTTGGTGCTACTCATGTATGCCAGGCGGGTAAGAAGTCGTTTGGCCGGGTTACCCTCAAGGCTGAGTGATTGGCTGGTGGTGTAGCTATATAGAAGCGGGGAGGCCGGTAGGTCTCCCCGTTTTGTTTTTGGGGTTTGGTTGTTGCTGTTGTAGGGGGAGAGGGCTGTTTTGAGAGGGCGTTGGCTATGAGATGTGTCCGCCACCGCCTTTGTAGTGCCTTTGAGATCGAGCGCCGCCCGCGCGGCGCATCGCGAGCTG
>NZ_JBICJS010000025.1:0-22248 GCF_043103305.1 Pseudomonas sp. YQ_5 | reverse complement strand
GCACCTGCTGCGGTGTTTCCTCGCCCATGCAGCGCACCGCACGCTTGCGGTTGTCCACCAGCACGCCGGTCAGGCCTTTCTGCTGGGTGTCGAACAGCACCAGCACCCCATCGACGCACTGGGCCACTTGCGGTGCCGGGTCCAGCGATACCTTGTAGTCCTCGCCGGGGATGGTCTTGAGCATGGTGAAATCCTGCAGCAGCAGGGCATCTTCGGGCTTGGCGAAATGCAGATAACCGTAATACCACAAAGCCCCCACCGTCACGATGATGCTGCCGACGCCGGTCAGGATCAGCGGGATGGCGTTGCGTTCTTCACTCATTGCTTGTTCTTCTCGTCAGGGAAATTGGGCACTTCGGCAAGCCGCCGCAGGCCGTTGAAATGGCTGGGGTCATCGAGGAACCGCAGCATCACCTGGCGCCAGGTAGGGTCGGCGAAGGTCTGCACGTGACCCCCTCGGGTCAGTTGCAGCACCCGCGGTGGTGGCGCGTGCTGATATAGGCGGATGGCGTTGTCCATCGGCACCAGGTTGTCGTCGATGCTGTGGAAAAACAACTTGGGCGGGCTGCTCAATCGCTCGATCGAGCGGATCGCGCTGTCGCCGTCCGGCACCAGCCACGACAGCGGAACCTGCAATGGCCAGGTCATCCAGGAAGTGCTGAGCGCAAAGCGCCCCACCGCGCGGTAACTGGCCGGCACACCATCGAACACCAGGGCGCTGAAGCGCTGACGCTGCTCGGGGTGGGCCGCCAGGTAATGAATGGCCATGGCACCGCCCAGGCTCTGCCCCAGCAGTACCAACGGCTTGCCCCTGACCTCGGGCGACTGCTCCAGCCAGGCCATGGCTGCGGCAATGTCCTCGTACACTTCCGGCAGGCTCGGCTGGCCCTGAGACAAGCCATAGCCGCGGTAATCGATCATCAACACCTGGTAACCCTGCTCCGGCAGCCAGTAGCTACCCCCCAGGTGCCCAGGCAGGTTACCGCCGTTGCCGTGCAGGTGCAGCACCGTACCCTTGACTTCGACCCCGGCCTTGGCCGGCAGCCACCAACCGTGAAGGCGGATGCCATCAGCAGTGGTCAGCGTGACGTCGCGGTATTCCAGCTTGGCCCGCTCAGGGGTGAAGGCCTGACCACGCTCGGGGTAGAACAGCAGGCTGCTGCAGCCGCCAAGGCTCAGCAGGACCAGGCCCAGGACCAGCAGGCGGCAGTTCTCAGAGAATGTTCGCGTAGTCGGCTTCAATACGGTCCAGGCTCAGGTGGTTGAGGAAGTTGGAGAAGCACATCCAGGCCGACAGCGCGTTAAGGTCGCGGAACTGTTCGGGCAGGTACTTGGGCGGCTCGACCAGCCCTTCCTCGACGAGTTGGCGCAGGGTGCGCATGTCTTCCAGGGTGGTCTTGCCACAGAACAGCAACGGGATCTGTTCCAGTTTGCCCTTCTTCACGGCCAACTGAATGTAGTTGTAAACCATGATGAAGCCCTTGAGGTAGGACAAGTCCTTGGTGAATGGCAAGCCGTTGGGCACCGACCCGCGGAACACCCGGCTGGCGTTGCTGTAGCTCTGCGCCATCTCGAAGCCCTGCTCGCGGAAAAAACCGTAGACCTGCATGAAGTCTGCGCCCTCCTCGACCATGTGGATGGCTCGGGTGCGGTTGGTGAGCTTGCGCAGGCGGCTGGGGTAGGAGGCAAAGGCGATCACCTCCATGAGGATGGCCAGGCCCTCCTGGGTTACCGTCGACGAGGGCGGGCCCTTGGCCAGGAAGGTGCAGATCGGCTGGTTCAGGCCATTGAGCGTGGTCCCGACATGCACCAACCCTTCGTGCACCTCCAGGGCGCGCACATCGCGGGTGTTGAACATGGCATCGGCACGCACCTTGATGTAGTCGGCACCGGCTGCGGCGTCAGCGACGATGCCGTCTGACTCGAACACACGAATGGTTCCCTCGGCCTCGCCGAACACTTTGTTCAGCCGGTGCTGGAGGATCTCCACGGCTTCCTTGGCGGTGAGGTTCTTTGGCTCATCCTTGAGGTCACCACGGCCATCGATGTTGTTCAGGTAGTCCGACAGCATCAGCCCAAGGTCGGCCAGCGTCGGGTCACCGGCGTGGAAGGCATCCGAGGCGGCGCCATACAGCTCTTGGGAGATCAGGCCGAAGTCTTCGGTACCGCGCGCTTCAAGCATGCGCACCACCATGCGGTATTCACGGCACATGCGCTTCATGATCTGCCCGACCGGGTTGAACTGGCCCAGCTGGCGAATGATGTCGCGCTCGATGCCCTGGAACTCGGCCTTGACAGCGCTGGAGTCGAACGACAGCGGGCGCGATTGGTAGTAGGCACGATCTACCGCCGGCGGCTCCTTGCCCTTGGCCTTGAGAAAGCCCTGGCGGATGTTGTCGTCCCACTTCACCGCGTCCAGGACCCGAATAGGCGTCTGTGCCGCAACGATGCGGTCGGACAGGGCGCGGATGGTTTGCTGGTATTCGTCCACCGGGGACTCCTTTCTAGTACACGAAACCTGTACCGGCCTCTTCGCGGGCAAGCCCGCTCCTACATGGATATCACGAAGCCCAGGCCTGGCAAGGCCCCCGTAGGAGCGGGCTTGCCCGCGAAGAGGCCGGTACAGGCCACTACTTGCCGGAACGCTGGAACCGCGCCACTTCGACGAACAGGTCGGAGTTGGCCGGGTCGTCCAAGTAGGCCAGCACCCGCGCCGCCGGGCTGTCGATCAGCACGCCGTCGCCGTTGTCGTCCGGCACTTCGGTGCTGCGCCCGGTCAGTTCCTTTTTGTCCACCGCCTGCTGCACCTGCTCGACGTCCAGGTTGTAGACCACCAGTTCCTTGCCGTCGACGATGTCGAAGCCGCCAATCAGGAAATTGCCACCCAGCCGCTTGGGCACGCCAGCCGACAAGTACCAGCGGTTGCCGTGGCGTGACACGGTGAACACGTACTCTTCAGGGGCCTTGCCCTTGGCCGTGGCCACCGCCTTGTAGGCGTCGCCACCGCTACGGCTGATCACCAGTTTCAGCGGCTCCCCCCAGGCGTCCTTGCTGCTCCACTTGCCGAGCAGGGCCTTGGGCGCTGCCTGGTTGCTGGGCAAGGGCTCATGGAAGGTCACCAGACAACCGCCCAGCAGCAGGAATGACAAAGTCAACAACACCACACGCCAGGCTTTCATCAGGTTCTCCTTGAAAAGGTCGTTCTCGCCTCAGGCCGATGCCAGCACCAGTTGCAGGTATCGGGTAAGCATAGCGAGCATCTGCCCATCGGCTTGCGCATTCGCTTGCTTGAGCAGGCCTTGATATTCCAACTGCTCGATAATCGCCGTCAACATCTGTGCATCCTGCTCCGGCTGCCGCGAGCCCACGACCTGCAGCAATTGCCGGGTGCCGTGCAGCAGGATCTGCTCATGAGCGCACACCAGCTCGGCCAGTCGCGGGCACAGCAATGCTTCCTGGCGGAAGGCCTGCTCGGCCATCAGGAAGTCACGGCGGTTCAGCAGTTGCCGCTGAACGTAGTCGGCGGTCATGCGCGCCACCTCGTCAGCCAGCCGCGCCCGGGCCTGTGGGCTGCCATCGCCCTGTGCCAGCAACTGGCGCAACACCACCTCGGTGTTTGCCCACAGCTTGGCCATGTAGGCCGCACTGCGCTCGACATACTGGGCAAAGGTATCGGTGAGCAGGTCCTCGATGTCCTTGAAGTAGTAGGTGGTGGCCGACAATGGCACGCCGGCCTCGGCGGCCACTGCCCGGTGGCGCACACCGCGCACGCCATCGCGCACGACAATGCGCATGGCGGCATCGAGAATCAACTGGCGACGCTGTTCGCTGCCTTGGCGGGCAGTCTTGCGGCCTTGGTATTGCACGCTTTCGGCGACGGCGGTGGCGATGCCGGCGGCGCCTTGGTCAGGCATGGCGGGTGTCACGGGGGATACCTCATGGGCAGTTTTTCATCGGTGCCGGCCTCTTCGCGGGTAAACCCGCAACCACAAGGGCCTGCTGAGGCCTTTGTAGGAGCGGGTTTACCCGCGAAGAGGCCGGTACCGACAACATAAAGCTTCAGGCAAGAAAAAGCCGCCTCGAAAGGCGGCTCGTTCAGCTCACTCAGGCCTGCGGACGCATGTGCGGGAACAGGATGACGTCGCGGATCGACGGCGAGTTGGTCAGCAGCATCACCAGGCGGTCGATGCCGATGCCTTCACCGGCGGTCGGCGGCATGCCGTACTCCAGCGCACGAACGAAGTCGGCGTCATAGTGCATGGCTTCATCGTCACCCGCGTCCTTCTCGGCCACCTGGGCCAGGAAACGCTCGGCCTGATCTTCGGCATCGTTGAGCTCGGAGTAGGCGTTGGCGATTTCGCGGCCACCGATGAACAGCTCGAAACGATCGGTAACGGCCGGGTTCTCGTCGTTGCGACGGGCCAGCGGCGACACTTCGAACGGGTACTCGGTAATGAAGTGCGGCTGTTCCAGCTTGTGCTCGACCAACTCTTCGAAAATCATCACCTGCAGCTTGCCCAAGCCTTCATGGCCCAGCACCTTGGCGCCGGCCTTCCTGGCGATCTCGCGGGCGCGGTCGACGTCCTGCAGGTCGGCAGCGGTCAGCTCCGGGTTGTACTTGAGGATCGAGTCGAACACCGACAGGCGCACGAACGGCTCGCCGAAGTGGAATACCTTGTCGCCGTACGGCACGTCGGTGGAGCCCAGTACCAGTTGCGCCAGCTCGCGGAACAGTTCCTCGGTGAGGTCCATGTTGTCGCGGTAATCGGCGTAGGCCTGGTAGAACTCGAGCATGGTGAATTCAGGGTTGTGACGAGTCGAAACGCCTTCGTTACGGAAGTTACGGTTGATCTCGAACACTTTTTCGAAGCCACCCACGACCAGGCGCTTGAGGTACAGCTCCGGCGCGATACGCAGGAACATGGCCATGTCCAGGGCATTGTGGTGGGTTTCGAACGGTTTGGCAGCAGCGCCGCCTGGAATGGTCTGCAGCATCGGCGTCTCGACTTCGAGGAAGTCACGCTCGATGAGGAACTTGCGGATGTGCGAAATCACCTGCGAACGCACACGGAAGGTGTGGCGGGTTTCTTCGTTGACCATCAGGTCGACGTAGCGCTGGCGGTAGCGCTGCTCGGTGTCGGTCAGGCCGTGGTGCTTGTCGGGCAGCGGGCGCAGCGACTTGGTCAGCAGGCGCACGTTGGTCATTTCGACGTACAGGTCGCCCTTGCCGGAACGGGCCAGGGTGCCTTCGGCGCTGATGATGTCGCCCAGGTCCCAGGTCTTGACGGCGGCCAGGGTTTCTTCCGGCAGGGTCTTGCGGTTGACGTAGACCTGAATACGGCCAGTCATGTCCTGGATAACCATGAACGAACCACGGTTGAGCATGATGCGGCCGGCGACCTTGACCGGGATCGCGGCTGCTTCCAGCTCTTCCTTGGTCTTGTCCGCATACTGCTTCTGCAGGTCGTTGCAGTAGCTGTCGCGACGGAAGTCGTTGGGGAAGGCATTGCCCTTGGCACGCTCGGCGGCAAGTTTTTCCTTGCGCAGGGCGATCAGGGCGTTTTCTTCCTGTTGCAGGTCTTGCGATTCGGTCTTCAGGTCGCTCATGTCGTCATTCTTTCCATCAGGTATTCGTTGCCCGTTCCGGGCAGGGCACGCGCTACCGGCGGCTGGCCAGGTAGCGCGGCATGGGGGTGCTAATCACAGGCCCTGCTTGAGGCTCGCTTCCAGATACTGGTCGAGGTCGCCGTCGAGGACTTTCTGGCAGTCGCTACGCTCGACGCCGGTACGCAGGTCCTTGATGCGCGAGTCATCCAGTACGTAGGAGCGAATCTGGTGGCCCCAGCCGATGTCCGACTTGCTGTCTTCCAGCGCCTGCGAAGCAGCGTTGCGCTTCTGCATTTCCAGTTCGTACAACTTGGCCCGCAGCATTTTCATGGCGGTGTCCTTGTTGGCGTGCTGGGAACGTTCGTTCTGGCAAGCCACCACGGTGTTGGTCGGCACGTGGGTGATACGGACCGCCGAGTCGGTGGTGTTCACGTGCTGACCACCGGCACCGGAGGAGCGGTAGGTGTCGATGCGCAGGTCGGACGGGTTGATCTCGATTTCGACCTTGTCGTCGATCTCGGGCGATACGAACACCGCCGAGAACGATGTGTGGCGACGGGCACCGGAGTCGAACGGGCTCTTGCGCACCAGGCGGTGCACGCCGATTTCGGTGCGCAGCCAGCCAAAGGCGTACTCGCCCTTGATGTGCACGGTGGCACCCTTGATGCCGGCCACTTCACCTTCGGAAAGCTCGATGATGGTGGCGTCGAAACCACGCTTGTCGGCCCAGCGCAGGTACATGCGCAGCAGGATGTTGGCCCAGTCCTGTGCTTCGGTACCACCGGAGCCGGCCTGGATATCCAGGTAGGCGTTGTTCATGTCCATCTCGCCGCTGAACATGCGACGGAACTCAAGCTGGGCCAGGTTTTCTTCCAGGCTTTCCAGCTCGGTCACGACGTCGCCGACGGCGCCTTCGTCATTTTCTTCGACGGCCATGTCGAGCAGGTCCTGGCAGTCACCCAGGCCGTTGGACAGCTTGTCCAGGGTCTCGACGACCTGGGCCAGCATGGCACGCTCGCGGCCCAGTGCCTGGGCGTACTCAGGCTTGTTCCAGACGTTGGGGTCTTCCAGCTCGCGGTTGACTTCGATCAGGCGGTCATGCTTGTGATCGTAGTCAAAGATACCCCCGAATTGACAGGGAACGTTCGGTGAGGTCCTTGATGGTGTTCAGGATCGGTTGGATTTCCATGGGCTGCCTACTCGCGCGAATTCGGTGAAAAGCCCGCGAGTATAACCGAGTCCGCAGCATGGCGGCAGACCCGCCGGGCGGTCGTATGTATTTAGGGCAACCTGCGCGGACTCATGTGAGAGCGGCCGCGCCGTCTCCAAGTGCTTAGGCGATGCCGACTTGGTTACGCCCACCGTTCTTGGCCAGGTAAAGACCTTTGTCGGCCGCCGAAATCAGCTGCCGGCAGTGGCTGCCGATAGCAGGCGTCTGGGTGGCCAGGCCGATGCTTACGGTCAAAAATGCATCAGCCGTCGGCGCAGTATGCGGGATGCCCAGGCCCAGCACGGTCTGGCGCAGCTTTTCGGCCACCAGCCGAGCCCCGCCTGGCGAGGTGTTGGGCAGCACCAGGGCGAACTCTTCGCCGCCATAGCGCGCCGGCAGGTCGGTCGGCCGCGAGCACGAGCTACGGATGGATTCGGCCACCTGGCGCAAGGCCTCGTCACCGGCCAGGTGGCCAAAGCTGTCGTTGTAGACTTTGAAGTAGTCCACGTCGATCATCAGCAACGACAGCTGCTGCTGTTCACGCATCGCCCGGCGCCATTCCAGCTCCAGGTACTCGTCGAAGTGGCGACGGTTGGACAGCCCGGTCAGGCCATCGGAGTTCATCAGCCGCTGCAGCATCAGGTTGGAATCCAGCAACTGCTGCTGGCTGACGCGCAGGGCACGGTAGGCCTCGTCGCGCTGCAGCAGGGTCAGGTAGGAACGCGAGTGGTAGCGGATGCGTGCCACCAGTTCGATCGTGTCAGGCAGCTTGACCAGGTAATCGTTGGCCCCGGCGGCAAATGCCGCGCTCTTGACCAACGGGTCTTCCTTGGTCGACAGGACGATGATCGGGATGTCCTGGGTCACCGGGTTGTTGCGGTACTCGCGCACCAGAGTCAAGCCGTCCAGGCCAGGCATGATCAGGTCCTGAAGAATGACCGTGGGCTTGATGCGCATGGCCTGGGCCACCGCCTGGTGCGGGTCGGCACAGAAGTGGAAGTCGATGTTGTCTTCATTGGCCAAGCCACGCCGCACCGCTTCGCCGATCATGGCCTGATCGTCGACCAGCAGCACCATCGCCGAGTTCTCGTTGGTGGTCGCGAAACCTTCGATCGGTAAATCATTCATCATTGTTCACCCGATCACTACCGGCCTGGCGGCGTGATTCAATACATTTCGTCATTTTGCGAAAAATTCAGTCAAGCGCCCGGCTATACGTTCCAGCGGGCGAATTTCCACGGCGGCATCAATAGCCGCAGCAGCCTTGGGCATGCCGTACACCGCGCTGCTGGCCTGGTCCTGGGCAATGGTCAGAAAGCCCTGCTGACGCATCAGCTTCAGGCCCTGGGCACCGTCGCGGCCCATGCCGGTAAGCAGCACGCCCACTGCATCGCCATTCCAGTAACGTGCCACGCTTTCGAAGAACACATCGATCGAGGGCCGGTAGATTTCATTCACAGGTTCGGCAGTGTAGGCCAGTTGGCCGTTCTGTAGCAGGCGAATGTGATGGTTGGTGCCGGCCAGGAGTACCTGCCCTGGCTGCGGTGGTTCGCCTTCACGGGCCAGGCGCACCGGCATGCCTGCTGCGCTGCTGAGCCATTCGGCCATGCCTGCGGCAAACACCTGGTCCACATGCTGGACCAGCACGATGGCCGCCGGAAACGCTGCCGGCAAGCCCTTGAGCAACACTTCGAGTGCTGCAGGGCCACCCGCCGAAGACCCGATTGCCACCAACCCGCGACGCTGGGAAGCCTCGCGCGGCGGTGCGGCCACCGACCTTGCGGCAGGTGCACGCTGCTGGCCGACCAGCCAGCCGATATTGAGGATCTTGCGCAGCAAGGGCGCCGCCGCTTCGCGGGCATCGCCAGCACCCAGCGCAGGGGTGTCGACCACATCGAGGGCGCCATGGCCCATGGCCTCGAACACCCGGTGCACGTTCTGTTTACGGTCGACCGTAACGATGACAATGGCGCATGGGGTTTCGGCCATGATCCGCCGGGTCGCCTCGACACCGTCCATCACCGGCATGATCAGGTCCATGAGGATGAGGTCCGGTAACTGCTCGGTGCAGCGCTGCACCGCCTCAGCACCGTTGCTGGCCACCCATACGACCTGGTGTGCGGGCTCCAGGGCAACCGCCCGGCGCAACGCTTCGACGGCCAGGGGCATGTCATTGACGATGGCGATCTTCATCCCTGAGCACCTCCGATCAGCTCCACCACAGCATCCAGCAACGCATCGTCGTGGAAGCTGGCCTTTGCCAAATAGTAGTCGGCGCCAGCATCCAGTCCTCGCCGCCGGTCTTCCTCACGGTCTTTATAGGACACCACCATCACTGGCAACGACTGCAGGCGCTGGTCGCGACGCACCAGGGTAACCAGCTCGATGCCGTCCATGCGCGGCATGTCGATGTCGGTGATCAGCAGGTCAAAGTCCTCGCCGCGCAGGGCGTTCCAGCCGTCCATGCCATCCACCGCGACCGCCACTTCGTAGCCACGGTTGCCCAGCAGCTTGCGCTGCAGTTCGCGTACGGTCAGCGAGTCGTCGACCACCAGGATACGTTTGCGGACCACACCGCGGGCTCCGCTGCTGCCGCGTTCGATGCGCTCCAGGCTGCCAGTGCTGAGCAGTTTTTCCACCGAGCGCAGCAAGTCTTCGACATCGACAATCAGGACCACCGAGCCATCATCGAGCAAGGCGCCTGAGGAAATGTCCTGCACCTTCCCCAAGCGTGGGTCGAGTGGCATCACGACCAGCACCCGCTCCCCCACCAACCGCTCCACGGCCACGCCGTACAGCTGCTCGCGCTCACGAATCACCACCACCCGCAGGCTGGCTTCGTCACTTTGCCCGGCCGGGCGATTGAGCAGTTGGCTGGCCGCCACCAGGCCGATATGCCGGCCTTCGTGCCAGAAGTGCTGGCGCCCCTCGATCTGCACGATCTGGTCGGCGGTCACTTCCAGCGTGCGTTCGATATGCGCCAGCGGGAAGGCGTAAGCCTCACCGCCCACCTCGACCACCAGGCTGCGAACGACCGACAGGGTCAGCGGCACCTGCAGATGGAAGCGACAGCCCTGCCCTGCCACCTGGGTCAACTCGATCGAGCCGCGCAGCTCGCGGATCAAGTGCTGCACCGCATCCAGCCCCACACCGCGCCCGGACACTTCGGTAACCTTGTCGCGCAGGCTGAAACCGGGCAGGAACAGGAACGTCAGCAGCTCCGCCTCACTCATCTGCGCCACCGTATCAGCAGGCGACAGGGCGCGATCGACGATGCTGCTGCGCAGGCGCTCCAGGTCGATACCGGCGCCATCGTCGATCAGCTCCAGGCTGAGCATGCCCGCCTGGTGCGAAGCCCGCAGTCGGATCACCCCCTCGTCCGGCTTGCCCGCCAGCAGGCGCCGCTCGGGCAATTCGATGCCGTGGTCGACGGCATTGCGCAACAGGTGGGTCAGCGGTGCTTCGAGCTTTTCCAGCACATCGCGGTCGACCTGGGTCTTCTCCCCTTCCACCACCAGCCGCACCGGTTTGCCCAGCGAACGGCCCAGGTCGCGAACCATGCGGCTTTGCCCGGTCAGCACGTCGGCAAACGGCCGCATCCGGCAAGCCAGGGCGGTGTCATACAACAACTGCGCACGCTGACTGGCCTGCCAGCCGAACTCATCCAGGTCGGCCGCCTGTTGCTGCAAAATCTGCTGGGTCTCTGCCAGCAGGCGCTGGGTCTGTGCCAAGGCCTCGAGCACCTCGCTGCTCTGACCACTGTCTTCCAGTTGCATGCGCAAGCCGTCAAGTGCCTGCATGCCTTGGCCGTGCATGCGTTTGAGGCGCTGCAGGGTAGCCAGGTACGGTTTGAGCCGCTGGGTTTCCACCAACGACTTGCTGGACAGGTCAAGTAGGCTATTAAGGCGGTCGGCGGTGACACGCAGTACCCGCTCGGCACCTTCGCCAGCGCGCTTGCCAGCCTTGCGCCGCAGGGCGGGTTCGGGCTCTGGTTCCCTCGGTCCGGCTGGCATTACCACAGGTGCAGGCGGCAGGGTTGCCAGCGGCGGCTCCGGCGGCACGGATGCAGCCAGCGGCACGACAGGCACGGCAGAAGTGCCCGAGTCGAGCAGGCTGGCCATTTGCGCAAGAAACACCGGCAAGGTCGCCTGCGCCCCGGCATCGCCGGGTGTGGCAATACGTATCAGCAGGTCGGTACCTTGCAACAGCGCGTCAATATGCTCGGCGGTCAGACGCAGTCGGCCTTCCTGAGCCGCTACCAGGCAATCCTCCATGACGTGGGCGACACTGACACCAGCATCCACCCCGACGATGCGCGCTGCCCCCTTGAGCGAGTGCGCAGCGCGCATGCACGCTTCTAGCTGGTCAGCCTGGGTGGGGTTGCGCTCCAGTGCCATCAGGCCAGCGCTGAGCACTTGGGTCTGCGCCTCGGCTTCCAGGCTGAACAGTTCGAGCAACGATGCGTCGCGCATTTGCTCTGGGGTCATGACAGGCTCCGCTGCACGGCAGACATTAAGTGTTGATCGTCCAGAACCCGCACGCTGCGGCCGCGCCACTGCAGGACTGCGGCGGTGAAGCGTGTGGCGTCCCGGCCACTGCCCAGCAGCTGCGGGTCGAGCCGATGAATACCGTCGATTTCCTCGACGGCCATCACCACCGGCCCACCCTCGGCAGCCAGAATAAGCATACGTGGCATCGCCCGGGCGCTACGTGGCTCGGTGGCGCCGGCCTGCACCCCGAGCAAGTCAGCCAGTGACAGGCACGGCACCAACGCGCCGCGCACATTGGCAACCCCATGCAGCAGCCGCGAGCGCTGGTGCGGCAATGAATGCACCGCCTGCAACGGGGCGATCTCGACCAGGCAGGCGGTAGCCAGCGCCAGCCATTCTTCGCCCAGACGGAACAGCAGCATGGAATGGCCGGTGTTTTCCTCGTCCGGCTGTACCGCTGCAGCCTGGTGGTCCTGCGTCAGCGCATAGCGGTCGAGCAAACGCGTGGCAGCAGCGGCATACACCTCGCAATTGCGGCAATGAACATGCCGCTCCAGCAGTGGGCACTGCTTGTCGCCGCGCACGCCAATGCGGTTCCAGCAGTCGTCGATGTGTGCGTCATCCTCGGCGAGCAACTGCATCGCGGAATCACTGTTCATCGTTCAGACTCCCGGCCAGCCCGCGCCGCGCGCTCCTGAAGGCGCCGGGCGCCGGCAAGGTCACCCTGGGCCGCCAGCAAGGCGGCCAGGTGCACCAGCGCCTCGGGGTGCTGTGGTTCCAGGTACAGGGCCTTGCGATAATGGCTCAACGCCTGCTGCGCATCGCCTTCAGTATCACTGAGCAATCCCAGCCAGTAGTAAACCTGTGCCGACGGCGGGTACTGGCTCAGGTAGCGCTGGCATTCGCTACGGGCCTGCTCGCTGGCGCCGGCATTGGCCAGCCGGGCAATGCCGGCCAGCAACTCACTGGCCCCCTCGTGCGTGTGCTCGCGGGCTGGCGCTGGCTTGGCCGCCACCGGCAGCACACGCAGCGGGCGCAGCGAACGAGGCAACGCCACGCTGGGCTGCGGATAAACCGGTGGGGGTAAAGTCGTGAACGTACGCTTGGCGGGTTGGGCGGGTGCCGCCGCCAAGGGGGCGCTGTCGCCTTCGTGACGCACATAGGCAAACGACTGGGCGATCCCCAGCGGACGCATGCCCATGCGTGCCAACAAGCTGCCTTCCGCCGGGCCGATGAACAGCACACCCTGCGGATGCAGCAAGCGCTTGAGCACTTCGAACACACGCTGTTGGGTCGCTACGTCGAAATAGATCAACAGATTGCGACAGAACACGAAGTCATACAGGCCGTCGCGGCTGGCCAGCGCCGGGTCAAGCACATTGCCCACCCGCAGGCTGACTTGCTGGCGTACCCGTTCATGCAGGCGGTGGCCTTCGCCCAGAGCATCGAAGTAACGATCGCGAAAGCACAGTTCGCTACCACGGAACGCATTGCGCCCATAAACCGCCTGCCCGGCCTTGGCAACCGAACTGGGGCTGATGTCCATTCCATCAACAAGGAATGCCCCTGGCGCCATGCCGGCGTCAAACAAGGCCATGGCCAGCGAATAGGGCTCTTCGCCGGTAGAACACGGCAGGCTGAGCAAGCGCAACGGACGCGCGCCAGCCAGTTGAGCCAGCCGTTTATGGGCCAGGCTGGCCAGCGCTTTGAAGGATTCGGGGTACCGGAAAAACCAGGTTTCCGGGACGATCACCGCTTCGATCAGCGCCTGTTGCTCATCTGCCGACTGCTGCAGGCGCAGCCAGTAATCGTCCAGGTCCATCGCGCCCGCAGCCACGCAACGTTGACGCAGCGCGCGTTCGACCATGGGCGCGCCCACCGACTCCACGTCCAGGCCAATACGCTCGCGCAAGAAGCGGAAGAAACGCTGTTCGTTCATTTAGGCATCCCTGTCGGGTCTTGCGTATACAGCAATGCGTGCACGGCGTCGGGCAGCAGGTCATTGACTTCGATGCGCTGCAGCAGGCCCTGGGCATCCTGGCGCACCGGCCCCAGATAAGGCGCTTCACCTGAGTCCACCCCATAGGGCTGGAACTCGTTCGGTTGGCAACGCAGGGTTTCGGTGGCCTGCTCCAGGATCAGGCCAAGCTGCAGACTGCCTCGGTAGCGCACCAGCACCAAGCGGGTGCTGGTGCGTTGCACCGCCGGCTGGCCGAAGCTCAGTGCGGCAAGGTCGATCACCGGTACCAACTCGCCACGATGGGCGAGGATACCCGCCACCCAGGCAGGTGCCTGGGCGATCGGCTTGAGCGGCTGACGGGGCAGCACTTCGACCACCTCGTGCACGCTCAGGGCAAACCGCTGCTCTCTGATGCGAAACTGCAGGTACAACACCCCCTTGGTGTTCTCCGTCCCCGCGCTGCGCAGTTGCAAGTCGTTCATCGCGTTCAGACTTTGAAGCGCGACACGCCGCCACGCAGGCCTGCGGCCACCTGGCTCAGCTCATCGATGGCATAGCTGGCCTGGCGCAGCGACTCTACCGTCTGGGTGCTGGCATCGCTGAGCTGGGCCAGCGCCTGGTTGATCTGCTCGGCACCGGTGGCCTGGGCCTGCATGCCTTCGTTGACCATCAATACGCGCGGCGCCAAGGCCTGCACCTGGTGAATGATCTGGCTGAGTTGCTCGCCCACTTGTTGCACCTCGAACATGCCGCGGCGCACTTCTTCGGAGAACTTGTCCATCCCCATGACACCGGCCGACACTGCCGACTGGATCTCGCGCACCATCTGCTCGATGTCGTAGGTGGCCACGGCGGTCTGGTCGGCCAGGCGGCGCACTTCGGTAGCGACCACGGCAAAGCCGCGGCCATATTCGCCGGCCTTTTCCGCTTCGATGGCGGCGTTGAGCGACAGCAGATTGGTCTGGTCGGCAACCTTGACGATGGTTACCACCATCTGAGTGATGTTGCTGGCTTTCTCGTTGAGGATACCGAGCTTGGCATTGACCAAATCGGCAGCGCCCATCACCTGTTGCATGGTCTCTTCCATGCGTGCCAGGCCCTGGCGCCCGGAGCCTGCCAGGCTGGATGCCTGATCAGCAGCCGTAGTCACTTCGGTCATGGTGCGCACCAGGTCCCGCGAAGTGGCGGCGATCTCCCGCGAGGTGGCGCCGATTTCGGTGGTGGTGGCCGCCGTTTCGGTGGCGGTGGCCTGTTGCTGCTTGGACGTGGCGGCGATCTCGGTGACCGAAGTGGTCACCTGCACCGACGAGCGTTGGGCCTGGGCCACCAGGTTGGCCAATGCCTCGGCCATTTCGTTGAAGCCATTTTCGATGGCACCAAATTCGTCCTTGCGGTGCAGGCTCAGGCGCATGCTCAGATCACCCGAGCGCAGTTTGTCGAGGGCATGCACAATACGCTGCATGGGCGCCGTGATAGCGCGCATCAGCAGCAGGCCGCAGATGCCGGCAGCGACGATTGCCAGCAACAGTGAAACCACCATGCTGCCCTTGGCCGTGTTGACGGCATTGACGATCTCGTTGGTGGCGGCACCGGCAGAGGCCCGATTATTCTCGATCACTTCACTCAGGTGCTCGCGCCCCTCTATCCACGCCGGGGTGAGGACCTCGGTGATCAGCCGTTGGGCTTCGTCGTAGTTGTGCTGGCCGTACGCATCCAGCACCTGGTTGACGATCTTGAGGTAGTTTTCTTCCAGTTGCACGAAGCTGCCAAATCGGGCCTGGTCGTCCTTGTCCTGGATGGTGGCCTGGTAGCTGGCCATGAATTGCTTCAGCCGGTTATCGAAGTTTCTGAACAGTTCCAGGTCGGCCGAAGTAATTTCACGATGGTTCGACAGGCCCACCAACTGCTGGCTGGTGACGTAGCTGTCGACCCAGGCGCTGCGGATCATCGAGCTGTAGTAGACGCCGGGAATGCTATCGGTCCCCACCGCCTCTTCGGCGGTTTCGATAGTCACCAACCGCGAGTAGGCGGCCACGATCATCAGCAGCATGATGGCGATGATCACGGCGAAACTTGCCAGGATCCGTTGGCGCAAGGTCCAGTTCTTCACATTCAGCCCTCAGGAATTCACAACGAGCGGGAAAAATCGCCGAAGTATAGCCTAGGCGCCTTATGCTTTTGCGGGTGAAGTGCGGGGTATGAGGTAAAAGCCACCATGTGCATGACGCAACATATTCAGCGCCTGTGAGAGCGAGCGCCGCCCGCGCGGCGCATCGCGAGCTGCGCTCGCTCCTACGTTTGTTTCGGGCTAGTTATTTCTGAGGGATTTGCGCGCGAGCATTTTGCTGCATGGCGCGATATCACGTTGGACGAACAAGGCGGTCGCGCGCATTGGCACAGGCGTTACTGGCCCGAAACAAACGTAGGAGCGAGCGCAGCTCGCGATGCGCCGCGCGGGCGGCGCTCGATCTAACAGGCGCTGAATATTCCCCGACAGGTGTATTACGGAGCCACCGCTTGCCGTACCTGGCTTTCCAGCTCCTGGCGCAAGCCCGGGTCCAGCCGCAACTGGCGTGCCAACTCGTCCAGGTAGGCACGCTCCATGAAGTTTTCCTCATCAACCATCATCACGCTGGCCAGGTACATCTCGGCAGCCATCTCCGGCGTTTGCGCTGCGCGGGCCACTTCGGCCGGGTCCAGCGGCTTGTTCAACTCGGCATGCAGCCAGTGTTGCAATTCGCGGTCGCTGTCCAGGCGCGTGAACTCGCCCTCGATCAACGCCCGCTCGCGCTCGTCGATATGCCCATCGGACTTGGCCGCCGCCACCAGGGCGCGCAGTACCGCCTGGCTGTGCTGCTCGGCCTGGGCCGGCGGCAGGCGGTCTATCGTTTGAGGCTCGGCTGCGGCCACACGCTGGTTTGCCTGCCAGTTGCCATAAGCTTTATAGGCCAGCACCCCCAGCGCGGCGAGGCCACCGTAAGTCAGGGCTTTGCCACCGTACTTGCGGGCCTTCTTGCTACCCAGCAACAGGCCCAGAGCGCCGCCCCCCAAAAGGCCGCCCCCTGCTCCGGACAATAACCCGCCAAGCCCGCCTGACGCGCTGCCAGGTTTGGTCGCGCCCCCCTGCTTCTCGAGCATTTGCTGGCCGGATTTGAGGAGTTGATCAAGCAAGCCCCGGGTATTCATTCGCGTGTCTCCACGTAAGAAGATTCAAACGCCAGAGTAAGGCTTGGCGAAGCACACGCCATGCAGGGATTTGCTTCCGGATGTTGCATTAGCTGGCAAAAAGCCAACTAGACTCGATATCGCCAATGCTTCGCACCCACGCACTACGCTTATAACGATTGCTTCACTGCTTGCCTCATGACTGCCCGAAAAAGATCGCCAAGAAGAGGGAACACCATGTCAGTGCACAAGACCGCATTGCTCGGCGCCACCACCTGCGCCATGCTGGCCAGCGCCAGCCTGCAGGCCGCCGAACCGCCCAAGGCCCTGGGAGCCGGCGAGGGGCGCCTGGACATCGTCGCCTGGCCCGGCTACATCGAACGCGGTGAAAGCGACAAGGCCTACGACTGGGTGACCAACTTCGAAAAGGAAACCGGCTGCAAGGTCAGTGTAAAAACGGCCGCCACCTCGGACGAGATGGTCAGCCTGATGACCAAGGGCGGCTATGACCTGGTCACCGCCTCGGGCGATGCATCGTTGCGGCTGATCGCAGGCAAGCGTGTACAGCCGATCAACACCGCCCTGATCTCCAATTGGAAGACCATCGACCCGCGCTTGCAGAACGGTGGCTGGTATGTGGTCGACAAGCAGGTGTACGGCACGCCGTACCAGTGGGGGCCAAACGTGCTGCTGTACAACACCAACACCTTCAAGCAGGCACCGACCAGCTGGAGCGTGGTGTTCGAGCCGCAGAACCTGCCCGATGGCAAGCCGAACAAGGGCCGCGTGCAAGCCTATGACGGGCCGATCTACATCGCCGATGCAGCGCTGTACCTGAAGTCGTCCAGGCCCGAACTGGGCATCAAGGACCCGTACGAACTGAACGAGGCACAATACAAGGCCGTGCTGGAACTGCTGCGCCAGCAACAACCGCTGATCCACCGCTATTGGCATGACGCCACGGTCCAGATGAGCGATGTGAAAAACGAAGGCGTGGTTGCCTCCAGCTCCTGGGGCTACATGGTCAATGGCCTCAAGGCCGAGAACCAGCCAGTGGCCTCGACCATTCCCAAGGAGGGCGCGACCGGCTGGGCCGACACCACCATGCTGCACGCCGAGGCCAAGCACCCCAATTGCGCCTACAAATGGATGGACTGGTCGTTGCAACCTAAGGTGCAAGGCGATGTGGCAGCCTGGTTCGGCTCGTTGCCGGCTGTGCCGGCGGCGTGTACCGCCAGCGAGCTGCTGGGGGCCGAGGGCTGCAAGACCAACGGCTTCGACAACTTCGACAAGATTGCCTTCTGGAAAACACCGCAGGCCCAAGGGGGCAAGTTCGTGCCTTACAGCCGCTGGACCCAGGACTACATTGCGATCATGGGTGGTCGCTGAGGTTGTCTGAATGCCTGTACCGGCCTCTTCGCGGGCAAGCCCGCTCCCACAGGTTCTTCACCTGATGCAAGGGTGACGCTCGACCTGTAGGAGCGGGCTTGCCCGCGAAGAGGCCGGTACAGGAGAAATATTCATTCCTGGAGTCCACGCATGCCCCTAGCCGTCCAGTTCACCCAGGTTTCCCGCACCTTCGGCGAGGTCAAGGCCGTCGACCAGGTCAGCATCGACATCATCGATGGCGAGTTCTTTTCCATGCTCGGCCCTTCCGGCTCAGGCAAGACCACCTGCCTGCGCCTGATCGCAGGCTTCGAGCAACCCTCCAGTGGGTCGATCCGCATCCAGGGGATCGAGGCTGCTGGCATGCCGCCCTACCAACGTGACGTCAACACTGTGTTCCAGGACTATGCGCTTTTCCCGCACATGAACGTGCTGGACAACATCGCCTATGGCCTGAAGGTAAAAGGCGTGGGCAAGGCCGAACGCCACAGCCGCGCCGAGGAAGCCCTGGCCATGGTAGCCCTGACCGGCTATGGCGCGCGCAAACCGGCACAGCTGTCTGGCGGCCAGCGTCAGCGCGTGGCCCTGGCCCGGGCGTTGGTCAACCGGCCGCGGGTGCTGCTGCTGGATGAGCCACTGGGCGCACTGGACCTGAAATTGCGCGAACAGATGCAAGGCGAGCTGAAAAAGCTGCAACGCCAACTGGGCATCACCTTCATCTTCGTCACCCACGACCAGACCGAAGCGCTGTCGATGTCCGACCGGGTCGCGGTGTTCAACCGCGGCCGAATCGAACAGGTCGACACCCCGCGCAACCTGTACATGAAGCCCAGCACAACCTTCGTTGCTGAATTCGTCGGCACGTCCAACGTGGTGCGGGGCGAGCTGGCCATGCAGCTCAACGGCAGCCTTGCGCCCTTCTCCATCCGCCCCGAGCACATTCGCCTGGGCGACCCGGTCGTGACCAGCCATGAGGTACAGGTCAGCGGCGTGCTGCGTGATGTCCAGTACCAAGGCAGCGCCACCCGCTACGAACTGCAGCTGGACAACGGCCAACTGCTGGCAGTCAGCCAGGCCAATGACCGCTGGCAGAAGCAGATACAGGCCTGGCAGCCCGGGCAACGGCTGCAGGCGCACTGGCCCCGCGAGGCCATGACAGTGCTGCAGGAAACCGAGGACCGCTGAGATGAGCACACTGCGCAGCTTGTCCAACCTGCTGTACCGGCGCCCCAACCTGTACCTGGCACTGCTGTTGATCCCGCCGCTGACCTGGTTCGGCGCGATTTACCTGGGCTCGCTGCTGAACCTGCTGTGGCAGGGCTTCTATACCTTCGACGACTTCACCATGGCGGTGACCCCGGACCTGACCCTGGGCAACTTCGCCGCGCTGTTCAACCCATCGAACTTCGACATCATCCTGCGCACCCTGAGCATGGCGGTGGCGGTGTCGCTGGCCAGCGCGGTACTGGCCTTCCCCATCGCCTACTACATGGCGCGCTACACCAGCGGCAAGACCAAGGCGTTTTTCTACATCGCGGTGATGATGCCCATGTGGGCCAGCTATATCGTCAAGACCTATGCCTGGACCCTGCTATTGGCCAAGGGCGGCGTGACCCAATGGTTCGTCCAGCAGCTGCATCTGGATGGCCTGCTGCAAGCAGTGCTGGCCGTGCCGGGCGTGGGCGGCAGCACGCTGTCGACTTCGCACCTGGGGCGCTTCCTGGTGTTCGTGTATATCTGGCTGCCGTTCATGATCCTGCCGATCCAGGCCTCGCTGGAGCGCTTGCCACCTTCGCTGCTGCAGGCTTCGGCAGACCTGGGCGCCCGGCCAGGGCAAACCTTCGTGCAGGTGATACTGCCGCTGTCGATCCCCGGTATCGCCGCCGGCTCGATCTTCACCTTCTCGCTCACCCTGGGGGACTTCATCGTGCCACAACTGGTCGGCCCGCCCGGCTACTTCATCGGCAGCATGGTCTATGCCCAGCAAGGGGCGATCGGCAACATGCCGATGGCCGCCGCATTCACCTTGGTGCCCATCGTGCTGATCGCGGTGTACCTGGCCATCGTCAAGCGCCTGGGGGCCTTCGATGCACTCTGAAAAAGCGTCTGCAGGGCTGCGCCTGGCGGCGTGGGGCGGCTTGCTGTTCCTGCACTTCCCGATCCTTATCATCTTCCTGTACGCCTTCAATACCGAAGACGCGGCGTTCAGCTTTCCGCCCAAAGGCTTTACCCTGAAGTGGATCGACGTGGCCTTCGCCCGGCCCGATGTGCTTGAGGCAATCAAGCTTTCGCTGCAGGTGGCTTGCCTGGCCACATTGATCGCACTGGTGCTCGGTACGCTGGCCTCGGCGGCGCTGTACCGGCGCAGTTTTTTTGGCAAGGAAAGCATTTCGCTGGTGCTGATCCTGCCCATCGCCCTGCCCGGCATCATCACCGGCCTCGCCCTGCTCTCGGCATTCAAGACGCTGGGGATAGAGCCCGGGGTGTTCACCATCGTAGTCGGCCACGCCACGTTCTGCGTGGTGATCGTCTACAACAACGTGATCGCCCGCCTGCGGCGTACCTCGCAAAGCCTGATCGAAGCCTCGATGGACCTTGGCGCCGACGGTTGGCAGACTTTCCGCTACATCGTCCTGCCCAACCTCGGCTCAGCGCTGCTGGCGGGCGGCATGCTGGCCTTTGCCTTGTCGTTCGATGAAATCATCGTCACCACGTTCACCGCCGGGCACGAGCGCACCCTGCCGATCTGGCTGCTCAACCAGCTCAGTCGCCCGCGCGACGTACCCGTGACCAACGTTGTCGCCATGCTGGTGATGCTGGTGACCATGCTGCCGATTCTTGGCGCCTATTACCTGACCCGTGGCGGCGATAGCGTCGCGGGCGGTGGCAAATGACCCTGGAGGAGCCCCCGATGCAAACGCAGATGCTGATCAATGGCCAGCTGGTCGCTGGCCAAGGCCCGGCCTGGACCGTGCTCAACCCAGCGCTGGGCACTGCCCTGGCGCAGATCAACGAAGCCAGCGAAGCCCAGGTGGACAGCGCCGTGCGCGCTGCCGACCAGGCCTTCGACAGCTGGTCGCAAACCAGCCCTAAAGAACGTTCGCAGGCCTTGCTGGCGCTGGCCGACGCCATCGAAGCCCATGGCGATGAACTGGCCAGGCTGGAATCGCAAAACTGCGGCAAGCCCCTGAGCGCTGCACTGAACGACGAGATCCCGGCGATTGCCGACGTGTTCCGCTACTTTGCCGGTGCGGCGCGCTGCCTGGGCGGCTTGGCGGCAGGCGAGTACCTGCCGGGCCACACCTCGATGATTCGCCGCGACCCGTTGGGTGTGGTGGCTTCCATCGCGCCGTGGAACTACCCGCTGATGATGCTGGCCTGGAAGATCGCCCCGGCCCTGGCTGCCGGCAACACAGTGGTGATAAAGCCGTCCGAACTGACGCCCCTGACGGCCCTGCGCCTGGGCGAGCTGGCCCAGGACTTGCTCCCGCCGGGGGTGCTGAACATTCTCTTCGGTCGCGGCCAGACGGTCGGCAACCCGTTGATAACCCACCCCAAGGTGCGCATGGTATCGCTGACCGGCTCGATCCCCACCGGCGCGCACATCATCAGCGCCACCGCCGACAGCGTGAAACGCATGCACATGGAATTGGGCGGCAAAGCGCCGGTGCTGGTGTTCGATGACGCTGACATCGATGCCGCCATCGACGGCATCCGAACCTTCGGCTTTTACAACGCCGGCCAGGACTGCACCGCAGCCTGCCGCCTGTATGTGCAGGACGGGATCTACGAGCGCTTCGTCGAGCGCTTGGGTAAAGCCGTAGCCAGCCTCAAACCGGGCCTGCAGGAGTCTGAAGAAACCGAACTGGGGCCGCTGATCAGTGCCCAGCACCGCGACAAGGTCGCCGGTTTGGTGCAGCGGGCCATCGCCCAGCCGCACATTCGTCTGGTAACCGGTGGCAAGGCAATAGAGGGCGATGGCTATTTCTTCGAGCCTACTGTGCTGGCCGATGCCCTGCAGGACGACGAGATCGTGCGCAACGAAGTGTTTGGCCCGGTGGTTTCGGTCACCCGCTTCACCGATGAAGCGCAGGTGCTGGAATGGGCCAACGACTCCAACTACGGCCTGGCCTCATCGGTATGGACCCGTGACACCGGCCGCGCCCACCGCCTGGCGGCGCGCTTGCAGTACGGCTGCACCTGGGTGAACACCCACTTCATGCTGGTCAGCGAAATGCCCCATGGCGGGCAGAAGCATTCAGGGTATGGCAAGGACATGTCGATGTATGGGCTGGAGGACTACACCTGTGTGCGGCATGTGATGATCAAGCATTGAGGAGGCTCAGGGGTACGTCGGTAGATTTGTAACGCCAACGAGATCGAGCGCCGCCCGCGCGGCGCATCGCGAGCTACGCTCGCTCCTACGTTTG
>NZ_JBICJS010000024.1:0-15540 GCF_043103305.1 Pseudomonas sp. YQ_5 | reverse complement strand
GGCAGGCGCTGAAATAGGGGATGACGCAAGTGTTCAGGCGTAGGTGTCGATGAACCGGCCAAGCATTTCGTCGGATGCCTTAGCGACCTTTGCGCCGAGTTCGACTTCGGTCTTGCCCACCGCCTGTTGCACGACACTGGTGGCCATGTCCATCTGCTGGCTGCGGTCGACCGCGCGCAGGCGTTCGGCCTGAAAATCGCTGGACTGGCTAGTGGCGGTGCGTTCGGCAGTGGTGTTGGCGATCTGGCTGGCGGCTTGATCGACGCGGTTCTGCCCGGTCTGGATTGCGCTCAGGCCCGCGTAGTAGGCGGAGCTACCGGTGATTTCCATGTCAGGACTCCATTGACGCTGGATGACGAACAGCCCCAATTAAAGCAGGCTGGGCGCGAAAAGGCCCGTTTAAATCCCTAATGGCTCAATGCCAGTTGATAGGCCTTGGGTATTCCTGCACTGGCCTCTTCGCGGGCAACCCCCGCAAGGAGGCCGGGCCGGCAACATACTAATCCAGCAAATCCAGCTGCAGATGCTCAGCCACCATGTCGGCACTGGCCTGCTTGAGCTTGGGCACCCGCCCCAGACATGGCGCCGGCAAGCGCTCTGCAAGGCTGGCCAGGTTCTCTTCCAGGCGCGAGGTACGCGGCTCGATGATGTTTGCCACCCAACCCGCCAACTGCAGCCCATCACGTTCAATCGCCTCGGCACTAAGCAAGGCATGGCTGATGCAACCCAAGCGCACGCCTACCACCAGAATCACCGGCAACCGCAGGGCAACGGCAAGGTCGGACAGGTTCTCCAGGCCCGACAGCGGTACGCGCCAGCCACCGGCTCCCTCAATCAGGGTGAAGTCGGCATTTTGTTGCAGCACATTGCGCATCGCCGCGAGCAGTTCTGGCACGGCCAGCGTCACCCCTGCCTCGCGCGCCGCCACATGCGGGGCAATAGCAGGCTCGAAGGCAAACGGATTGACCTGCTCATAGGGCAGCTTGACCGTGCTTTCGTCGATCAGCGCCAGGGCATCACTATTGCGCAAGCCTTTCGGCGTCATCGTACAGCCCGAGGCAACCGGCTTGGCACCCAGCGTGCTCATGCCCTGCAAACGCGCCGCATGCAACAGGCCGGCGGCGATGGTGGTCTTGCCGACATCGGTATCGGTACCAGCAATGAAAAAGGCCTGGCTCATCGTGCTCCCCTTACGCCTGTGGTTTGCGCAACACACCATAGACCACTTGATAGGTGGCTGGCAGCCCTGCGGGCTGGCGAAATGCCTCATAGGCCTGCAGCAGGCCCTGCATTCGCGCCCGGCCGGTGAGACCGGAAGGTCGCCCAGGGTTCAGATTGTGCGCTCCCAAAGCCTTCAGTTCGTGGGTCAGGCTGCGCACATCCGGGTAGTGCAGCACATGCGGGCACCGCTCCAGCTCAAGCTGTTCAAAACCGCTGGCTGCGCACAGGCGCTGATAATCCTCGAAACGGCGGAAGCGGTTTACATGCACCAGACCATCCACCGCCTGCCAGCTGGCGCGCAGTTCGTCGAGGGTGCCCACGCACAGGCTGCTGAAAGCCAGTACACCGCCTGGGCGCAGCACCCGCTGCGCCTCGGCCAGCACACTGGCGAACTGATCGCACCACTGCACCGCCAGGCTGGAAAACACCAGGTCGACGCTGCCATCGCGCAGCGGCAAACGTTCGGCGTCGCCAACCACGTGATACTGCGCCCCGCCCTTCACATGACGGGCGTGCAGCAACATGCCTTCGGCAATATCCACCGCCACGCCGCAGGCCTGGGTGAAACGCTCGGCCAGCATGCGGCTGAAATGGCCGGTGCCGCTGCCCAGGTCCAGCCAGTGTGACGGCTGCAGGCCTGCCGGTAACTGCTCCAGCAGGCTCAGACCAACAGCGCGCTGAAGGGCCGCCACGCTGTCATAGCTGGCCGCGGCGCGGGAGAACGAGGCCGCCACCTGGCGCTTGTCGGGCAATGCGCCGGGCAGGGTCGGACGGGAAAGGTCAGTCATCGCCACTCTCATGCAGGAAACTCTTGATGCCCGCCGCCAGCTCCTGCGGGTACTCCAGCAGGAACGCGTGGGAACTGTCTTCGACCAGGCCCACTTCCACATCGGGCAACAGCTCGCTCAAGGCCTTTGCCGCCTCTGCCGGCACTAGCGCATCGCTGCCGGCAAACAGGTGCAGCTGCGGGCCTCCATAGGCTTGCAAAGCTTCGCGGGTGTCCAGCTTGGCCAGCACTTCAAGGCCAGTGGCCAGGTACAACGGGTCGGTATCCGGTACGCCGACACCCAGTTGGCGCAACAGGGTACGCGGCTGCAGGGCGCCGTCGCTGCACAAGGTACGGAAGCGCTTGAGGGTGACCTGGGTATGGCTGCGGCAGCCGTCGAGGAAGGTGCCGAAGGTGTCTTCGGCCATGCCGTGCGGCCAGTCTGGCCGGGCCAGGAAGCTGGGGTTGCTGGCCAAGGTCAGCAGCCCGCAGCAGTGGTCGCCACGCTTGTGCGCCAGCGCGCTGGCCAACATGCCACCCAGTGACCAGCCACCCAGCCAGGCATTGCTGGGCAGCTTGCGGTCCAGATGGTCGATCCAGGCCTGCACATCGCTGTGGGGCAGTTCTGGCAGGGGCATCAGCTCTACCTGCAGGCGGGCGTCCTGGGCCCGCAGGCTAGCAGCCAGCGGCTCCAGCGCAGCAGTTCCCAAGCCCCAGCCAGGCAACAGAACAAGTCGATTACGCATCGGCGTTCTCCAACTGTGGATAACACTCGGCCAATGCATTCAACAATAGCTGCACCTGCGCCTCGCTGTGCGCGGCGCTCAAGGTCACCCGCAGGCGTGCGCTGCCAGCCGGCACGGTGGGTGGGCGGATGGCCGTCACCAGCAAGCCGCGCTCACGCAGCAGGCGTGACAGACGCAACGCCTTCGCACTGTCGCCGATCACGATAGGCTGGATTGGCGTCGGGCTGTCCATCAACTGCAGCCCCATCTGCTGCGCGCCTTCCCGGAACTGGCGAATCAAGGCTGCCAGATGCTCACGACGCCAGGTTTCACGGCGCAGCAGCTCCAGGCTCTTGAGTGTGGCGCAGGCCAGCGCCGGTGGCTGGCTGGTGGTGTAGATGTAGGGGCGGGCGAACTGCACCAGCGCCTCGATCAGCTCTTCGCTGCCAGCCACAAAGGCGCCGGCAGTGCCGCAAGCCTTGCCCAGCGTGCCGATCAGCACCGGTACGTCATCCACACCCAGGCCAAAGTGCTCGACGATACCGCCGCCCTGTGCGCCCAAGGTACCCAGGCCATGGGCGTCGTCAACCATCAACCATGCGCCGCGGGCACGCGCGACATCGGCCAGCGCCGGCAGGTCGGCCAGGTCACCGTCCATGCTGAATACGCCATCGGTCACCACCAGGGTATTGCCGACTGCCTTGTCCAGGCGGCTGGCCAGGCTGGCCGGGTCGTTGTGCAGGTAGCGGTTGAAGCGGGCACCACTGAGCAGCCCGCCATCCAGCAGCGACGCATGGTTCAGGCGGTCTTGCAGCACCGTGTCGCCCTGCCCCACCAACGCGGTGATGGCGCCCAGATTGGCCATGTAGCCGGTGGAGAACAACAGCGCGCGCGGGCGGCCGGTGAGTTCAGCCAGTGCCTCTTCAACCTGATGGTGCGGGGTGCTGTGGCCAACCACCAGGTGCGAGGCACCACCACCCACACCCCAGCGCTCGGCGCCGGCCTGCCAGGCGGCGATCACTTCGGGGTGGTTGGCCAGGCCCAGGTAGTCATTGCTGCAGAAGGCCAGCAACCGCTGGCCGTCGACCACCACTTCCGGCCCCTGCGGGCTTTCCAGCAATGGCCGCTGCCGATACAGGTCTGCTGCGCGCCGTTCGGCCAGGCGCGCAGCCAGATCGAAAGCCATGTCAGGCTGTCGCGGCGTCGTAGAACATCTCGCTGCTGCGCTGCTCGACCAGCGCTTGCTCGATGGCTGCCTGGTGCACTTCGTCAGCGTGCTCTTCACGCGCTTCGGGCTTGATACCCAGGCGCGCGAACAGCTGCATGTCCTTGTCGGCCTGGGGGTTGGCGGTGGTCAGCAGTTTTTCGCCGTAGAAGATCGAGTTGGCGCCCGCCATGAAGGCCAGGGCCTGCATCTGCTCGTTCATCTGCTCGCGGCCGGCGGACAGGCGCACGTGAGACTTGGGCATGAGGATACGGGCCACGGCCAGCATACGGATAAAGTCGAACGGGTCGACGTCCTCTTCCTCAGCCAGCGGCGTGCCGGCCACCTTCACCAGCATGTTGATCGGCACCGACTCCGGGTGCTCTGGCAGGTTGGCCAGCTGGATCAGCAGGCCGGCGCGGTCATCCAGCGACTCACCCATGCCCAGAATGCCACCAGAGCAGATTTTCATCCCGGCATCGCGCACGTAGGCCAGGGTCTGCAGGCGCTCGCTGTAGGTACGCGTGGTGATGATGCTGCCGTAGAACTCTGGGGAGGTGTCGAGGTTGTGGTTGTAGTAGTCCAGTCCAGCCTGGGCCAGGGCCTTGGTCTGCTCCTGGTCGAGTTTGCCGAGGGTCATGCAGGTTTCCAGGCCCATGGCCTTGACGCCTTTGACCATCTCCAGCACGTAGGGCATGTCTTTGGCCGATGGGTGCTTCCACGCCGCCCCCATGCAGAAACGGGTAGAACCGATGGCTTTGGCGCGGGCAGCTTCTTCCAGCACCTTCTGCACTTCCATCAGCTTCTGTTTTTCCAGCCCGGTGTTGTAGTGGCCGGACTGCGGACAATATTTGCAATCTTCCGGGCAGGCACCGGTCTTGATCGACAGCAAGGTCGAAACCTGCACGCGGTTGGGGTCGAAATGCGCGCGGTGCACGGTCTGCGCCTGGAACAGCAAGTCATTGAACGGTTGCTGGAACAGCGCCTTGACCTCGGCCAGGGACCAGTCGTGACGTGTTGTTGCAGTTGTGCTGGCGCTCATCGGCGTTTCCTTGTTTAGGCTGTAGCTGGCGCCGGGACAGGAAAGCCCGCCAGCGCATCACGGATAGCTCGCATAGTCATGGAAGGCCTATGAACTGTCAACTATACTGGAAGCGACTGGTTTACAAGTGCTCACTTATTGATCAGCAGTGTTTGTTATGCGATGAGCCTGCCGAGCAGCACTACCCGCTGTGCATCACCTGCGAACAGGCGCTGCCCTGGCTGGGTGATCAGTGCCGGCATTGCGCCCTGCCCTTGCCCATGGCCGGCCTGACCTGCGCCGTTTGCGGCCGCGGCTTGCCGGCCTTCGATCAGGTCATTGCCCTGTGGCAGTTCGGCTTTCCGGTGGACACGTTGATCAGCCGCTTCAAGCACAATCGCCAATGGCCTTTGGGGCGCCTGATGGCTGAGCTACTCGGGCAGGGGCTGCTGTATCGCTATGCCGAAGGGCTGCCCCGCCCTGACCTGCTGTTGCCTGTGCCTTTGGCCAGGCGTCGACTGCGCGAGCGGGGGTTCAACCAGGCGGGGATGCTTGGGCGGTGGTTGTCGTCGCACGTCGGGGTAACATGCAACGAGCGTTTGCTGGTGCGAACACGCGAGACACCGGCGCAGCAACATCTGGGTGCCAGGGCACGACGGCGCAATTTGCGCCAGGCGTTCGCGGTAACGGGCGAGCTGGAAGGCAAGCATGTCGCCATCGTCGATGATGTGTTGACCACCGGTGCCACTGCGCAGGCTATTGCCCTGACACTGCGCAAGGCAGGTGCACGGCGGGTGGATGTGTATTGCCTGGCACGTACGCCAAAACCGGGGTATGTATGACCTGGCGCGACCTGCCCATTTGCAAAGCACCCTTGTATACGGAATACCCATGTCCCTACCCCCCCTTCTCACCCAGCACATCGCCCGCCGCCCACAGCGCATCGCGCTGCTGCAGCACATTGCCGAACAAGGCTCGATCACCCGCGCCGCCAAGGCAGCCGGTATCAGCTACAAGGCGGCCTGGGATGCCATCGACGAGCTCAACAATCTGGCCAGCCAGCCCTTGGTCAAGCGCAGCACCGGTGGCCGTGGCGGCGGCGGTGCGCACTTGTCGCCGGAAGGCGAGCGGGTGCTGCGCCTGTACCAACGGCTGCAGGCCCTGCAGGCACAAATCCTCGAAGCCGCCGAAGAATCCGGCGACCTCGACCTGCTCGGGCGCCTGATGCTGCGCACCAGTGCGCGCAACCAGTTGCAGGGCCAGGTCAGCGGCCTGCGCCCAGAAGGCCGGTATGACCGCGTCAGCCTGGCATTGAGCGGCGGGCTGGAGATCGATGCGCTGATCACCCACGACAGCACTGCGCGGCTGGAGCTGACAGCGGGAACGATGGTGGTGGCGCTGCTAAAGGCCGGGTGGGTGCGGTTGCTGGCGCAAGAGGAAGAAGCCGAGGAGGGCAGCAACTGTTTGAGCGCGACGGTGGAAGAAGTGCTGGCCGAGGAGGACGGCCCCAGCGAGGTCAGGCTGGCGCTGGGTAATGGGCAGACGTTGTGTGCCATTGCAGAGGCGCAGTGGTTGGCTGGGCAACAGGTGGCGGCCGGCAGTTCGGTGCGGGTGCAGTTCCATCCGTCCTATGTGCTGATCGGGATACCGGCTTAGCCTCGCCACGCGGTGGGCGGATTGCGGGCATGCCTGTGAAGAAGCCGGCACAGGCATAACGCGCTACCATGGCCCCACGCCGCTTACCCTCCGGAGCCACCATGTCCCACCCCTTCGACACCCTCACCCCCGACCTGGTCCTGGACGCAGTGGAAAGCTTGGGCTTTCTCAGCGATGCGCGGGTGCTGGCGCTGAACAGCTACGAAAACCGCGTGTACCAGGTGGGCATCGAAGACGCGCAGCCGCTGATTGCCAAGTTCTACCGCCCAGGCCGCTGGAGCGATGCAGCCATCCTTGAAGAACACGCCTTCACGGCCGAGCTCGCCGACTGCGAAGTCCCGGTGGTTGCGCCCATGCAGCACGATGACCGAACCTTGTTCGAGCACCAGGGCTTCCGCTTCACGCTGTTCCCCCGTCGCGGCGGCCACGCCCCCGAGCCTGGCAACCTCGACCAGTTGTATCGCCTGGGCCAACTGCTCGGTCGCATGCATGCCGTGGGCGCCAGCAAACCGTTCAAGCACCGCGAGGCACTGGCTGTGGACAACTTTGGCCACGCCTCGCTGAACACCTTGCTGGAGGGTAATTTTGTCCCGCGTGAACTGTTGCCGGCGTTCGAGTCCGTGGCACGCGACCTGCTCAAGCGGGTGGAGGACATCTACGCTCGCACACCACACCAGCTCATCCGCCTGCACGGCGACCTGCACCCCGGCAACCTGATGCACCGTGACGAGGTGTACCACGTGGTGGACCTCGACGATTGCCGCATGGGCCCAGCGGTGCAAGACCTGTGGATGATGTTGGCCGGCAACCGCGAGGAGCGCCTGGGGCAACTGGCCGAGCTGATCGACGGCTACAACGAGTTCCACGACTTCGACCCGCGCGAGCTGGCCCTGATCGAGCCCCTGCGCGCCCTGCGCCAGCTGCACTATAGCGCCTGGCTGGCAAGGCGCTGGGACGACCCGGCGTTCCCGCCCAGCTTCCCTTGGTTCGGCCAGCCACGCTACTGGGGCGACCAGATTCTCGCCTTGCGCGAACAAATGGCTGCGCTGGATGAAGCACCGCTGAAATTGTTCTAGAAGCGCGCCCACCTCTGTCTACAATAGGCGTCGCTTTATTTAGCAACCTAAGCAAGGATTCTGCATGCACGCCGCAAACCCGCGCCGCGGGTACATACTGGGCTTGAGCGCCTACATCATCTGGGGCCTTTTCCCCATCTACTTCAAGGCAATCCAGAGCGTCCCGGCGGTGGAGATCATTGTCCACCGGGTGCTCTGGTCAGCACTGTTCGGCTCGCTACTGCTCCTGGTGTGGAAACACCCCGGCTGGTGGCGCGAACTGCGCAACAACCCGCGCCGGCTGGGCATCCTGGCACTGAGCGGGGCACTGATCGCCGGTAACTGGCTGACCTACGTGTGGTCGGTAAACAACGGTCGTATGCTCGAGGCCAGCCTGGGCTATTACATCAACCCGCTGATCAACGTACTGCTGGGCATGCTCATTCTTGGTGAGCGCCTGCGCCGCCTGCAATGGCTGGCGGTGGGCATGGCCGCCGTGGGTGTGGCGCAGCAGGTGTGGCAAGTGGGCAGCCTGCCATGGGTATCACTGGTGCTGGCGTTGAGCTTCGGCTTCTATGGGCTGATCCGTAAGCAGGCGCCGGTAGCAGCACTGCCGGGCCTGGTGGTGGAGACCTGGATGCTGGTACCGCTGGCCCTTGGCTGGCTGCTGCTGCACCCGTCAGCGATGAGTGCCCAGGGCGCGTTCTATACCAGCAGCGAGGCGCTGTGGCTGATGGCGGCGGGGCCGGTAACGCTGGTGCCGCTGGTATGCTTCAACGCCGCCGCGCGGCACCTGCCGTACACCACGCTGGGCTTCCTGCAGTACCTGGCACCGACTTTGGTGCTGTTGCAGGCCGTACTGCTGTTCGATGAGCATTTGTCGTCGAGCACCTTGGTGGCCTTCATGTTCATCTGGGCAGGTTTGGCGATTTACAGCGTGGATGCATGGCTGAGCTTGCGCAAACGTAGCTGATCAGAAAACGATCAAAACTCTGCAGGCCATGTAGCTACTGGCCTGCAGAAACATCTCCATAGGTTATCCACACCCTCGTCCCCGTGCTTTGTGCACAAGCTGCTGATAATTGGGTGTTTTTTGAGCAAAGCTCTGCAGGGCACGTGATGCCTGGGCTGGAGAGGTACGCCCCCAGGTTATCCACAGGGCCTTCCCCGTGATATCGGGATAACCGCAGATGGCCGCTTCGCGCCCTGGCAATCTCTGATCAATCCTCTGCCCGCAGCTTCAACTCCACCATCAAGTCATCCGCCAGGCTCTCCAGCCGCTGCTGCAGCTCTTCCAGCGGCAAGGTCAACGGCAGCGCCAGCAATGCGTCGGCGTGGAACAACGGCTCACTGCTCATCGGCGCCGGCCGCACTTCTGTGGAAAACCGCTCGACGTTTACCTGCAACTCGGCCAACAAGCGGGTAATGTCCCGTACGATCCCCGGCCGGTCGTTACCCACCAGCTCCATGGCAATCGGCTTCCAAGTGCAAGAAGGCTCGATCCCGCTCTCGGCAATCAGCACGCGAATGTCATACCTGGCCAACCCCTGCAGCGAGGCCACAAGCTCGGCGTAATTCTCTGCCGGCACCGCCACCCGCAGAATGCCAGCAAACTGCCCGGCCATACGCGACATGCGGCTTTCAAGCCAGTTACCACTGTGGTCGGCGATGCACTGGGCAATACGTTCGACCTGGCCGGCCTTGTCAGGGGCAATTACAGTCAGTACAAGATGATCCACAAGCCCTTCCTCGTGTCGGACCGCGCCGGGCGGCAGAAAATCGGGGGATCGAATCAGTATAGGCAAGGCGCGGCAACCTGCCGCAGGGCAATCCGCACAGCTAATCGTGTACTGTTTCAAGATTTATCTGGAACAATCCACCTGTTTTTTGCGAACATACCCACTCCCAGCGTGACCATACGCGACCATCGGGTCGCATAACGGCGCTTTTAGTCTGATTTTGCCCCGCCTACTGCTTCATGTAGTATCCCGTGGCGCGGACTACAAAACGTCGTTTGGATGTCTGCCAAGGCGCCTGTGAAAATACGCACACTGTCTGCCAGCCTGTCTGGCCGGCCGCACCCAGCCGCCCCGAAGGGGCATGCACTGGTGCCGTGTTTAGAGAAGCGCTACAGGCTTAATACAGAAGAGCGAAATAGCTGAGCAGAGTGAGGCAAGCAATGACTGGATACGTTCAAGTCGGTGGCCTTCAGGTCGCCAAGGTCCTGTACGACTTCGTGAACAACGAAGCCATCCCCGGGACCGGCATCGTCGCCGAGCAGTTCTGGGCGGGTGCAGAGAAGATCATCAATGACCTCGCTCCAAAGAACAAAGCCCTGCTCGCCAAGCGCGACGAGCTGCAAGCCAAGATCGACGCCTGGCACCAGGCACGCAAAGGCCAGGCCCACGACGCCGCAGCCTACAAAGCATTCCTCCAGGAAATCGGCTACCTGCTGCCACAAGCCGACGATTTCCAGGCCACCACCCAGAACGTGGACGAAGAAATCGCCCACATGGCCGGCCCGCAACTGGTCGTGCCGGTGATGAACGCCCGCTTCGCCCTGAACGCCGCCAACGCTCGCTGGGGTTCGCTGTACGACGCCCTGTACGGCACCGACGCCATCAGCGATGAAGGCGGCGCCGAAAAAGGCCAGGGTTACAACAAGGTGCGCGGCGACAAGGTCATCGCCTTCGCCCGCGCCTTCCTCGACGAAGCCGCGCCACTGGCCGCCGGCTCGCACGTTGACTCCACGGGCTACCGTATCGAAGGCGGCAAGCTGGTTGTTGCCCTGAAAGGCGGCAGCAACACTGGCCTGCGCGACGATGCGCAACTTATCGGCTTCCACGGCGACGCCGCTGCACCCACTGCCGTGCTGCTCAAGCACAACGGCCTGCACTTCGAAATCCAGGTCGATGCCAGCACCCCGGTCGGCAGCACCGACGCCGCTGGTGTCAAAGACATCCTGATGGAGTCGGCACTGACCACCATCATGGACTGCGAAGACTCGGTTGCAGCCGTAGACGCTGACGACAAGGTCATCGTCTACCGCAACTGGCTGGGCCTGATGAAAGGCGACCTGGCCGAAAGCGTGAGCAAGGGTGGCAAAACCTTCACCCGCACCATGAACCCGGACCGTGAGTACGCGGCGCCTAACGGCGGCAGCGTGACCCTGCACGGTCGTTCGTTGCTGTTCGTGCGCAACGTTGGCCACCTGATGACCAACCCGGCGATCCTCGATGCCCAAGGTAACGAAATCCCCGAAGGTATCCAGGACGGGCTGTTCACCAACCTGATCGCCCTGCACAACCTCAAAGGCAACACCACCCGCAAGAATACCCGCAGCGGCAGCGTGTACATCGTCAAGCCGAAGATGCACGGCCCCGAGGAAGTGGCCTTCGCCGCAGAAATCTTCAGCCAGGTCGAAGACCTGCTGGGCATGCCGCGCAACACCGTCAAGGTCGGCATCATGGACGAGGAACGCCGTACCACGGTCAACCTCAAGTCCTGCATCAAGGCAGCCGCCGAGCGCGTGGCGTTCATCAACACCGGTTTCCTTGACCGCACTGGCGATGAAATCCACACCTCGATGGAAGCCGGCGCCGTGGTGCGCAAAGGTGCCATGAAGAACGAGAAGTGGATCGGCGCCTACGAAAACAACAACGTCGACGTTGGCCTGGCCACCGGCCTGCAAGGCCGGGCGCAGATCGGCAAAGGCATGTGGGCCATGCCTGACCTGATGGCAGCCATGCTCGAACAGAAGATCGCCCACCCGCTGGCCGGTGCCAACACCGCCTGGGTGCCGTCGCCAACTGCCGCCACCCTGCACGCCCTGCACTACCACAAGGTGGACGTACAGGCGCGCCAGCGTGAACTGGCTTCACGTACCCCGGCGTCGGTGGACGACATTCTGGCCATTCCGCTGGCTGCGGACACCAACTGGTCGGCCGAAGAGATCCGCAACGAGCTGGACAACAACGCCCAGGGCATTCTTGGCTACGTGGTGCGCTGGATCGACCAGGGCGTGGGTTGCTCGAAGGTGCCGGACATCAACAACGTCGGCCTGATGGAAGACCGTGCCACCCTGCGCATCTCCGCCCAGCTGCTGGCCAACTGGCTGCGCCACGGCGTGGTCAGCCAGGAACAGGTGCTGGAAAGCCTCAAGCGCATGGCCGTGGTGGTCGATCAGCAGAACGCTGGCGACCCCCTGTACCGCCCGATGGCGCCGAACTTCGACGACAACGTGGCGTTCCAGGCGGCTGTGGAACTGGTAGTGGAAGGTGGCAAGCAACCGAACGGTTACACCGAGCCGGTACTGCACCGCCGTCGCCGCGAGTTCAAGGCGCGTAACGGGTTGTAAGTTACATCTGCGCCAAAGGGGCCGTTTTGCGGCCCCCACTGCGCATCAATCCATTTTCAATTCTCTCTTCACCAGCTCCAACAGTTTGCCCAAATCCACCGGCTTGAGCAGGAAATCCACCACGCCCAGGTGCATCACATCCACTGCTTCTTCCACATCGGTGTCGCCCGACACCACAATGATCGACAACGCCGCCCGCTCCGACGCGCGAATTGTCCTGATCAAGTCCAGCCCACTTTCAGGCTGCATGCGCAAATCGGTAATCATCAACCCGATACGCTTCTGGTAGTGCAGGTACAACCTGGCTTCCTCGGCCCCATCCGCCCCCACCGCATCGATGCCCCGGCTTTTCAGGTACAGGATCAGCGCCTCCCGGTTAACCGCGTTGTCATCCACCACAAGCACCAACGGCCTGGCAGCCACAGGCGCACTCTGGTTTATCACGGCCAAGGCCTCGCGCTCGGCGTCGCTCAGGATGTCGGTGTGCTCGGGCATGCTTGTCTCGTCAAAATAATTCCGCTTCAGCATTAGGACCGCAGTACTTGCGTAACCCGTTTCTCCTTTCGTCGGGTCTCTGACAGGGGCGCTCATAGACTTACGTCCAATGGGCACCACCTCGCCGCAAGCCGACCATGGAGGCAGATAACAACATGGCCGGTACCTATATATAGATATATATAGTTCGGCATAGCGATACGGTCAGTTTCATGAGTAAAAAGGACGCCTACAGCCAGGCGGGCAAGACGGCAGTACTGCAAAACATTCAGGGCACATTGCAGTTCCTGCAGCGCTTTCCGCCGTTCAACCAGATGGAGCACAGCCACCTGGCCTTCTTGGTCGAGCAGTGCCAGCTGCGCTTCTACGCCTGCGGTGAAAGCATCGTCAAACCTGCTGACGGGCCGGTCGAGCACTTCTACATCGTCAAGCAGGGCCGCGTGGTTGGCGAGCGCCAGCATCTGGCCAAACCGGGTGTCGAGACCACGTTCGAGATCACCAGCGGCGAGTGCTTCCCGCTGGCAGCCCTGCTGGGTGAGCGGGCAACCCGCACCGAGCACCTGGCCGGTGAAGACACCTTCTGCCTGCAACTGAACAAGGCCGCATTCATCCGCGTGTTCTCGATGTCTGAAGTGTTTCGGGATTTTGCCCTGCGCGGTGTCAGCAGCCTGCTTGATCAGGTCAATCAGCAAGTACGCCAGCGCGCAGTGGAAACCCTCGGCACCCAGTACTCGCTGAACACCCCCCTGGGTGAACTGGCCATGCGTCACCCGGTGGTGTGCAGCGCCGATACGCCCCTGCGCGAAGCCGTGCGGCTGATGCACGAGCAGCAGGTGGGCAGCATCGTGGTGGTCGACCCGCAACGCTACCCCATCGGTATTTTCACCTTGCGCGACCTGCGCCAGGTGGTGGCAGCAACAGATGCCGACCTGGGCGCCGCCATCGACCGGCACATGACAGCCAAACCGTTCTACCTCCCACCCCAGGCCAGTGCCTTCGATGCCGCCATGGCCATGACCGAGCGGCATATTGCCCATGTATGCCTGGTAGAAAACGGACGCCTGTGCGGAGTGGTTTCCGAGCGCGACCTGTTCTCACTGCAACGGGTCGATCTGGTTCACCTGGCGCGCACCATACGCCATGCGCCACGCCTGGATACGCTGGTCTCGCTGCGCGGTGAAATCAGCCAGCTGGTGGAACGCATGCTGGCCCATGGCGCATCGTCGACGCAGATCACCCAGATCATTACCTTGCTCAACGACCATACCGTGTGCCGGGTCATCGAACTGGCCCTGGCCGAACGTGGCGACCCGGGCGTGCCATTCAGCTGGCTGTGCTTTGGCAGCGAGGGGCGACGCGAGCAGACCCTGCACACCGACCAGGACAACGGAATCCTCTTCGAAGCGGTCGACAGCGCCGAGGCCGACGCCATCCGAGCTCGCCTGTTGCCGCTGGCGCAATACATCAACCAGTGCCTGGCCCAGTGCGGTTTCACCCTGTGCATGGGTAACGTCATGGCCGGCAACCCCGAACTGTGCCTGTCGCGCAGCGAGTGGGCGCGGCGCTTTGCCGGGTTTGTTCGCGAAGCCAGCCCGGAGAACCTGCTGGGTTCGAGCATCTACTTCGACCTGCGGGTGGTGTGGGGTGACGAGCAAGGTTGCGAGCAACTGCGCCAAGGCCTGCTGGCACAGGTAGCCGACAACCGCATCTTCCAGCGCATGATGGCTGACAACGCCCTGCGCCAACGCCCTCCGGTGGGACGGTTGCGCGAGTTCGTGCTGACACGCCAGGGCAACGACAAGGCGGCGACCCTCGACCTCAAGGTCCAGGGGCTGACGCCCTTCGTCGATGGTGCCCGTTTGCTGGCCCTGGCCAATGGCATAGGTGCCTGCAATACCTTGGAGCGCCTGCGCCAACTGGTGGCCAAGGGCGTGATCGAGCCATTGGACGGCGCCGCCTATGAAGAGGCCTACCACTTCATCCAGCAAACCCGCATGCAGCAGCACCAGCGCCAGATACGCGACAACCTGCCCTATTCCAACCGGGTCGACCCGGACAGCCTCAACCACCTTGACCGCCGCATCCTGCGCGAGTCCCTGCGCCAGGCCCAACGCTTGCAAAGCAGCCTGGCCTTGCGGTACCAGTTGTGAGCCTGTTTACCTGGCTGCGCCCCAGCGCGCCCGAACTGGACCACACCACACGCCAGCGCCTGGCCCGATTGCCCAAGCCCGTGCCGCTGGGGGTATGTACCTTGCGCGAGCAGCGCTGGGTGGTGCTGGACCTGGAGACCAGCGGGCTCAACCCCAACCGTGATCAGGTGCTGTCGATCGGGGCGGTGGCCATCGAAGACGGTGCCATCGACTTTGCCCAGCAGTTCGAACGTACGCTGCACCGGCCTTTGCAGAAGACCAACGCCAGCGTACTGATCCACGGCTTGGGCCCTAGCGCCCTGGCTGCCGGTTGCGACCCGGCCGAGGCCCTGCTGGATTTGCTCGATTTCATTGGCGACAGCCCGGTGCTGGCGTTTCACGCGCCATTCGACCAGCGCATGCTGGCGCGTGCGCTGAAGGAGAGCCTGGGTTACCGCTTGCAGTCGCCGTTCCTCGATATTGCCGAACTGGCGCCGATGCTCAACCCCGACACAGTGCTGCGCGAGGCCGGGCTGGATGACTGGGTAGCGCGGTTTGGCTTGCAGGTTGAAGAGCGCCACCACGCCAGCGCCGATGCTCAGGTGACGGCAGAACTGGCGCTGATCCTGTTCAGCCAGGCCAGACGCCAGCAGTTGGACAGCCCGCTGCAGCTGGAGCAACGGTTGCGCGGGTGGCGACGGCGCAAGATGCAGAATCACGGTTTGTAGGGGCGGGATGTGCAGCGCCGGTGAGATCCAGCGCCGCCCGCGCGGCGCGCATCGCGAGCTGCGCTCGCTCCTACGTTTGTTTCGGGCCAGTAACGCCTGTGCCAGGCGCGCGCGACCGCCTTGTTCGTACGACGCGATATCGAGCCATGCGCCAAAGCGTTCGCGTGCATATCCCACAGGAAT
>NZ_JBICJS010000023.1:0-1218 GCF_043103305.1 Pseudomonas sp. YQ_5 | reverse complement strand
TTCCTCAATAAAGCCCGTAACCGCATCAAGGTGTTGTATTGGGAGCGCAACGGCTTCTGCCTTTGGCTCAAGCGCCTCGAAGCCGAGCGTTTCAAAACTTCACCCGACGCGACCGACGAAGCTATCGTACTGACCGTCCAGGAACTGAATTGGCTACTCGACGGTTTCGATCTCTGGCGCAACCGTCCGCATCAGGTTTTGACTCCTCGTTTCGTCGCCTGAGCGGGTATAATCCGGGCCATGATTTCAGTGCCCGATAACCTTCCTGACGACCCTGTCGCGCTCAAACTACTGCTTGCGCAGTTGTTGGCCGAGCGCACGGTCGACAAAGGTCAGATCGTCGACCTTAAGGAACAGGTCAAGCTGCTGCGTGACCGATTATTCAATCGCAAGTCCGAGCAAACCGTCGAGTCCAACACGCCCCAACTGGCGTTGTTCAATGAACCCGAAAGTCAGTGGGTACCTACCGCTGATGATGCCGACGAAGAAGTTGTTGCGCCAAGCAAGCAGCGCGGCAAACGCAAGCCACTGTCGGCTGACCTGCCACGCATTGAAGTCATTCATGACTTGCCCGAGCACGAACTGACTTGCGCCTGTGGTTGCCGCAAACACGTGATTGGCGAGCAAACCAGCGAACAACTCGACATCGTGCCGATGCAGATCCGTGTGCTTAAACACGTACGCAAAATCTATGGCTGCCGTGGCTGCGAAACCGCGCCGGTCACCGCTGACAAGCCGGCCCAATTGATTGAAAAGAGCATGGCCAGTCCCAGCGTGCTGGCGATGTTGCTGACCACCAAATACGTCGATGGCCTGCCGCTGCACCGCTTCGAGACGGTGCTGAACCGACATGGTATCGAGATCCCCCGGCAAACCCTGGCCCGCTGGGTCATCCAGTGCAGCGAACACTTTCAGCCACTGCTGAACCTGATGCGTGACCGCCTGCTGGAAAGCCCGGTGATCCATTGCGATGAAACTCGCGTGCAGGTGCTCAAAGAGCCGGATCGTGATCCGACCAGTCAATCCTGGATGTGGGTGCAGGCCAGTGGCCCGCCTGATCGACAAGTCGTGCTGTTCGATTACACCACCAGCCGCGCGCAGGAGGTGCCGCTGCGCCTGCTGGAGGGCTATCGCGGTTACGTGATGACCGATGATTACGCCGGCTACAGCGCGTTGGCGCTACAGCCGGGCGTTGAACGACTGGCGTGCATGGCGCAT
>NZ_JBICJS010000022.1:0-2756 GCF_043103305.1 Pseudomonas sp. YQ_5 | reverse complement strand
TCACCTCAACCTCAAACGCTGTGGGGTCCTGTAGGAGCGGGTTCACCCGCGAAGGGGCCAGTACAGGCACCCCATCAATCCGTGGCCAACACCGCCGCAATGCGGTTCCCCGCCTTGGCTTTCACGACCTTGATCGCCACGAATTTCGAGGTCGGGGTATAGGTCCCCTCACCATAACTTTCCAGCGGTACCAACGGGTTGGTTTCCGGGTAATACGCCGCCGCCTGCCCCTCCGGCACGTCATACGCCACCAGGCGGAACCCCGACACCCGCCGCTCCATGCCATCCTCCCACAACGACACAAGGTCCACCTGCTCACCCGGTTCGAAGCCCAGGCGACGGATGTCCGCCTCATTGACGAACACCACTTCACGCAGGCCGAACACCCCACGGTAGCGGTCGTCCAGGCCATACAGGGTGGTGTTGTACTGGTCGTGCGAGCGCAGGGTCTGCAGGATCAGGTCGGGTTTGTCACCCCGGGCCAGCACCTTGGCATTGACCAGCTCCTCGGGCAGCGCGTGGGGCATGAACCGGGCCTTGCCCGTGGCCGTTCGGAAGTTGCGATCGGCGGCGGTGTTACCCAGGTGGAAACCGCCCGGCTGCTGCAAGCGCTCATTGAAGCTGGCGAAACCAGGGATAACGTCTGCGATCATCTGACGAATACGGCTGTAGTCGGCCACCGCAAACTCCCAGTCTATCGGCTGGTTACCCAGCGTAGCCTTGGCCATGCCGGCGATGATCCAGGGCTCCGAGCGCATATGCGGCGAGCGCGGGCGCAACTGGCCGTGGGAGATGTGCACCATGCTGAAGGTGTCCTCCACAGTCACGCCTTGCGGCCCTTCGGCCTGCAGGTCGATTTCGGTACGGCCCAGGCACGGCAGGATCAGCGCATCGCGGCCGGTGACCAGGTGCGAGCGGTTGAGCTTGGTGGAAATCTGCACGGTCAACGCGCAGTTCTGCAGCGCCGCGTGGGTGCGCGCGGTGTCCGGGGTGGCTTGGGCAAAGTTGCCGCCCAAGCCGATGAACACCTTGGCCCGTCCCTCTTCCATGGCTTTGATCGCCAACACCGCGTTGTGCCCATGGGTACGCGGCACACTGAACTGGAAGCGTTGTTCGATGGCATCGAGTAGCGCCGCCGAGGGTTTCTCGTCAATGCCCATGGTACGGTCACCCTGCACGTTGCTGTGGCCACGCACCGGCGACAGGCCTGCGCCGGGTTTGCCGACGTTGCCGCGCAGCAGCTGCAGGTTGACGATTTCCTGCACGGTCGGCACCGAATGGCGATGCTGGGTGACGCCCATGGCCCAACACATGATGACCCGTTCGGCCTTGCGATACATGCGGGCGGCCAGCTCGATCTCGGCCAGGGTCAAGCCCGACTGTTTGACGATGTGCTCCCAGGACGTGGCGTCCACCGTCGCCAGGTAATCGTCGACGCCGCTGGTGTGCTCGGCGATGAAGGCATGGTCGAACACCGCCGGCTCGCCCTTGGCCTGCGCCTCGCGCTCCCATTGCAACAAATATTTGGCAATGCCGCGCATTGCCGCCATGTCCCCACCCAAGGCCGGGCGGAAGTAGGCACTGGAGGTCGGCTCGGAGCCGTTGCTGAGCATTTCGAACGGGTGCTGCGGGTGCTGGAAGCGCTCGAGGCCACGCTCTTTCAGCGGGTTGAAGCAGACTACCTGGGCACCACGCTTGACCGCTTCCCGCAGGGGTTCGAGCATGCGCGGGTGGTTGGTGCCGGGGTTCTGGCCAATGACGAAGATCGCGTCGGCCAGTTCCAGGTCGTGGAACACCACGGTGCCCTTGCCCACCCCGAGGGTTTCCGACATGCCCGCGCCGCTGGCTTCGTGGCACATGTTCGAGCAATCAGGGAAGTTGTTGGTGCCGTAAGCGCGCACGAACAGTTGGTAGAGGAACGCCGCCTCGTTGCTGGCCCGGCCCGAGGTGTAGAACTCGGCCTCATCTGGCGACTGAAGCGCATGCAGGTGCCTGGCGACCAGCTCGAAGGCCTCCTGCCAGGTGGTTTCGACATAGTGGTCGGTGGCGGCGTCGTAACGCATCGGGTGGGTGAGGCGGCCCTGGTATTCGAGCCAGTAGTCGGTCTGCTCCTTCAACGCGCTGACGCTGTATTTGGCGAAGAAAGCCGGGTCGACCGAGCGGCCGGTGGCTTCCCAGTTGACCGCCTTGGCGCCGTTCTCGCAGAACTTGACCATGTCGCTTTCCGGCGACTCGCCCCAGGCACAGCCGGGGCAGTCGAAGCCGCCGTTCTGGTTGGTCTTGAGCATGGCCCGCAGGTTCTTGAAGGCATTTTCGCTGCCCAGCCAGCTCTTGGTCACGCTTTTCAGCGCCCCCCAGCCGGCGGCGGCGCCCTTGTAGTCCCTGATGTGTTCGTCCTGGCTCATGCGATGAATCCTCACGCTTCGATGCTTTTTTCCAGCCTATGGAGCGTGGGGAGGGGGCGTCCAATCGAAAGATCTTACGGCGTGATAAGCGGTTTCGATCATGGGCTTCCTGGTGCTTGCCGTGCCATCTTCAGCGCCAGTGAGATCGAGCGCCGCCCGCGCGGCGCATCGCGAGCTGCGCTCGCTCCTACGTTTGTTTCGGGCCAGTGACGCCTGTGACAGGCGCGCGCGACCGCCTGGTTTGTACGACGCGAGATCGAGCCATGCGCCAAGGCGCGCGCGACCGCCTTGTTTGTACGACGCGAGATCGAGCCATGCACCAAGTCGTGCGCGCGCAAATCCCCCAGGCAT
>NZ_JBICJS010000021.1:0-18975 GCF_043103305.1 Pseudomonas sp. YQ_5 | reverse complement strand
AGTAGAGCTCTAGCTTTGAGGCGGTGATTTACCTTGAGATTGCGACCTGGGACCGCCAAATCCTTGAAGCCTACTCAAGTCGCTCAGCAGCCTTTTTGTAAGCTTGGTCTCTTTCACGACGATCGACAGCGACGACAAAAACCACGATCTCTTGGTCAATGACCTGATAAACCAGCCTGTACCCACTGCTGCGAAGCTTTATCTTGTAGCAATCCGGCAGCGAGTGAAGGCGGTTTGCCTCGATTCGAGGGTTCAGCAGGACCTCTGCCAGTTTCTTCTTGAACTGCTGACGCACGGTATCGCCCAGCTTCTTCCACTCTTTCAATGCGCGGGCATCGAAGTCGAGGCTATAGGTCATCCAGCTGGACCCTCACGCGCTGCGGAGAAGCAAGCCGCTCTTGTGCAGTGGCAATGAGGTCTTCATCTTCCTCGGTCATCAGGACCGGCCGAAAGGGTAGCTTGCCCCGCTCAGCTACATATTGCAGGGCCTGGCGCATGAGTTCGGAGGGGGTGACACCGAGGCGATCGAGCTCTTTGTAGGCGCGGGCTTTGAGATCATCGTCGACGCGGATATTGATAGAAGCCATGACATAGCCCTCATGTAAAGACGATTGTCATTACAATGCACTGATCTTGGCTATTCTGCAATGGCAGTTTGTCTGCCGGAAGTGACCACAGCGCCATTCCCTTCAAATTAAGAGGCCTCGCCCCTGCCGACAGGAGGGGTACGGCACCAGCAAGGATGCCGGGACTGGACATGCCAGTCTAAGTGGTCAAGGGCGAGGCCAGATCTGAAGATAGCGCAGGCTCGGGGATGGGGCCACCGCTGTTTCGATTTGAATTGTAACCTTTCCCCAGTTTGCGGTGCGAGGCAGCCAATGGGGTGGATGGCGCGGGCTTTACCCGTGTTCGCGGGCAAGCCCGCTCGCGTACGTGCGTGGCATGGTGCAAGGCAGTTGTAGTATGCCTGCAGCGCGTTCAGGGTAGAGCCTCTGCCGCTCAGTTTTTGGCGTCTAGTACCTTATTGCTCTGCGATCAGCCGTTGACAGCCCTCCTCCCCCTTGCTAATAATCGCCCACAGTTGTACGACAACGCATAACAAAAACAACAATCAGTGGACGAACTCATGTCGACATCCATCCCCCTACACCTACGTCTGTTGCATACCCCTCTTCCCCCGGCCAGCTCGCGTACGCCTGCCAGTACGTAGCGCCCGGTTACCGCGCGTTCACCCCTGGCCCTGACCGGCCCGTTATCTACCCGCCCCTGCCGCAGGCCGCTTGCGCGTGCCCGGTGGACGGGCTGCCACACCCTTAGGGAGCACAACAATAATGAAAATCTGCCACACCCTGCCCTTCGCCCTGCTTGGCGCCGGGGTTATCGCCGGCCTGCCGGGCACCAGCCTGGCTGCGGGATTTGTCGAAGACAGCAAGGCCACCCTCGGGTTGCGCAACTTCTACATCAACCGCAACTTCACCAACCCCAGCAACCCGCAAAGCAAGGCCGAGGAGTGGACGCAAAGCTTCATTCTCGATGCCCGCTCGGGGTTCACCGAAGGGCCAATCGGCTTTGGCGTTGATGTGCTGGGGATGTGGTCGGCCAAGCTCGACGGTGGTGGCGGCACTTATGGTACGGCGTTGCTGCCTCGCCATGACGATGGCCGGCCAGCCGACGATTACGGGCGCCTGGCAGTGGCGGGCAAGGCGCGTATTTCCAAGACCGAACTGAAGATCGGTGAATGGATGCCGGTGCTGCCGATTCTGCGTTCGGACGACGGGCGTTCGTTGCCGCAAACATTTCGTGGCGGGCAGGTGACCTCCAACGAAATCGCCGGGCTGACCCTGTACGGCGGCCAGTTCCGCGGCAACAGCCCGCGTAACGACGCGAGCATGGAAGACATGAGCTACGGCGGCGGCGTGTCGGACCGTTTCAACTTCGTCGGCGGCGAGTACAAGTTCAACCAGGACCGCACGCTGGTGGGGCTTTGGAATGCGGTGCTGAAGGACGTGTACCAGCAGCAATACCTGCAACTGAGCCACAGCCAGCCGGTGGGTGACTGGACCCTGGGGGCCAACCTGGGCTACTTCCATGGCGACGAGGACGGCTCCGAACGCGCCGGGCAGCTGGACAACAAGACCTACTCGGGGATGTTCTCGGCCAAGTACGGCGGCAGCACCTTCTGGGTGGGGCTGCAGAAAGTCGATGGTGATACCTGGATGCGGGTGAACGGCACCAGTGGCGGGACCTTGGCCAACGATAGTTACAACTCCAGCTTCGACAATGCCAACGAGCGTTCGTGGCAGGTGCGCCATGACTTCAACTTCGTCACCGTCGGGGTACCGGGGTTGACCCTGATGAACCGCTACATCAGCGGGCGCGATGTGCACAGCGGGGGCGTGACCGATGGCAAGGAGTGGGTGCGTGAAACGGAGCTTGCGTATGTGATCCAGAGCGGGGCGTTCAAGGATTTGAGCGTGAAATGGCGTAACGCGTCGATTCGCCGGGATTACAGCAATAACGAGTTTGATGAGAACCGGTTGATCTTCAACTATCCATTGTCGCTGCTCTGATCAAGACCTGCGGGTTTACCCGCAAATACGGTGGCGGCGGCGACGGTGAACAGCGGGTGGAGATTGGCCAGCAGGCCCGGCCCTTTCGCGGGTAAACCCGCTCCTACAACGGCCTGTGCCCAACCACCGACCTGTGTCCAACATTGATCAGGTGTAGGAGCGGGTTTACCCGCGAATACGGTGGTGGCGGCAACGGTGAACGGCGGGTGGAGATTGGCCAGCAGGGGCCGGCCTCTTCGCGGGTAAACCCGCTCCTAAGGGCGACCGCGCAGGCCTTTCGTATTTTTACACGAGAAAAGGCCGGCAAAAGCCGCCCAAGCCTCATTGACAACACACAGAACCACCGCCAATAATCAGCCAAGTCATACGACAACCTACAACAATTAACAACAAGAGCTGGCCATGACCACTACTCCCTTCAATCGCCTGCTGCTCACCGGAGCCGCAGGCGGCCTGGGCAAGGTCCTTCGCGAACGCCTGCAAGGCTACGCCGAGGTCCTGCGCCTGTCTGATATCAGCCCCATGGCCCCGGCCGCGGGCCCGCATGAAGAAGTCATTACCTGCGACCTGGCCGACAAGGCTGCGGTGCATGCCCTGGTCGAGGGCGTAGACGCCATCCTCCACTTCGGCGGGGTTTCTACCGAGCACGCCTTCGAAGAGATTCTCGGCCCGAATATCTGCGGCGTGTTCCACGTGTACGAGGCGGCGCGCAAGCATGGGGTCAAGCGCATCATCTTCGCCAGCTCCAACCACACCATCGGTTTCTATCGCCAGGATGAGCGCATCGACGCTCACGCGCCGCGCCGTCCCGACAGCTATTACGGGCTGTCCAAGTGCTACGGCGAAGATGTGGCCAGCTTCTATTTTGACCGCTACGGCATCGAGACCGTCAGCATTCGCATCGGCTCGTCGTTCCCGCAGCCACAAAACCTGCGCATGCTCTGCACCTGGCTCAGTTACGACGACCTGGTGCAGTTGATCGAACGCGGGCTGTTCACCCCCGGCGTTGGTCACACCATTGTCTATGGCGCGTCCGACAATCGCACCGTGTGGTGGGACAACCGCCATGCCGCGCACCTGGGCTATGTACCCAAGGACAGCTCCGAAACCTTCCGCGCTGCCGTGGAGGCCCAACCGGCCCCCGCCGCCGATGACCCGAGCATGGTCTACCAGGGCGGCGCTTTCGCCGTGGCCGGCCCGTTCAACTGACCCCTCGCCAGGAGGCACGGCCATGAACTGCGAACTGATCGTCGACGCCCGCAACGGTACCGGCGAAAGCCCTGTGTGGCACCCCGGTGAACAGGCCTTGTACTGGGTAGACATTCCCGCTCGCCAGTTGCATCGCTGGCAAGCGGCCGATGGCAAACACCAGTGCTGGCAGGGCGACGAGATGCTGGCCTGCATCGCCCGCAGCGGTCAGGGTTGGGTTGCGGGCATGGAAAGCGGCATCTTTCAGCTCCAGGCCATGGCGGACGGCAGCCTGGACAGCCGGCTGCTCAGCAACGTGCAGCACGCTCAGGCCGGCATGCGCTTCAACGATGGCCGCTGCGACCGTCAGGGCCGCTTCTGGGCCGGGACCATGCTGCTGGACATGCAGCAAGGTGCCCACGTGGGCGCGCTGTACCGGCTGGACGGCGAAGGCCACCTGCACCTGCAGCAGGACGGCATGATCGTGCCCAACGGCCTGGCCTTCAGCCCCGACGGCACGCGCATGTACCTGTCCGACTCGCACCCGAACGTGCAGAAGGTGTGGGCTTTCGACTACGACATCGACAGCGGCACACCGCACAACAAACGGCTGTTCATCGACATGCGCGACTACCCCGGCCGCCCGGATGGCGCCGCCATTGACCAGGACGGCTGCTACTGGATCTGCGGCAACGACGCCGGGCAGATCCACCGTTTCACCCCCGAAGGTCGCCTCGACCGATCGCTCCGCGTGCCGGTGAAAAAGCCGGCAATGTGTGCCTTTGGCGGCGCCAGCCTGGACATTCTGTACGTTACCTCGATCCGCCCCACGGGCATCGACCTCAGCGACCAGCCCCTGGCTGGCGGGGTATTTGCCCTCGACCCGGGCACCAAGGGCCTGGAGGAACCTGCCTACCGGGGCTGAAGCCCCCTAGCCATACCCACACTTGTACCCACGAAACCAGATAATAAAAACCACGGAGTTTCATCATGACGTTCAAACGCAAGCTGCTCCTTGCCGTACTCCCGTTCGCCTTCAGCGTGGCCATGCCTGCTTCGGCGCTGGACATCAAGTTCGCCGAAATTCACCCGGCCGGGTACCCGACCGTGGTGGCGGAACAGAACATGGGTAAAAAGCTGGAAGACGCCAGCAATGGCGAAATCACCTTCAAGATGTTCGCCGGCGGCGTTCTGGGTTCTGAAAAGGAAGTGATCGAACAGGCACAGATCGGTGCCGTGCAAATGACCCGTGTCAGCTTAGGGATAGTCGGCCCGGTGGTGCCGGATGTGAACGTGTTCAACATGCCGTTCGTGTTCCGCGACCATGATCACATGCGCAAGATCATCGACGGCGAGATCGGCCAGGAAATTCTCGACAAGATCACCAATTCCGATTTCAACCTGGTAGCCCTGGCCTGGATGGATGGGGGCTCGCGCAGCATCTACACGAAAAAGCCGGTGCGCAGCCTGGAAGACCTCAAGGGCATGAAGATTCGCGTGCAGGGCAACCCGCTGTTCATCGACATGATGAACGCCATGGGCGGCAACGGCATCGCCATGGACACCGGGGAAATCTTCAGTGCCCTGCAGACTGGCGTGATCGATGGTGCCGAGAACAACCCGCCCACGCTACTTGAGCACAACCACTTCCAGAGCGCCAAGTACTACACCCTCACTGGCCACCTGATCCTCCCGGAGCCGGTTGTGATGTCCAAGACCACCTGGAACAAGCTCAGCCCCGAGCAGCAGGCGCTGGTGAAGAAGGTGGCGCGTGAAGCACAGATGGAAGAGCGCGCGCTGTGGGATGCCAAGACCGCCGCCAGCGAAGAGAAGCTCAAGGCCGCCGGTGTCGAATTCATTACCGTCGACAAGAAGCCGTTCTACGACGCCACCGCTTCGGTACGCGAAAAATACGGCGCGCAGTACGCCGACCTGATGAAACGTATCAACGCTGTCCAGTAACCGCGCCCCTTCCCGAACGACCTCGGCAGCGCGGCGCCCGCCGCATTGCCGCTTTGGTGATGCCCATGAAAAACCTGTTCCTGCGTGTGAACGACACGCTGTACTGCACCTGCACCTGGGTTGCCGGCCTGTCGATCCTGACCATGTCACTGATCATTCCGTGGGGCATCTTCGCCCGCTACGTGCTCGGCACCGGCGCCAGCTGGCCGGAGCCAGTGGCCATCCTGCTGATGGTGGTGTTCACCTTCGTCGGCGCCGCCGCAAGCTACCGGGCCGGGGCACACATGGCGGTGACGATGATCACCGACCGCCTGCCACCGATGCAGCGCAGCCTGGCCGCGCTACTGGTGCAAGTGCTGATGATTCTGGTGTGCGTGTTCATGACGTACTACGGCACCAAGCTGTGCATCACCACCTGGAACCAGTTTCTGGCGTCACTGCCGGGGGTGCGGGTGGGCATGACCTATGCGCCGATCCCGATCGGTGGCTTGCTGACCCTGGTCTTTGTGCTGGAAAGGCTCCTGCTGGGCGATCAGAGCCACCGCAAGGTTGTGCGCTTCGACCACCTGGAAGAAAACGAAGGAGCAGCATAAATGGATGCGTTCATTCTGTTGGGCAGCTTCATTGCCCTTATTCTGCTGGGCATGCCAGTGGCCTACGCCCTGGGCCTGTCGGCATTGATTGGCGCCTGGTGGATCGACATCCCGCTTCAGGCGATGATGATCCAGGTGGCCAGTGGGGTTAACAAATTCTCGCTGCTGGCGATTCCGTTCTTCGTGCTGGCCGGTGCGATCATGGCCGAAGGCGGAATGTCACGGCGACTGGTGGCGTTTGCCGGGGTACTGGTGGGCTTCGTGCGTGGCGGGCTGTCGCTGGTCAACATCATGGCCTCGACCTTCTTCGGCGCAATCTCCGGCTCGTCGGTGGCGGACACCGCGTCGGTGGGTTCGGTGCTGATCCCGGAGATGGAGCGCAAAGGCTACCCGCGCGAGTTCTCCACCGCCGTGACCGTCAGCGGCTCGGTACAGGCGCTGCTGACTCCGCCCAGCCACAACTCGGTTTTGTACTCGCTGGCGGCGGGCGGTACGGTTTCCATTGGCTCGCTGTTCATGGCAGGTGTGATGCCCGGGTTGCTGCTGAGCGCCGTGATGATGGGCCTGTGCCTGATCTTTGCCAAGAAGCGCAACTACCCCAAGGGTGAAGTGATCCCGATGCGCCAGGCGTTGAAGATAGCCGGCGAAGCGCTGTGGGGCCTGATGGCCATGGTGATCATTCTGGGCGGCATTCTGTCGGGCATGTTCACCGCGACTGAATCGGCAGCAGTGGCGGTGGTGTGGTCGTTCTTCGTGACCATGTTCATCTACCGCGACTACAAGTGGCGCGACCTGCCCAAGCTGATGCACCGCACGGTACGGACCATCTCGATCGTGATGATCCTCATCGGCTTTGCTGCCAGTTTTGGTTACGTGATGACGCTGATGCAGATCCCGTCAAAGATCACCACGGCGTTTCTGACCCTCTCGGACAACCGCTATGTGGTCCTGATGTGCATCAACTTCATGCTGTTGCTGCTGGGCACGGTGATGGACATGGCGCCGCTGATCCTGATTCTTACGCCGATCCTGTTGCCGGTGATCACCGGTATCGGCGTGGACCCGGTGCACTTTGGCATGATCATGCTGGTGAACCTGGGCATCGGGCTGATCACACCGCCGGTGGGCGCCGTGCTGTTCGTCGGCTCAGCCATCGGCAAGGTGAGCATCGAGTCGACGATCAAGGCAATGCTGCCGTTCTACCTGGCGCTGTTCATGGTGCTGATGGCGGTGACCTACATTCCGGCCATCTCGCTGTGGCTGCCCAGTGTGGTGCTGTAAATAAAACCGGGGCTGCGATGGGCTGCAAAGCAGCCCCCTTGGCCCTACCTGCAACGGATCCTGCACATGGCTGCCCCCTCCTCGGCTGTACCTCTATTCCCACGCAAACTGGCAATCGCCTTGCTGGCCCTGCTGGCCTGTTCATTCGCCGGCAACCACATTGCCGCTCGCATCGCATTCGACAACGGCACCGGCGTGCTGCTGGCCATTCTCTGCCGTTCAGGTATTACCTTGCTGGTGCTTGCCTGCCTGCTGCTGTGGCAACGCCAGGCCCTGAGCCTGCCCGCCGGTACCCGGCATTGGCAACTGCTGCTCGGCCTGCTGATCGCCACCCAAAGCCTGTGCCTTTATTCGGCAGTCGCACGCATTCCGGTAGCCTTGGCGCTGCTGGTGGGCAACACGTTCCCGATGCTGCTGGCGCTGCTCACATGGGCACTGGGCGGTGCACGCCCCACCGGCCGCACGGTGTTGTTCATGGGCCTGATTCTGTGCGGCCTGGTACTGGCGCTGGATGTGCCGGCACACCTGGCCGACAGCGCTGCGGCCAACCCGCACTGGGCATTAGGGGTAAGCCTGGCTTTCGGCGCGGCCTGTGCCTTTGCCTGTGCCTTGTGGATCACCGACCAAAAACTGGCTGCCGTGCGCGGCCCTGTACGCAGCCTGCTGACCCTGCTGATCGTGTTCTCCAGCATGCTGGTTGCAGGCGCAAGCGGGGTGATCCCATCCGGTTTGTCACTGCCAGGCAGCAGCAGTGGCTGGGCGGCCCTGGCCACTCTGGTAGTGCTGTATGGCCTGGCCTTCAGCTTGCTGTTCGTCTGTGTCCCTCGCCTGAACATGGCGCAGAACGCACCGGTAATGAACGTTGAACCCATCGCCACGTTGTTGCTGGGCTGGGCCTTGCTCGACCAGCACCTGAGCACTGTGCAGCTGGTCGGCGGCGCGGTGGTGGTGTGCGGTATCGTGCTGCTCACCTACCGCCGGGCCAAATGATTGATCTTCCACAAAGGAGCCCTGCATGGCTGTGACCGAACTGCACCTGCAAGACCGCCTGACACACCTGAGCCTGGCCCCGGAAGTGGGCGCCAGCCTGGTCAACTGGCAGGTAAAGGCGACCGGGCAGGCACTGCTGCGCCATACCGACGCGGCCGCGCTGGCCAGCGGTACACCCCGACGCCTGGCCTGCTACCCGCTGGCGCCGTGGTCCAACCGTATTGGCGAGGGTGGCTTTGCCCGGCCCGAGGGGTGGCAGGCACTGTTAGCGAATACCGGACATGACCCTTACCCGATTCATGGCAGTGCCTGGCAACAGGCCTGGCAGGTAGAACACCACAGTGAACAGCAAGCTCGGTTGACGCTGGACAGTGCCGTGCCGTTTGCCTACCAGGCCACGCTGGATGTGCACCTGCATGAAGGTTGCCTGAACCTGGACCTGCATGTGATGCACCAGGGTGAGCCAGCTACCTGGTATGGCCTGGGGCTGCATCCCTACTTTCCGCGGTATCCCGATACCAAGTTGTACGCAACTGCGCGCAAGGTGTGGCTGGCCGAGGATGGGCGGTTGCCTTCGTACGAGGCCGAGGTGCCTGAGCAATGGCGTTTCAATGCCATGAGGCGTTTGCCCGAGGCAGTGGTTGATCACGCCTTCAGTGGCTGGCCAGGGGAGTGCGTGATCGAACAGCCCAGCGCGGGTTATCGACTGGCGTGCAGTGCCAACGAGGCTGGACACTTCTTGCTGTTTTGCCCGCAAGGGCAAGGTTTTTTCTGCTTTGAGCCGGTTAGCCACCCCATCAATGCGCACCACCTGCCAGCGCGGCCAGGGTTGCGATTGTTGCACCGAGGGGAGGCAATGAACCTGGGGTTCAGGATGCAGTATCAGGCGTTGTGAGCGGGTTGCGTGAAAAACGGCCGCCACGGTATCAAACATTGTTTCGCATCATTTCTCGACGCGATGCAGGTTCTCAATCCAGCTGCTGATCGCGCAATCCTTGCGCCAGCATGTCGATAAAGGCCCTGACCTTGGCCGAACCGTACTTGCTTTCGCGGTGCAGCACATGAATGGGCCAGGGCGCCTCTTCGTACTCGGCCAGCAGCACCTGCAGCTGCCCGCTGGCCAGTTCGTCGACGACCTGATACGACAGCAGCCGGGCAATGCCCAGCCCGCCGCTGGCAGCGGCGATTGCCCCGTCATTGCTGGTTACCGTCAGCCGTGGCTTCATGCGCACCAAGGTCGGCTCGTCGGTCACGCCGAAGCGCCAACCGGCCCGCGGCGACAGGTTGGTGGTGCCGATTACCGCATGCCCGGCCAGGTCCGACGGGTGCTTTGGCACACCATGACGCGCCAGGTAGTCGGGGGATGCACACAACATGCGCCGCACCCTGCCCACCCGCAGCGCCTTCAACCCGGAGTCGGGCAACGGCCCGATGCGCACGGCCACGTCCATGCCCTCTTCGACCATGTTCACCACGCGGTCGAGAAAGAACGCGGAAACATCGACTTCCGGGTACTGCTGCAGGTAACGGACGATGCACGGCATGACGAACTTCTTGCCGAACAGGATTGGCGCGGTCACTGCCAGGTCGCCCCTGGGAGTCGCATTGATACCGGCAGCGGCTTCATTGGCCTCGTGGATACTGGCGAGGATGTGCCGGGTGTCTTCCAGATAGCGGCCGCCGGCCTCGGTCAGGCGCACGCTGCGTGTTGTGCGCAGCAACAGCTTGACCCCGAGCTGCTCTTCCAGGGCGCTGACGGCGCGGGTGACGGCGGCCGGGGAAATGTCCAGACGGCGAGCAGCAGCGGCGAAGCTTTCCAGCTCGCCGACGGCGACGAACACCTTCATCAGGTGGATCTGGTCCATGCGGGCTCCTGAAGGTTAAGAGGCGTGGGGATTATCTTTCATCTGGATGCCTGGTGTTAGCTGTGCCGGCCTCTTAGCGGGCAAGCCCGCACCTGCGACTGGCTTGAATCAGACATCCAGCACCAACGCCTGCCCCCCCTCCTCCACCTTCGCCGGCACAGCGCAACAGATCAGCACCGACCCTGCCTCCGGCAACTCTGCCGGCGGATTCGGATAATGCACCTGGCCGCTCACCAGCCGGGTCTTGCAGGTACCACACGAACCACCCCGGCAACTGAACTCCGGTGCCAGCCCACGCGCCTCGGCCAGTTCCAGCAAGGTGCCGCTACCGGGTACCCAGCGAGCCTCCTTGGCCGACGCGGCAAAATACACCGGCACCGGTTCGTCAGCGGCAGGTGGCTGTTGCAGGATTGGCTGGTCTGCGTCGGTGTGCCGCCGCAGCGTCGACGGGCCAAACGCTTCGGCGTGAATCCGCGCATCCGGCACATGCACCCCACGCAGCCCTTCGTAAAGCTGCTGGGTGAAGCTGCCCGGGCCACACAGGTAGAAATCGTAGTCGTCCAACGCCAGCGTTGCCTTGACCTGTTCGATACCCAACCGGCCGGCAAACTCGTAATCACGACCGACCTGCGCGTGCCCTTCAGGCTGGCTCAGGGCGCGGTGTATATGCAGTAGTTCGCCAGCCTGTTGCCGCAAGGCCGCCAGTTCCTGCTGGAACGGCAAGTCGGCCAGGCTGCGTGCGCCATGGAACAGATGAATGCGCCGGGCCTGCCCTGTCCTCAACTGCTGGCGCAGCATGGCCAGCAACGGCGTGATACCCACGCCCGCGCCGATCAGCACCAACGGGCGCGTGCTTTGCTGGTCAAGCGTGAAGCTGCCCATCGGCGGGCGCACATTCAACACATCGCCGGCCACAACGCGCTCATGCAAATACCGCGAAGCCGGGCCCTGGGCTTTGACGCTGATGCGCAAGAATCCATCGTCGGGGGCACTTGAAAGGCTGTAGGTGCGGATCAGCGCCGGCTCGCCATCACGCGGCACTTGCACAGGCAGATGCTGGCCAGGGGCAAAGGCCACACGGCAGCCTGCCGGTGGTTCGAGATAGAACGAGCGGATGTCGCGGCTTTCCTGCTCCACCCGCAGCACCCGCCAGGCCAGCCATTGGCGCTGTTGTTGCCGCTGCTCCAGGCGCGCATCGGCCTCGGCCCAGGTACCGGTCATCAGACTGGTCGGCGCGTACTCCTTGAAAGCCCAGCGCAGGGCAACGGCAGCCGGACGCCACACTACCTGCTCGACCTGCAGTGTCCATAACCGCTCCGCGCCTTCAAAGGCCTGGATGGCCGGGCTGTCCAGCAGCACCTCGGCACGCCCGTACAGTTGCAACACATTGCCATTTTTAAAGTCGATGAACAGCAAGCCGGCCCGCGGGTTGACCACCAGGTTACCCAAGGTGTTGAAATGCAGATTGCCAGCATAGTCGGGAATGGTGAGCCGATTGCCTTCGACCTTGATGAAGCCTGACCGCCCACCACGGTGGGAGACATCCACCGAGCGCTGGCCGTCAGCATGCTCGACATAGCTGGCGACGAAGAAGGTATCGGCAGCCTGGATCATGCTGACGGTTGAGGTATCCAGTGTTGTCGCATCGAAGCGCCCACGGGCGGGTTCGGTGACGCGGGTGTAGTCACGCAACTGGATGTACTGCGGGCAGTTGCCAAACGCCTGCTCTACGGCCACTTGCAGTTGCCCCTGTGCAGCGTGGCGGATCTGCCCGTTGATGCGATTGCGCCGACGGGTGTGCAGTTCGATCCCCAGCAGACCGACGGCCTGCCCGGCTGCCAACCCGGGGGTGGCGGGGTCCTCCGCTGGCAACGTGGTGTGGATCGTGAGCATACGAGGGTCGGGCGAGCTTACGAACCCTTCTGGCCCTTCCAGCAGCGTGGCCCAAGGCCGGCCCTGGGCATCCACACTGGCGGCGACCATGAACGGTAACTGGTGATAGAACGTCCGGTGCTGGTCGGGCATGTGGTCACGAATGACCTTTTGCCCGAACGCCTCCATGCGTTCTGCTACACCGACCTTTTCCTGCAGGGTCTTTTCACCCGCATGCCAGGGTGAGGGGCGGTGATCAGGAGACTGTTGCATGGCGGCGCTCCTCGCGATGGCGGGGTTTCAGGCGTGGGTTTGCAGCCCGATCACGGTGCGCGGCATGGGGACGAAACGCGGCAGTGCCTCGATCCGCGCCAGCCAGTTGCGCACATTGGCATACGGCTCCAGCGACACGTTGCCTTCGGGGGCGTGAGCGATGTAGGAGTAGTTGGCAATGTCCGCGATCGTGGGTGTGCTACCCGCCAGGAATGGCGTGTTGGCCAACTCGGCATCGATCACCTTGAGCAAGGTGTGGGCACGGGAAATCACCTCGTCGGTATTGAACGAAGCCCCGAACACCGTGACCAGGCGGGCGGCTGCCGGGCCAAATGCCAGCGGGCCGGCGGCGACCGATAGCCAGCGTTGCACACGGGCAGCGGCGGCAGGTTCTTCGGGCAGCCAGGCACCGTTGTCATACTTTTTGGCCAGGTAGACGAGGATGGCGTTGGAGTCGGCAATCACCGTGCCGTTGTCATCGATGACTGGAACCTGGCCGAACGGGTTGAGGGCAAGGAAGTCCGGCTGCTTGTGGGCGCCTTTGGCCAAGTCGACGAACACCAACTCGGTGGGCAGGTTCAGTAGCGAGAGCATCAACTCGATGCGATGGGCATGGCCAGACTTGGGGAAGTTGTACAGCTTGATCGGGTTCGACATGGGCTTGGCTCCTGGTCAGCGCCGGGCTGGGGCTGATGGAGCACATGCTGCACTGGATCGGCTAGCAACAGAATCAGTGCGCAGGGGAAACCATAATTTCGCGGGGCGGAATAATGGCTTCCAAACACTGCGCTGGCGCCTACAGGTGAGCGCTAGCCAACGATCCGATCAGTGCAGCTTTTTGAAATGTCGGTACAGCCCACGCGCAGCCTCGACCACCTGCGGCACACAGGCCTGGATATCCTCATCGCTCATCTGGTCCAGCAGCTCGAAATTATCCTCCAGCCCATGTAGCGAAATGGCCTTGAGCAGCAAGGCCTGCTCCGGTGGCAACTCGCCCCAACCGGCAATCTGGGTACCGCGCATGTAGCCGAAACACCACTCCTCCATCACGATCACAGTGCCCTGCTCGCCTTCGCGTTCCTCGAACAGCGGTTCGAACTGGTCGACCTCATTGCTCAGTTCTTCTGCCACCTGGCTGGCATAACGCAGCATCAATGCCGTGTAGGCCTCCTCATGCGCGGGCTTCTTGAACTTCGGTACCTTGCCACCCGCTACCGCCGGCAGCCATTGTTCCGGCAGGACAGTGATCGGCGAACTGGCGAGTGCGACGAAAAAGCCATTGAGCTCGGCCAGGTTCAGCACCGAGTAGTCATTGCCATAGGTGATCAGCAGGTCTTCGAGGCGGTCGAGTTCTTTTTCGCTGAGTACGGGGAGCATGGGTAAGAATCCTGGGAAGCAAAAGTGTGTGCACCCTAGCACAGCAACGCCGGAAGGGCTGCCCGCGCGAATGATCGCGCGGGCAGAAGGCTCAGGAGTGCAACCAGTCCTGCAGCTCATGCTGTCGGCCGGTGCCGATCAGCAGCCATAGCAAGATGCGGCATTTGCGCGGGCAGAGTTGCCCAGCCATATAGACGCCCTTTTTCTGCAGGTCGATCTCTGCACCAACAAACCCATAGGTAGCCCGGGCTGTAGGCCCTCTACCTGTGCGCGTAGCAACCATGACCGGCAAGGTGGGCGCCAGGTGTTCCAGCACTTCGGACCAACTGGCGGAAACATGCCCAGCACCGAAACCGGCGATGACCAACCCCTCATAACCCAATGTGGCCACAGCCCGCAGCAGCGCCGTGTCTGCGTCCAGGCAGGCTTCCAGCAGGGCAACGCGCTGGTCGGTGCGATACGGTAACGGCAACACTTTCCGTCGCCCGGGCGGATGGCGATACAACACAACACCCTCCACAACGTCGCCCAACGGGCCACATCCGGGCGACTCGAATGCCGCCATCGCCAGGCTGGCCGTCTTGCGAACCCTTGCCGCGCAGTGGACCTGATCATTCATGACCACAAGCACACCTCGCCCACGGCTGTCTTGTGCCAATGCAACCTGAGCCGCAGCCAACAAGTTGGCCGGCCCATCATTGCCCGGCTGACTCGCCGAGCGCATGGCACCGGTCATCACCAATGGCACATCGAATGACCAGAGCAGGTCCAGGAAATAGGCCGTTTCCTCAAGGCTGTCGGTCCCTTGGCTCAATACCAAGGCCTGAGCCCCGCGCTCCACTTCGCCCCGGGCCCATGCCAACACCTCCAGCAACGTCGCGAAGCCCAGCGATGCACTCGGGAGCAGGCACAATGAAGCAACGTTCAACTGCGCCATCTCGCGCAACTGTGGAACCTGAAGCAATTGCCGCTCACAATCCAGGCTTGGCGTTACACCATCCCCGACAGCACAGGCCTGCATACTGACCGTACCGCCCAGAGTAGCGATCGACAGCCTGGGCAGGCTCGAATGTTCACTCATGCTTCTCCCCCCACAATCAACCCGACTACCGGCACGATGCCAAGCGTGCAGATGGCCATCGACACCACATTGCCGATGTAGCCATGCACATAGGCCGGCAACCGCTGAGTGATCGCCACTGCCAGCGGCGGAGCCACCAGTGCACCCAGCACTGCACTGGCCACCACCACTTGCCAGCTGCCGCCATGTGTCAACACCGCGGCGGGGACGATCGACACAATCGGAATGTAGGTAGGGTACCACCCACGGGCTTTCCACTGTCCTCGCCAGATTGCAACGCCGACCAGGGATGCCAGGGCTTGGCCGGCCACTATCTGCATCACCAGCATCGAACCGTATGACACAGCAGCCGGGCTCAACAGGTAAGCCAGCAACACACCCAGCAATAGCCCGAGGCTGGCCAGTTCATTACCAAAGAATGGGGCTTCGCTGAAGTCGGCCAGAACCCGCCGTAAAGTCCAGACCACACCGTAATCAGGCTGTTTGACAGCCGGCTCCACGACGGTGGGTTCACGGTATTGGCGTACCCATGAAGGAAAGCGCTTGCACAGGATGAAGGCCACGACGCTTGCCACTGCCATGCCACTCACATTGCCCACTACCACTGGCAACTGCAGGGGATAACACAGGTAATTGACCATCAGCAGGCTGGCCGGTGTTACCAGTAGCGCCCCCAGTAGTGCCCCCGTGATCGTTACCCGCCAGCCCGCACCAAAAAGCAATACCATGGCTGCAGGCAATGACACGAAGGCAACGAAGGTGGGTTGCCAAGTACCACTGGCCAAGGTCCATCCCCACAACACATGACTGAGCAGCAAGCCCAAAAGCGAGCTGGTAAACACCCATGGCCATAATCCGCTGCCATAGCAAATGGCAAAGCCCTGCCAGCGGTATCCTCGCAGCTGCGCCCAGTGTGCCAGGCACGCGCCCAGCAGCAAGCCAAGCGCGGGCAGTTCGTGCTTGTAGAAAGCCACTTCACTGATATCACCAACAATCCAGCGCAAGCGGCTGAGCGGCTCATTGAGCGTCGCCACCCTCTGTGCATAATTCGGCCATTGGCCATGGGCAAGGCTTACAGCGAGAAACACCAGCAGGCAGCCGAACATCAACGCAAGCCAATACTGCTGTCGTGAGAAGAGGAGCGTGTTCATTCGCAACTCCTCAACGTGGCATAGGTGCATGCAAGCGATAGCCAAGGGTGGCATCGTAGAGATCGGTTCGCCGGTCTCTTGGCAGGTCGTTGAGGTTGTTCCAGATCGGTGCCGAGCGTGCACTGCTTAAATCGACATCGGCATAGATAATCTCTTCGGCTTCTGCACTGCCCACCTCGCCGATTGGCCAGCCATTGGTACCGGCGATCAGCGAGCAGCCCAGGAAGCGCCCGCCCCGCTCGCTGCCGACACGGTTCGCGGCGGCGATATGAACGTTGTTGACATGGGCTGCCGTCATGGTCAGGTACGAAGCCATACAACGCCCTGCATCATCGAACAACGGCGGCGGGGTCCATACCCAGTTGTTGAGGCTGCAGATGATGTCGGCGCCTTGCGCGGCCATCACCCGCGGTACTTCCGGGAACCAGATGTCCCAGCAGATCAGCAGGCCGATACGGCCGATAGGCGTCTCGAATACCGGAAACCCCAAATCTCCGGGGGTGAACCAAAGCTTTTCCTGGTTCCACAGATGCGCCTTGCGGTAGTGCCCAAGCAGGCCTTCGGGGCCAAACAGCACTGCACTGTCGTAGAGCTTCAGCCCGTCGCGTTCGGCAAACCCCGCAGCCAGGTATACCTGGTATTGCTTGGCGAAGTCGGCCCAGGTTTTCAGGCAAGGGCCGTCCTGCAGCACCTGCGCATGGGAATAGGCTTCGGCACGGGAGTTGAAGGTGTAGCCCGAGTTGGCCAGTTCAGGCAGTACGATCAGGTTGGCACCTTCGCGTGCTGCGCGCCGGGCCAATGCCAGGCCTCTGCTCACGTTGCTCTCACAGTGTTCAAGACCGACCTGAGGGTCGTACTGGATGACAGCGATACGTACGGGGCTGACGGGGGAACAGGATTCAGACATGGCGGCTTCCTTTTTGTGGTTGTTTTGGAAGGACGCCAGTAAAGCGATGTTGGGTCAGGGAGCGACAGTCAGGAGGGTCCTATGGGACCAAAGGAAAACTACATAATCGCAGTAGGACTCCCCCTACAAAATGCCCCGTACGCCGTTATTTCCCAAGCAGATAGTGTGGGTAGTACTCAAGGGTGAAGCCGCCATTGAACTGTGCTGAAGCAAGCCGTTAACTCCGGCGCCGACGATGCAAAAAAGGCGTGAAGTGGTTGCTATGCACCACCCGCCGGCACCTACAGGATCGTGAGATACCTGTGAGTGCCGACTTACAGCGATAAGGTTGTCAGGCCTTAGACCGCCAGGGCGCGCGCACGCAGCTCGCTGTTGAGGATGCGGTCGTTCTCGCTGTAATCGACCGGGCAGTCGATCACGTGCACGCCCGGGGTCTTGATGCAGTGCTCCAGCAGCGGCAGCAGGCCTTCGGCACTTTCCACGCGGTGGCCGTTGGCGCCGTAGGCTTCGGCATATTTGACGAAGTCCGGGTTGCCGTAGTCCAGGCCGAAATCGGTGAAGCCCATGTTGGCCTGCTTCCAGCGGATCATGCCGTAGCCGTCGTCACGCAGGATCACCACGGTGATGTGCATGCCCAGACGTACTGCAGTTTCCAGTTCCTGGCTGTTCATCATGAAGCCACCGTCGCCACACACCGAGATTACCGGGCGGTCCGGGTGCACCAGGTGCGCAGCCATTGCCGATGGCAGGCCGGCGCCCATGGTCGCCAGGGCGTTGTCCAGCAGCACGGTGTTCGGCTTGTGCGCCTTGTAGTTGCGGGCGAACCAGATCTTGTAGATGCCGTTGTCCAGGGCGACGATGCCTTCGGACGGCAGTACACGACGGATGTCAGCAACCATGCGCTGCGGGTAGACCGGGAAGCGGTCGTCGTCGGCGCCTTCGGCGATCTGTGCTTCGTTGGCTTCGCGGATGGCCATCAGGCGGGTGAAGTCCCAGTGCGAAGTCTCGGTCAAGGCTTCGCCGATCTGCCACACGGCGTTGGCGATGTCGCCGATCACTTCCACCTGCGGGAAGTACACGGCATCGACTTCGGCAGAGCGGAAGCTGATGTGGATGACTTCGGTGCCGCCACGGACCATGAAGAACGGCGGCTTTTCGATGACGTCGTGGCCGATGTTGATGATCAGGTCGGCCGCTTCGATGGCGCGGTGGACGAAGTCACCGGACGACAGGGCAGCGTTACCCAAGAAGCGCGGGTGGCGCTCGTCGACCACGCCTTTACCCATCTGGGTGGTGATGAACGGGATGCCGGTCTTGTCGATCAGTTGCTTGAGGACCTTGGCGGTCATCTTGCGGTTGGCGCCGGCACCGATCACCAGGATCGGGCTGCGGGCCTTCTGCAGTTTTTCTACAGCGGCTTCGATGGCCACGTGCTCGGCCAGCGGGCGGCGGTGCAGGCTGCGCGGGATCGGCAGCGCGTCGGTCTGCTCGGCGGCGATGTCTTCCGGCAGCTCCAGGTGCACCGCACCGGGCTTTTCCTCTTCGGCCAGGCGGAAGGCTTCGCGCATGCGGGCCGGGATGTTGTCGGCCGAGGCGAACTGGTGGGTGTACTTGGTGATGGGGTCCATCATGCCGCACACGTCAATGATCTGGAAGCGACCCTGCTTGGACTTCTTGATCGGCTTCTGCCCGGTGATCATCATCATCGGCATGCCGCCCAGGTAGGCGTAGGCGCTGGCGGTCACGAGGTTGGTGGCACCAGGCCCGAGGGTCGACAGGCTGACGCCGGTCTTGCCAGTCAAGCGACCGTAGGTGGCAGCCATGAAACCTGCAGACTGCTCGTGACGGGTCAGTACCAGCTTGAT
>NZ_JBICJS010000020.1:0-67380 GCF_043103305.1 Pseudomonas sp. YQ_5 | reverse complement strand
TGCCCGCGAAGAATCCAACTCGGTGTATGGCACCGGCTTCGCCGGTGTTCGCGGCGGTTCAACGCCTCGATGAACCCGCACAGGTCCCCCATCAGCCCAGAGGGCTCATTGCCAAGTCAGGCAGACCAGCTTGCCGGGTAATCCCGGCAAACTGCGATCTCTGTAGGAGCGGGTTCACCCGCGAAGGGGCCAGCACAGGCAATACAATGCCCGCTAAACCCCATGCATCCGCAGCGCCCGCTGCGCGCACTCACGCCAGCTCAATTTGCGTTTCTCAGCCGGCCCCTGCAGCCCCACTTCCCCGGCCAGCACCACCGGCATATCCCGCATCTTCACCCAAGGCTCACTCTGCCAATACAACAACGTAGCGCTGCGTCCACCAGGCCAGCACATCTGCCCCAGCCTCGGCGCATCGTCCACCCCATCTGCCTGAATATCACGCGGTACCGCCACCACCTCATGTGTCAGCCACCGGCGCAAATGGCGGTTCTCCGGTACATGGTGATGCGCCAACAAGGTATAGGCCCCGGACTCGCTGACCATAGTGGTTTCCTGGTACTTACCATAGCGGAGCAGTTGCACACTGCGATACTGGTCCGGGTCGAGCTTGCGCATGCAGTGTTCGTCGAAGAAATGACCGCTCAGCCGGCCGAGTTCGTGGGCGCAGAACCAGGCTTGGGATTCGAGCCAGAGGGTGTGTAGGGGGCGGTTGTGACGGGTGAAGAGGGTGGGGGCTTGAAGGTCAGTCATGGCTGGCCTCCGTGGTCATTGGAGATTTGAGCAGGCAAGACGCATGTGCGGAGAGCCTGGAATTGCTGGATTTGGTAGGCATTTCCATTACCTCTACGTGATTTCAGCTTTCTTAGGGCTGGGTGTCGGGAGCTAAGAAATCCCACGTAGCGGACCGGACGTATTCCCCTTGCGGGTCTTGTATTAGTCCGCTCCCGACATAACACGTTTTCTGCGCGCAGGATTAGACCACAGGCACAAAAAAGCCGCATCTGTCGGGGCGGATTGACCGCTACGTGAGGCGTTTCTTAGGCGCCGACCAAAAAGTACTGCTTACCGCTCACTTAAACAATAAGAAAAGCTGTATGAATTTTCTGAAAATTGCAAGTTAAAAACTAATTATGATCGCGCTCCTGATAGATTATTTCAATTGTTAATTGATTGTGTTTGATGCTGACTTTAGGCCATCATTGAAAGAAACTTTCTCAGGGTAGTCATCAATGAGTATCGCTGCTACAGTACCGTCAATGGTTTGCAATGTTCTCCCCGCTCTTAAGGCTTATCTCGCAAGTATTCAGCATAATCTTGAATCTCGTCCTAACGGGCAACTGAAATATACTTTTCCAGATGGTTTGATTTTGAATGTTTATGAGACAACTGGAAGTGTTGTCTTTCAGGGGGTAGGTGCAGGAGGGAGTCTTGCATATCAAATTGCAGCGGTGATAAATCAATTGAACGTCTCGGTTCCTGTTTGATTTTTTTGTGATCGCTACGCGCTCATTGTTTCTAAGCTCAGGGGGTGTTTATTGTTTGTAATAGCCTGGCCTTAGTCTTAGTGATGGGGGTGGTGAGTTTGAGATGATTTGGTTAGCGGGGCGTAAGGCAGGCGGTCTTGCAGTTTTGGATTGTAAGCGTTTATTGATTGGCGGTTAGTGTGATTACTTAACCGCCTTTTCTTGTTTCTGCGTTGGGCTACTGCTTTTCTAGATTCTGAGGTTTGGTCTCTGCAGTTGAATCATTGCGAATAATGGAGCTCATTTTGCGAGCTTCTAAGTAGCGAACTATTGAGTTTATTAAAGCGCTTCGATTCTGCCTCTTTGATGTCTCTATGCCTAGTATTTTTGCTAGGTTGCTAATGCTGGAAGTTGACACAAATAGTGAGTTGCTATTCAGTATCGACTCTGCCTCAGCAGCAGTGGCGTCATGTAGTAGCTTGATGATGTTTTCAGGGATTATTGGAGGTGTAGTTCCCGTTCTCTCTTTGCCTTTCTTAGGGCTGTACTTTTCGTCTATTAGCTTATTTATTAATTCTATTGAGTCATGAATGTTTGCGTCTGGTAGTTTTTTGAGGGCTTTACTAAAGCCGTCTAGTATCTTAGCGAGTTCATGTGCTTTCATAATACTTATATGACCCTCTGTACGAATTCATCGACGACGCGCCCTAAATAATTGGCTTGCTTCACTGCGTTCTGTTGAGCTCGTGGTAGGTCGCCGTGAGCGAATACCGGTAAGTTCATTTCCGCTGCAGTAGATATCCCATCCCCGTCCGTTACGTAATTTTGGAAAATGGATTGCTCGCCAAGTTCATTCTTAAGGTTTGCGATTATGCCGCGGTGACCTTTTTTAGGGCCTTCGCCATACTCATCAACCATGTTGAAAATAATTCCACCAAATTTGGTGTCAGAATATGAGCCGGGAAGACCAGAGTATCCCCACATTGACTGATAGTCGGCGTTGAATTGATCCATATACTGATTGATTAATGCAATACCCACAGTGGAAAGGAAGTCAGGTATCGCGGGAACGACATAATAGTCACTGGCAAAAAAGGCGCTTTGGGTTACTAGGTTTACGTTGGGGGGGCAATCAATTAGGACGTAGTCATAGTTTTCCGAGACTGAGTCGATAATCGATTTGATAATAGAGATTTTCTCTATTTCGAATTTCGTTTCTTCACGATGATCTCTCCCGGAGCGTTTCTCTCTTGCTAGTTTCATGTCTAGCAAAGTAAGTTCTTGGTGTGAAAGAATGGCATCTACTCTAGTAAATACACGATCTGCGCTTGATCTTACCCTTTCTTTTAGTATTACATCTTTAATGTCAACTTCGGATCAGTCAAAATACGCATCAAATATTGTTTTGAGAGTGGGGCGTTTTCTCTTGTATGTATGGTTAATGTAGGCGCCGGCCCCGATTGCGAGAAATGAAAGGTTGCACTGTGGGTCGAGATCAATCAAAAGTACTCGCTTGCTATGCCTTAGCGCAAGTCCCGCAGCTATGTGCAATGTCAGTGTTGTTTTTCCAACACCACCTTTCCAGTTAATCATGCTCACGATTTTTGGCAATTTACATCTCCTTGCATATTTCCATTGCTTGTAGAGTAGTGGCCTTTGGATACTATTACTGGTGGCAGATGTTGTCTAGATTTATCCTGATGTTGTCTGTCAATATGAAAAAGCCGCCCGAAGGCGGCTATATTGCAGGGGGTCAGTAGGCAGTAGGCGAGATCAGTCCCAGCTCAACGCCCCGCCAGTCTGATACTCAATCACACGCGTCTCAAAGAAGTTCTTCTCTTTCTTCAAGTCCATGATCTCGCTCATCCATGGGAACGGGTTGGTAGTCCCTGGATACTCTTCTTTCAAACCAATCTGGGTCAAACGACGGTTGGCAATGAACTTGAGGTAGTCTTCCATCATCGCTGCGTTCATGCCCAATACGCCGCGTGGCATGGTGTCTCGGGCGTATTCGATCTCCAGCTGGGTCCCTTGCAGGATCATCTGGGTCGCTTCTTCCTTCATCGCCGCATCCCACAGGTGCGGGTTTTCGATCTTGATCTGGTTGATCACGTCGATACCGAAGTTCAGGTGCATCGACTCGTCACGCAGGATGTACTGGAACTGCTCGGCCACGCCGGTCATCTTGTTGCGGCGGCCCATGGACAGGATCTGGGTGAAGCCGCAGTAGAAGAAGATGCCTTCCAGTACGCAGTAGTAGGCGATCAGGTTGCGCAGCAGCTCTTTGTCGGTTTCGACGGTGCCGGTGTTGAATTCCGGGTCGGAGATGGCGCGGGTGTACTTCAGGCCCCAGGCGGCTTTTTTAGCGACCGACGGGATCTCGTGGTACATGTTGAAGATCTCGCCTTCATCCATGCCCAGCGACTCGATGCAGTACTGGTAGGCGTGGGTGTGGATCGCTTCTTCGAAGGCCTGGCGCAGGATGTACTGGCGGCACTCCGGGTTGGTGATCAGGCGGTACACGGCCAGGGCCAGGTTGTTGGCAACCAGCGAGTCGGCGGTGGAGAAGAAGCCGAGGTTGCGCATGACGATGCGGCGTTCGTCTTCGGTCAGGCCGTCCTGGCTCTTCCACAGGGCGATGTCGGCGGTCATGTTGACCTCTTGCGGCATCCAGTGGTTGGCGCAGCCGTCCAGGTACTTCTGCCAGGCCCAGTCGTACTTGAACGGTACCAGCTGGTTGAGGTCGGCGCGGCAGTTGATCATGCGCTTTTCATCTACTGCAACGCGGGCCGAGGAGCCTTCCAGCTCGGCCAGGCCTTCGGCAACGTCGAGGGCGTCGAGGGCAGCCTTGGCACGTTTGACGGCTTCGGAGTCAGAAGCGGTGGCCGCACGGGCCTCCAGGGCGGCGGCACCACCGGCGCTGTCGAGCTTGTCGAGGGTGGCGGCGGCAGCGGCCTGCGCAGGGGTGTTGCCTTTGGCGGCTACTTCGCCGTCTTCTTTGTCGAATTCGTCCCAGCTCAGCATGGTTTGGCTCCTGCTTGAGGGTCGCCCAGGGGCAACCGGTTGGATTTAAAGAATGTGATGCCTGACGCAAGGCCGTAACGGCGAATGGACAGCTCGAGAGGCTGACTCTCGTTTACATCTGAATGTGTTCTGGCTTGTACCTGGCCAGGCCTCTGGGAGGGGCCAGGACAATTGAATAGGTGCTCTTTTCAGAGGGCGCAAAGTATACCGGAATTCACCTTCGATCGGGGCGCGGGTGTTGCCGGCGAGGGTAACTTTTTCGACCGGTTTGGCGTGCGTCCGTTCACGAAACAGGTGGCTTCTTCTACGGGGGGAGAGTGTAGCGCCAACCTATATGTTGTGCCAGTTTAAATTTCAAGGCACATCATATGGTGTTTCTTGAGGGCTGCGTTGGCGAAACCGGCCTCACCGCGGGCTTGCCGGCGATGAGGCCAGCTACCACTAGCTACGGTGGGTATACAGCGTTTCGACAATGTGTGTCTTGGGGTGCTTGCGTGCCTGTTCCACCGAGGTGAAACGGCCGGTTTCTGCGTTGCGACCAATCTTGCGAGATGCCAGTTTTTTCCGCGCCATGGGCTTACATCCTTTTTGAGAGGTCCTGTTCTTTTACCGAGCTGCGTGAACAGTGGGCAAAGGGCAAGGTTTCTCTGAGGCGCGGATACAAAAATGCCGCGCGAGGCACCGTTGGGCACCCCGCGCGGCATTCAGGCCTTACTGGCAGGCTTCGCAGTCAGGCTCGTCGATCGCGCAGGCCTTCGGCACTGGCGCAGGGCCGGCTGCCTGGACCGGGGCGCTGTCGCCACCGCTGGAAACGGCGTTGAGCTTGCCGGTGTTGATGGTCGACTTCTCGGTGCTGGTCGCGGCCAGGGCACGGAGGTAGTAGGTGGTTTTCAGGCCACGGTACCAGGCCATGCGGTAGGTCACGTCCAGCTTCTTGCCCGAGGCGCCGGCGATGTACAGGTTCAGCGACTGAGCCTGGTCGATCCACTTCTGGCGACGGGAAGCCGCGTCGACAATCCACTTGGTCTCGACTTCGAACGCAGTGGCGTACAGGTCCTTCAGCTCTTGCGGGATACGCTCGATCTGCTGTACCGAACCGTCGTAGTACTTCAGGTCGTTGATCATGACCGAGTCCCACAGGTCACGGGCCTTGAGGTCGCGAACCAGGTACGGGTTGATCACGGTGAATTCGCCCGACAGGTTCGACTTCACGTACAGGTTCTGGTAGGTAGGCTCGATCGACTGCGACACGCCGGTGATGTTGGCGATGGTCGCGGTTGGTGCGATGGCCATGATGTTCGAGTTACGAATACCTTTCTGTACGCGGGCACGTACCGGCGCCCAGTCCAGGGTTTCTTCCAGGTTGACGTCGATGTACTTCTGGCCACGGGCCTCGATCAGGATCTGTTGCGAATCCAGCGGCAGAATGCCCTTGGACCACAGCGAACCCTGGAAGGTCTCGTAGGCGCCGCGTTCATCGGCCAGGTCGCAGGAAGCCTGGATGGCGTAGTAGCTGACCGCTTCCATCGACTTGTCGGCAAATTCGACGGCAGCATCGGAGCCGTAAGGAATGTGCTGCAGGTACAGCGCATCCTGGAAGCCCATGATGCCCAGTCCGACCGGACGGTGCTTGAAGTTCGAGTTACGCGCTTGCGGCACCGAGTAGTAGTTGATGTCGATCACGTTGTCGAGCATGCGCACGGCGGTGTTCACGGTGCGTTGCAGCTTGGCGGTGTCCAGCTTGCCGTCGACGATGTGGTTCGGCAGGTTGATCGAGCCCAGGTTGCAGACCGCGATCTCGTCCTTGTTGGTGTTCAGGGTGATCTCGGTGCACAGGTTCGAGCTGTGGACTACGCCCACGTGCTGCTGCGGCGAACGCAGGTTGCACGGGTCTTTGAAGGTCAGCCATGGGTGGCCGGTCTCGAACAGCATCGACAGCATCTTGCGCCACAGGTCTTTGGCCTGGACGGTCTTGAACACCTTGATCTTGTTGTACTCGGTCAGGGCTTCGTAGTACTCGTAGCGCTCTTCGAAGGCCTTGCCGGTCAGGTCGTGCAGGTCTGGCACTTCCGAAGGCGAGAACAGGGTCCACTTGCCGTCATCGAAGACACGCTTCATGAACAGGTCAGGGATCCAGTTGGCGGTGTTCATGTCGTGGGTACGACGGCGGTCATCACCGGTGTTCTTGCGCAGCTCGATGAACTCTTCGATGTCCAGGTGCCAGGTTTCCAGGTACGCACACACGGCGCCTTTGCGCTTGCCGCCCTGGTTGACCGCAACGGCGGTGTCGTTGACCACTTTCAGGAACGGGACGACGCCCTGCGACTTGCCGTTGGTGCCCTTGATGTACGAGCCCAGTGCACGCACAGGGGTCCAGTCGTTGCCCAGGCCGCCAGCGAATTTCGACAGCATGGCGTTGTCGTGGATCGCGTGGTAGATGCCCGACAGGTCGTCCGGCACGGTGGTCAGGTAGCAGCTGGACAGCTGCGGGCGCAGGGTACCGGCGTTGAACAGGGTCGGGGTCGAGGCCATGTAGTCGAACGACGACAACAGGTTGTAGAACTCGATCGCACGGGCTTCCTTGTCTTTTTCTTCCAGCGCCAGGCCCATGGCCACACGCATGAAGAACACCTGCGGCAGCTCGAAGCGCACGCCATCCTTGTGGATGAAGTAGCGGTCGTACAGGGTCTGCAGGCCCAGGTAGGTGAACTGCTGGTCGCGCTCGTGGTTGATCGCCTTGCCCAGTTTTTCCAGGTCGAAGTCGGCCATGGCCGGGTTCAGCAGCTCGAACTCGATGCCTTTGGCGACATAGGCCGGCAGGGCCTTGGCGTACAGGTCGGCCATCTCGTGGTGGGTGGCGCTGTCGGCTACATTCAGGAAGCCCAGGCCTTCGGCGCGCAGGGTGTCCATCAGCAGGCGTGCGGTAACGAACGAGTAGTTCGGCTCGCGCTCGACCAGGGTACGGGCGGTCATTACCAGGGCGGTGTTGACGTCCTTGATGGCTACGCCGTCGTACAGGTTCTTCAGGGTTTCGCGCTGGATCAGGTCGCCATCGACTTCGGCCAGGCCTTCGCAGGCTTCGCTGATGATGGTGTTCAGGCGGGCCATGTCGAGCGGCGCCAGGCTGCCGTCAGCCAGGGTGATGCGGATGCTTGGGTGCGGTTCGACCACGGCGTCGGTGTTGGCGCGGGTGGCACGCTCCTTGGCGCGCTGGTCACGGTAGATCACGTAGTCGCGGGCGACTTTCTGCTCACCGGCGCGCATCAGGGCCAGTTCGACCTGGTCCTGGATTTCTTCGATGTGGATGGTGCCACCCGATGGCATGCGACGCTTGAACGTAGCGGTAACCTGCTCGGTCAGGCGCGCGACGGTGTCGTGGATGCGCGACGAGGCGGCGGCGGTACCGCCTTCAACTGCGAGGAACGCCTTGGTGATGGCCACGGTGATCTTGTCGTCGGTGTAAGGGACGACAGTGCCGTTGCGCTTGATCACGCGCAGTTGGCCAGGGGCGGTGGCAGCCAGATCCGGGTTGGAATCGGCGGCCTGCGGCACCTGGGCCTGCGGGTTCTCGCGAGTTGTGTCGGTTTGCATGGGTGGGTGTCTCCACAATTTCTATATTGTTCAGGCGCCCTAGGGCGCCCACCGTTCCGTCCACTTGCTCGATGGCCCCGCGGGGATGCGCAATGCATGCGCATCCGCCCGCACGGGCGTACCGACTTCGGGACAGACTCAGGAATAAGGGGCAATGGCTTGCCGCTCCCTGGCCGAAGTCAAAGGTTCTGGGCGGAGCCCAAAATCTGTTGCTGATGGATGCCAGGCCTGGCCTGCAACACCCATGCCCGAACAAGACCCTGGAGGGGCTTGCCTCGGTCGCCTCCGCAGGAGCGGTTTGGCTGCTGAAATCACTTCAAGTTCCGCCCGGAAAATCGCTTGATCTTGCGGGTTGACTTTTGTGTGTGATTTTGCACGAAACCCTATATCTAGTGGTTCGCTGCGATCGGGATACAAGATAATGCGGTATTGGGGGCTTTGCAAGGCGATCGCCTGTGGATAACGTGTGCGTACTTTGTGAGTGAATGGTGGGTATTCGCTGTAGGCCTTGTGCCAAGTGGTTTGCAGTATTTTTCTGCAACGTGACGGCCTTGGGCAGTTTTTTTCGGGCGCGAACCCTGTCACAAAAAACGGTTCAGTTGAGGGGGCGGTAGGGCATGGTTGAAGATCTGGGTGCCTGTGAGATCGAGCGCCGCCCGCGCGGCGCATCGCGAGCTGCGCTCGCTCCTACGTTTGTTTTTGGCCAATTATTCCTGTGCCATTTGCGCGCGAACGCCTTGGCGCATGGCGCAATATCACGTCTTACAAACAAGGCGGTCGCGCGCGCCTGTCACAGGCGTTACTGGCCCGAAACAAACGTAGGAGCGAGCGCAGCTCGCGATGCGCCGCGCGGGCGGCGCTCGATCTCACAGGCCCCACCCATCTACATTCATACTCTCAACTGCCCTGACACGATCCCAAGAACAACAAGGCCAAAGCCATGGACCACCCCATACCGCGCATCCTCATCGTCGAAGACGACCAGCGCCTCGCCGAGCTCACCGCCGAATACCTGCAGGCCAATGGTTTCGAGGTCGCGGTGGAGGCCGATGGCGCACGTGCCGCGAGGCGCATCATCGACAGCCAGCCCGACCTGGTCATCCTCGACCTGATGCTCCCCGGCGAGGATGGCCTGAGCATCTGCCGCCGGGTGCGTACCCAATACCCCGGGCCGATCCTCATGCTCACCGCGCGCAGCGATGAACTCGACCAGGTTCAGGGCCTGGACCTGGGGGCCGACGACTACGTCTGCAAACCCGTGCGCCCACGCTTGCTGCTGGCACGTATCCAGGCTCTGCTGCGCCGTAGCGAAACCGTGGATAGCAAGCGCCAGGACCTGGCCTTTGGTGCGCTGCGTATCGACAACCGCCTTCGCGAGGCGCACCTGGGCGAGCAGTTGATCGAGCTGACCGGCGCCGAATTCGACCTCCTCTGGCTGTTGGCCAGCAACGCTGGCCGGGTGCTGACCCGCGAACAGATCTTCACCGCACTGCGTGGCGTGGGCTACGACGGCCAGGACCGTTCCATCGACATCCGCATCTCGAAAATCCGCCCCAAGATCGGCGATGACCCGCTTCAGCCGCGGTTGATCAAGACCCTGCGCAGTAAAGGCTACCTGTTCGTCGGCGAGGCACCATGAACAATTCGATCTTCCTGCGCATCTACGGCGGCATGCTGGCCGTGCTGGTGCTGGTGGCCTTGCTTGGCGTGCTTAGCCTGCACCTGGTCAATGAAGTGCGCGCTGCCCAGCACCGCGAGGGCCTGGCCCAGGGCACCTTCAGCCTGATGGCCGACAACCTGGCAGTGCAGAATGAAACCCAACGCAAGCGTTCGCTGCTGATCTGGGAGCGCCTGCTTGGCGTACCGTTGGCGCTGCAGCCGATGAGCGCACGCAGCCTTGACGGTGGCCAGCGGGCGCGCCTGTACCGTGGTCTGGTGGTGGTCGAGAAGATTGGCCCGCATGCGGCGCAAGTGCTGCGCAAGGTGGGCCAGGAAGACCTGATGCTGGTCGCGCAGATCAAACAGATCAGCGAGCAGTTGGCGCGGGCCACCCTCTATTTACTGGCCGACGAGCTAGTGCGCTACCCGGTAACCGAACAGCAGCAGCGCCTGGCACAGATCAAGCAGGAGAAAGGCTTCGGCTTTGGTGTCGCCTTGCAACGTATCGAGCGGGTCGGCCTGGACGATGACCAGCGGCGCCGGGTGGAGGAGGGGGACACGGTGATGGCGCTGGGCAAGGATGGTGACTCGATCCGTGTCTTCGCCGGGCTGACGGGCTCGCCATGGGTACTGGAAATCGGCCCGCTGTACCAGCTCAACCCTTATCCGCCGCAGTTGCTGATCCTGATTGCCTTCCTGGGGCTGTGCCTGATTGGTCTGGTGGTCTACCTGCTGGTGCGCCAGCTGGAACGTCGTGTGTCAGGCCTGGAGATTGCTGCCACGCGCATCGCCCAGGGCAGCCTGGACACCCGCGTGCCGGCCGGCGACGCCGACTCGGTGGGGCGCCTGGCTGCTGCCTTCAATGGCATGGCCGAGCACCTGCAGCGTTCGCTGACCATGCAGCGCGAGCTGGTGCGAGCGGTGTCCCACGAGCTGCGCACGCCGGTGGCGCGCCTGCGCTTTGGCCTGGAGATGATCGAAAGCGCCACGAATGAACAGGCGCGGGCAAAGCACCTGGCGGGCATGGACGGTGATATCCAGGACCTCGACAAGCTGGTAGACGAGATGCTGACCTACGCCCGCCTGGAGCAGGGCGCACCGGCCTTGAAGTTCCAGCGGGTCGATCTGGATGCCTTGTTCGATCGGGTGATCGAAGAGCTGGCACCTTTGCGTGCCGAGGTGCGGGTGGTGCGCGGTGACTGCCAGGGCGCGGATGCCGAAGGCGCCTGGGTCGAGGCCGAGCCGCGCTACTTGCACCGGGCCCTGCAGAACCTTGTCGGCAATGCCATGCGCCATGCCGAGGGCGAGGTGCGCCTGAGCTATCAGTTGGGCCAGCAACGTTGCCGCATCGATGTGGAGGATGACGGCCCGGGGATTCCCGAGGGCTTCTGGGACCGCATCTTCACGCCCTTTACCCGCCTCGATGACAGCCGTACCCGTGCCTCGGGCGGGCATGGCCTGGGCCTGTCGATCGTACGGCGGATCATCTACTGGCACGCGGGCCGGGCTACGGTGGGGCGCAGCGAGGCGTTGGGCGGTGCCTGCTTCAGCCTGAACTGGCCAAGGCAGCAGGCACCGCTGTAAAGGTCAGACGCTGACCAGGCTCAGCAGATGGCCGTCCTGCAGGCAGAACTGGCCTTGCAGCTCTGCGCCTTGCTGCCACTGCGGTGACAGGTCGGTGAGCAGGCGCAAGCGCGCCAGCCCTTCTGCGGACCAGTCGAGCACTTCTGCGTGTTCGAAGTAGAAGCGTTGGCGCGTCAGTGGGTACAGGGTCTTGAACAAGCTTTCCTTCAGCGAGAACGTCAGGGTGACCGTAAGCCCAAGCTGGCGGCGGTCCAAGCGCTCCAGTTCTGCCGGGGTGAGGATTTCGCCCATCAGCCGCTCGGCGCGTTCGTCATCCAGCAAGGCTTCCTGATCCAGGCCCAGACCTTGGCAGCTTTTTTCGCCGGCGACCACCGCGGCGGCCCAGCCCTTGCCGTGTGTGATCGAGCCATGAATACCGGCGGGCCAGATGGGCGAGCGGTCTTCGTGGGTGCCGGGCACGTAGTCGCGGCCGTCCAGGTGCTGCAGCGCGGCACGGGCACATACGCGACCGGCCAGGTACTCGGCCTGGCGCTTAGCCACCGAGCGCAGCAGGCTGGCACTGGGCAGTACGCCAGCGCGCTGGAAGTCGTCGGCGGCCAAGTGGGCAGGGTCGAAGGCGCAACTGACCAGCACCGCGCCGGGCAATGGGTGGGGCAGGGGCCAGTGGTGCTGGAGCGGGGCGCAGCAGGCGGGAAGTGTGTTCATGGCGGCTATTGTGCCAGCTGTGCAGGTGCTAAGGGAGGTGGCGTGGCAGGATGACTTACCGCAGCCATGAAAACATGGCGCAGATCACAGCGTGATCCGTGTGGGAGCGGGTTTACCCGCGAAGAATCACCGCGGTGGATGGCACGGGCTTCGCCCGTGTTCGCGGGCAAGCCCGCTCCCACTCAGATCGCGCCAGCTTTTAGAAATTGAGCAAGACAGTTGCTGCCACAACGATTGCACAATCTTTTATTTGAACACCTTCTTGAAGAACGCCTGCATATCCGCCCAGGAACGCTCGTCCGCTGCCTTGTTATAGCCAATGTCCGGCCCCCCATGCTCACCATGGCTCAGCCGATCGGCATCGGGGTTGGTGAAGCCGTGCTTGGCCCCTTCAATGTTGACGAACTGGTAGTTGACCTTGGCCGCATCCATTTCCGCCTTGAACGCGTCCACCTGCTGTTGGGTGACCATGCTGTCCGCAGCGCCATGTTCAACCAGGATGTCCGCGCGCACTACGCCAGGCTTGGCCGGCGTTTTGGTGGACAACGCGCCATGGAAACTCACCACGCCGTCCAGTTTCTCTCCACGACGTGCGGCATCGAGCACCACCTTACCGCCAAAACAGTAGCCGACAGCGCCCAGTTGATGCTTGTTCACATTCGGCTGCTTTTTCAACAGGTCCAGGCCCGCGTCGAAGCGCGCTGCGGCTGCGGCCGGGTCCTTCATCGCTTCGGCCATGAATGCCTGGGCATCCTGCGGGTGCTCGGTGTGCTTGCCATCGCCATACATGTCGATGGCCAGCGCTTTGTAGCCCAGGGCGGCAAGATCTCTCGCGCGGCGCTTGGCATAGTCGTTCAGGCCCCACCATTCATGCACCACAACGATGCCTGGGCGTTTGCCGTCCAGCGCATCATCGTAGGCGTAGTAGCCGACGAGGCGGTTGCCATCGTCGTCCTGATAAGGAATTTCACGGGTCACTACCGCCGCTTGGGCGAGGGCGGCGCTGCACATCAGGGTCAGGGCCAGCAGGGCTCGCATGTTCACTACTCCTTGTTTTGCTGTCGGTTCGTTCAGCCGGGGTTCAGCCAGGGTTCAGTCGCGGTTCAGGGTGCCCTGATTACTCTAGCTTCCAGACCGAAACAGCGCACCCAACTGGAGTACCCAGCCATGAAAACCTTCAATACCCTGCTTGCCGCCATGGCCGTTTGTGCCGCTGGCATCACCACCGCCCAGGCCGCGGACGACAACTTCGCCAGCCTCACCTACGGCCAGACCAGCGACAAAGTCCGCAAGTCCGGCCTGCTGCAACGTAACACCGACCACCTCAATGCCGACGGTATTATCGGCAAGGACGATACCTGGGGTGTGCGTCTGGGCAAGATCAACGACCAGGGCCGCTACTACATGACTTATGACAACGTCTCGGGTGACCACAGTGGCCTGAAGTTGCGCCAGGAAAACCTGCTGGGCAGCTACGATTTGTTCCTGCCGGTGGGCGATACCACCAAGCTGTTCGGTGGGGGCAGCCTGGGTGTGACCAAGCTCACCCAGGACTCGCCCGGCGCCAGCCGGGATACTGACTACGGTTATGCCTACGGTCTGCAGGCCGGTGTGATCCAGGACATCACCGACAAGGCCTCGGTCGAACTGGGCTACCGTTACCTGCGCACCAATGCCGCGACCGAGGTGGGCGCACATGGCGGGCCGAAGGACGGCACCCTGCGTCTGACCAGCAGCGCCCAGACCTACCTGGCTGCTTCATACAAGTTCTGACGGACGAGCCGCGTTATCCTGTACTGGCCTCTTCGCGGGCACGCCCGCTCCCACAGGCGCTGCACAAACCTCAGAAACCGTGCAGTGCCTTTGGCTTCACAGGTGCTGCACAAGTTTCAGAAACGGTGCGATTGCTGTGGGAGCGGGCGTGCCCGCGAAAGGGCCGGTACAGGCAATACACATAAGGAGCTGCACATGAAACTGCTGGTGGTCGAGGACGAAGCCCTGCTTCGCCATCACCTCTACACCCGCCTGGGCGAAAGCGGCCATGTGGTCGAGGCGGTCGCTGACGCCGAAGAAGCGCTGTACCAGGCCGAGCAGTACCACTTCGACCTTGCCATTATCGACCTGGGCCTGCCCGGTATCAGCGGCCTGGAGCTGATCACGCGCCTGCGCAGCCAGGACAAGACCTTCCCCATTCTCATCCTCACGGCCCGTGGCAACTGGCAAGACAAGGTCGAGGGCCTGGCCGCCGGTGCCGACGACTACCTGGTCAAGCCGTTCCAGTTCGAGGAGCTTGAAGCAAGGCTCAATGCCCTGTTACGCCGCTCCAGTGGTTTCATCCAGTCGACCATCACCGCTGGCCCCTTGGTACTTGACCTCAACCGCAAGCAGGCCACCCTCGACGAACAAGCTTTGGCCCTGACTGCCTACGAATACCGCATCCTCGAATACCTCATGCGCCATCACCAGCAGGTGGTGGCCAAGGATCGCCTGATGGAACAGTTGTACCCAGGTGACGAAGAGCGCGACCCCAATGTCATCGAAGTGCTGGTTGGCCGCCTGCGCCGCAAGCTTGAAGGCGAGCACGGCTTCAAGCCCATCGACACGGTGCGCGGCCTGGGCTACCTGTTCACTGAGCGCTGCCGATGATCCGCTCGCTGCGGGTGCGCCTGATGCTGGCCGCCGCAGTGTTGGCGCTGCTGTTCATGCTGGCGCTGCTGCCGGCTTTGCAGAAGGCCTTCAGCCTGGCTTTGCAGGAATCGATCGAGCAGCGGCTGGCCTCTGATGTAACCACACTGATTTCCGCTGCGCGTATCGAGCATGGCCGGTTGCAGATGCCGACACTGCTGCCGGACGAGCGCTACAACCTGCCCTACACAGGCCTGCTCGGCTATATCTTTGACCGCGACGGCAAACTGGTCTGGCAGTCGCGTGCCACCGCCGACCGGCACATCAACTACCAGCCGCGCTATGACGGGCGCGGCAACGAGTTCGACCGCATTCACCAGTCCGATGGCGAAGAGTTCTTCGTGTACGACGTCGAGATAAAGCTGCTGGGCGGGCAGAGCGCCGCCTACAGCATTGTCGCGCTGCAGCCCGTGAGCGAGTACAAGGCCACCCTCAATGGCCTGCGCGAAAAGCTCTACCTGGGGTTCGGCGCTGCATTGCTGGCGCTTATGGTGTTGTTGTGGGCAGGCCTGACCTGGGGGCTGCGCTCGTTGCGACGCCTCAGCCACGAACTGGATGAAGTGGAATCCGGTGCACGTGACGGCCTGAGCGGCGAGCACCCACGCGAGTTGCTGCGCCTGACCCGCTCGCTCAACCGTCTGTTGCGCAGTGAGCGTGAGCAGCGCACGCGCTACCGTGATTCGCTGGACGACCTGGCGCACAGCCTGAAGACGCCGCTGGCGGTGCTACAGGGCGTGGGTGAAAGCTTGCAGCAGCGCAGCGGCGAGCGTGAGCAGGCGCGGGTGCTGCAAAGCCAGATCGAACGCATGAGCCAGCAGATCGACTATCAGCTGCAACGCGCCAGCCTGCGCAAGAGTGGCCTGGTACGCCACAGCGTATTGCTGCGGCCGTTGCTCGACAGCCTGTGCAGCACCTTGGCAAAGGTTTACCGGGAAAAACGTGTGGACGTGGTGCTAGAGTTGCCGGCCGCGGCGCAGGTACCGATGGAGCAGGGCGCGTTGCTGGAAATGCTCGGTAACCTGCTGGAGAACGCCTACCGGCTGAGCCTGGGGCAAGTGCGGGTGAGCCTGGTGAAGGCGCCGGGGCATCTGACCTTGTGCATCGAGGACGACGGGCCGGGCGTGCCCGCCGACCAGCGTGAACGCATTCTGGAGCGTGGGGAGCGGCTGGACAGCCAGCACCCGGGGCAGGGCATCGGCTTGGCAGTGGTCAAGGATATCGTCGACAGCTATGACGCCGAGCTGAGCCTTGGCGATTCTCCGCTGGGAGGCGCCGCGTTCAGGATCACCTTCAACCTGGATTGACTCGTAGCCAGTGCCGCCCATTCGCAGGTAAATCCGCGAATGGGCGGCACTGGCAATTCATAATGGGCGGATTTCCGCCATTCCTCCCTGTACAAATTCCGCCACCGGGCGGAAATCCGCCAATCCGCCCTGGGAATATCGCCCTGTCGTTGGGCATTTATCCCTAGTAAATACGGGCCTTGCACCCTTCATGGGCATTTTGGCACCACCCTTGCTATTGATCCTCGCAGAGGCCTGCCCAGGCAGCTCGAACACAACGACAAATCCCTCCAAGTGCAGGAGGGTTAGCGATTCAGGTGCCCCCATCACCCTGGGAAGGGTGAACCGGCACACTTGAGGAAAATTAGCCATGACGACACGTCAGCCGCTGTACAAATCCCTGTATGTTCAGGTGTTGGTCGCCATCACCATCGGCATCCTGCTCGGCCACTACTACCCGGAAACGGGCGTTGCCCTCAAACCCTTGGGTGACGGCTTCGTCAAACTGATCAAGATGGTCATCGCCCCGATCATCTTCTGTACCGTGGTCAGCGGCATTGCCGGCATGCAGAGCATGAAGTCGGTCGGCAAAACCGGCGGCTACGCGTTGCTGTACTTTGAAATCGTCTCCACCATCGCGCTGATCATTGGCCTCGTCGTCGTCAACGTGGTCAAGCCAGGCGCTGGCATGCACATCGACGTCAGCACCCTGAATGCCAGCAGCGTGGCTGCCTACGCCGCCGCCGGCTCGCAGCAGACCACCGTCGGCTTCCTGCTCAACGTCATCCCCAATACGGTCGTCGGCGCGTTCGCCAACGGCGACATCCTGCAAGTGCTGATGTTCTCGGTGCTGTTCGGTTTCGCCCTGCACCGCCTGGGCAGCTACGGCAAGCCGGTACTGGACCTGATCGACCGCTTCGCCCATGTCATGTTCAACATCATCAACATGATCATGAAGCTGGCCCCGGTCGGTGCGTTTGGCGCCATGGCCTTCACCATCGGCCAGTACGGTGTCGGCTCGCTGGTGCAGCTGGGCTACCTGATGGCCTGCTTCTACATCACCTGCCTGCTGTTCGTGCTGGTGGTACTGGGCGGTATCTGCCGTGCCCACGGCTTCAGCGTGCTCAAGCTGATCCGCTACATCCGTGAAGAACTGCTGATCGTGCTGGGTACTTCGTCCTCGGAGTCGGCCCTGCCGCGCATGCTGGCCAAGATGGAGCGCCTGGGCGCCAAGAAATCGGTAGTCGGCCTGGTTATCCCTACCGGCTACTCGTTCAACCTGGACGGTACCTCGATCTACCTGACCATGGCTGCGGTGTTCATCGCTCAGGCCACTGACACCACCATGGACATCACTCACCAGATCACCCTGCTGCTGGTACTGCTGGTGGCTTCCAAGGGTGCTGCCGGCGTTACCGGTTCGGGCTTCATCGTGCTGGCCGCGACCCTGTCGGCTGTTGGCCACCTGCCGGTTGCCGGCCTGGCGCTGATCCTCGGCATCGACCGCTTCATGTCCGAAGCCCGCGCCCTGACCAACCTGGTGGGCAACGCCGTTGCCACCGTGGTGGTGGCCAAGTGGGTCAAGGAAATGGACGACGACAAGCTGGCTTCGGAATTGGCCTCCGGTGGTGCGCCGTTGATCGATACCCGCCCGACCGACGACCTGGGCGTGGCTGAAGGCCCGGCTCGTTGATAGCTAGTTGAAATGAGAAAGGCGACCCAAGGTCGCCTTTTTCGTGTCTGCGCGGTCCCTTGTGGGAGCGGGCTTGCCCGCGAACACGGGCGAAGCCCGTGGCCCTCAGCCCAGTACCACTTCCAGCACCCGGATGACGTCCGGCTGCGGGTAATGCCACCTTACTTGCACATCCCAGAACTTCACCCCGTACACTCGCTCAGCCGGTGGTATCTGGTAGGCCGGCCGTGGGTCCTGCGCCAGGCATTGCTCGATCAGTTCCACCAGCGGCTCGCTCAGGCGCAGCGCATGCTCGCGGGCCTGGAGCAGGGCGTTGTCGGTCCAGTGCACGGCAATTGCCACCGGCGCAGCATTGGCCATCTGGTTGCTGGCGCCAGCGATGCTGTCGGCATAAGGCACATACGGCTTGATATCCAGCACCGGCGTGCCGTCGAGCAGGTCGATCCCGGACAGCAGCAGGCGCCCGGGCTCCACGCCTTCCAGGCGTACCACCGACTGGCCGATGCCGTTGGGCCGGTGGGTGGCGCGGGTGGCAAACACCCCCATGCTCTTGTTGCCGCCCAGACGCGGTGGCCGTACTTTCAGACGCGGCTTTTCTTCCAGGGCCTGGTGGAACAGAAACAGCAGCCAGACATGGCTGACCTGCTCCAGGCCTTCGACCGCGTCACCTTGATCGAACGGCGGCAACAGTTCGAGTACGCCACGGGCGGCAGGTGCCAGCTGTGGCTGGCGCGGAATGGCAAACTTTTCCTTGAAACAGGAATGGACAATGCCGACCGGGACAACCGTATGCTGCATGGCCACTCAGCCGCGCACGCGCAGGGTCAGGCCCTTGAGGAAGTTGCGCATCAACTGGTCGCCACACGGGCGGTAGTTGTCGTGGCCAGCCTTGCGGAACAGCGCGCTGAGCTCAGGTTTGCTGACCGGGAAGTTGACCGACTTGAGAATCGCGTGCAGGTCGTCTTCCTTGAGCTCAAAGGCCACACGCAGCTTCTTGAGGATCAGGTTGTTGGTTACCGGCAGCTCAATCGGCTGCTGCGGGCGGCTATCGTCCTTGCCTCGGCGGTAGATCACCAGGCCGTCAAGGAAGTGCGCCATTACCCGTTCCGGGCAGCGCACGAAGCCTTCCTCTTCTTCTTTTTTCAGGTAGGTGGCCAGCACCAGAGGATGCACTTCGAGGCCAGAGAGCCCAATGATCTCGGCCATCTTGGCGTCGTTCACCTTGAGCATGTAGCGCAGGCTGCGCAGGACGTCGTTGTGGTTCATTGCAGCAGAATCCTGTTCAGGTGCCGCGCGTTCCGGCGCGGCGTATTGCTTAAAAACGTTCGGAGGTAGCCAGGTAGCGCCATTGGCCCAAGGGCAACTTGCCCATCGACACACCACCCAGGCGAATGCGTCGCATGCCTAAAAGCTCCAGGCGCAGGTAGGCGCATAGCTCGGAAATCTGCCCTGGTTGTGGGTTTTTCAATACCATGCGCAGGTGTGTCTCGTTCTGCCAGCTGGCCTTGGCCTTAGGCAATTCGCGGTCATTGCGCATGGCCCCGCGCGCCAGGCGTTCCAGCGCCTGGGGGGTGGTTTCGCCGCGCACTTCAATGATGAACTCTTGCTCCAGGCGACGCAGGTCGGCCTCGATCTTGCGGGATACCCGCCAGTCCTGGGTAAACACCTGCAGGCCGCTGGCGCCACGCTCCAGCGGTGCCACACAGGCCTGCCGGGCAAAATGCCCGTGCAGGGCGCGCACGCCTTCGCGGTGGGCTTCGCTGAGGCTGTCCATGTTCATGCTGGCGCGGGCGTCTTCACTGTCCATGCCGGCTGGCTGGTTCAGCAGCAGGGTCACCGGCTCCAGGGTTTCGGCACGGGCGCCCGGCAGCAGCTCGACGCGCTGCTGCTCAACCTTGAACTGCGGCTGCTCGACCACCACGCCATCGACCGTTACCCAGCCTCCTTCAATGTACTGCTCGGCCTCGCGGCGGGAGCAGCCGAGCTGCTCGATGAGGCGTTTGGACAGGCGGACGGGTTCGGACATGGGGCAATTCGCAAGGCAGGGAAAGGCCTCCATTGTACCTGCCTGCAAGCGGTAAATGATGGGAATCTGTGTCAGATGCGCCATTTTGGACACATAGCGCGGCACATTCAGGCGCCGCCTCAAGGCACTGTGCGCATTAGCCTCATGTGCAGCAGAGGATAGGGCTGGCCCAGGCCGTCGGTTTCCGAACGGCCAATGACCTCGAAACCCTCATGCAGGTAGAAGCCCAGCGCTTTCGGGTTCTGTTCGTTGACGTCAAGGTACTCGGCATTCAGTTCGCTGATGGCATAGCGCAGCAGACGCTTGCCTACCCCTTGGCCACAGTAGCCAGGTGCGACGAACAACATATCCACCCGCCCGTTGGCGACACCGGCGAAACCACAGATGCGCTGGCGGTCCTTGCAGCAGATCAGCATCACTGCGTCGAGATACCTGCGCAGCACATGTTCGCGCAGTAGCAGGATATAGCCCTCTGGCAGAAAGTCGTGGGTGGCACGTACCGAATCCTCCCACACTTGTACCAGCTCGCTGTAGTCGCTCAAGCGCGGGGTTTGCAGCGTCAGTAGCGCAGGCATGCCGACGTTCCTCTGGGGCGATAGGGAAAACATAGCAGGCCAACCACCGGTCGGCTTGTTCGCTTGGCGCTTGAGACCTGGGGAGTGACGGTCTATTAATTAAGCGTGGGAAAAAATCCCACATAAATATAAGTTCAATCTGAAACTGGATTCCTGACTGATTTGGCGTTCTCGTGGCGAAGACCTGGAGACGGACTATGCAAATCCACCTGCTGTTCAAGAAGGCGTTACTCGCGGCTGCTGTAGCTGGCGTGTTATCGATGTCCATTGCCTTGATCCCTGACTCGATTTCTCATGGCACCAGTGCTTACGCTAAAGATGGCGGCGGCGGCGGCGGCGGCGGTGGCGGCGGTCATGGGGGAGGCGGTGGTGGCCATGGTGGCGGTGGAAGTGGCGGCGGCGGTGGTCACGGTGGCGGCGGAAGTGGTGGAGGCGGTGGTCACGGTGGTGGTGGAAGTGGTGGCGGCGGTGGTCACGGTGGCGGCGGAAGTGGAAGTGGTGGCCACGGCAGCGGCGGTGACGGTGGTGGCCATGCCGGCAACAGTGGCAGTGGCCACGACGGCAATTCAAACGCTGGGCGCAGCAGCAACCATGCTGAAGCAGGTGACGATCATGGTAATCATGTCGGCGGTGAGCCTGGGGATGATCACGGTAATCATGTTGGTGGTGAACCTGGTGATGATCACGGCAACCATGTGGGTGGCGAACCGGGTGATGACCACGGTGTTCATGCCGGTGGCGAGGCCGGGGATGACAACAGCAGAAGCTGATTGGTACTGATCCGAAGTGGTCCATACAAAACCCAGCGGACGGGTTTTGTATGAGCAGGTTCTGGCCTGCCTGCCTTTGTCACGTCATTTCCAATAAGCGCTGACAGCTTTTTCCTCGTCCATGCCGGGACATGATTGCGGTTTGCGTGGGATTTATTCCCTCGCTTTATACTGGGTGCCTCTGTCAAGGAATGCCCTCAATGCAATCGCCTGTTTTACCCCCGTCGATGCTGAGTGCGCTGCGGCGTGTCATGCGCCCGCTGGTGCGCCTGATGCTGCGCAAAGGGGTCACCTACACGATGTTCACCGACCTGCTCAAGGAGGTGTTCGTCGATGTAGCCCATCGCGAGTTTCGCCTGAACGACACTGCGCCAACCGACAGCCGTATCAGCCTGCTTACAGGCGTACATCGTAAAGATGTCCGGCGGCTGCGTAATGAGGGCGACACTGCACGTGCGACCCTGCCGGATAACATCACGCTAGGTGCACAGCTGGTCAATGTGTGGACCAACACCCCACCATTCTGCTCGGCGCCCGGCCAGGCGAGGGCACTTGCACGGCTAGCCAGTGTGGGTGGCGATTGCTCATTCGATGCCCTGGTCGCCAGGGTCAGCACCGATATCCGCGGTCGGGTGGTGCTGGACGAATGGCTGCGCCTGGGCGTCGTGCGGCTCGATGAGCAGGATTGCGTGCACCTGGAAGCCCATGCATTCGTGCCACAGAAGGGTTTTGATGAAAAGGCTGCGTACTTCGGCCACAACCTGCATGACCATGCCTGTGCTGCGGTGCATAACCTCAGCGGCGAAGGCCAGCCGTTTTTTGAGCGTAGCGTGCACTACGATGCCTTGAGCCCGGCCAGCGTCGAGCATCTGCGTGACGTGGTAGCCAAGGATGGCATGCAGACACTACTTGCCTTCAGCCGACTTGCAGCTGAGTTGGAGAGTGTTGATGAGCCCGGTATCGAACAACGTCAGCGCATCACTGTCGGGCTTTATTTCTACACTGAAGCTACCGATTCCGATCCGTCGAAGACACCCGGGCCATGACACTTTTTGTGCGCTACCTCAGTGCTTTCACGTTTGCCCTGGTTTTCGGGTGGAACCTGATGGTCCCGGGCGAGGTGGCTGCAGCGCCGGTATGTGTCAGCCGTGACGAAGTGGGTATGGCCGGTGCTGCGAGTCTGCAGTTTCCCGGCGGCATGGGCGGCACCGGTGTGCGCAATGAAAATGGCGGCGTCGGTGGCACCGGTGCCCCAGTCCAGCAACGCCCTGGGGGTACAGGCGGCACAGGTGCAGTGGCGGATGGTGTGGACGGTACCAGTACGCCGATCCTGCGCCCGGGTGGTACTGGGGGTACAGGCATCGTCGGTACCATCACCGGCTTCGCCTCGATCTGCGTCAATGGCATGGAAGTGCACTATGGCAAGGACGTACCGGTGAGTGAAAACGGCGCACCTGCCAGCAGTGGTCAGCTGGCGATCGGGCAGGTGGTGGCGGTGGAGGCATTCGCCACCCAGCGCGGCCTGCAAGCAGGGCGCATTTCGATCCTCAACGTCTTCGAAGGGCCATTGACGGCGCTGCCCAATGCCTCGGCCCCCCTGCGGGTCATGGGGCAACCTGTGCGGTTGGCCGCTGGCGCGCGGGTGGCTGAAGGGCTGCGCCCTGGTGAGCCCGTGAGGGTCAGCGGCCTGCGCGATGCCCGGGGAGAAGTAGTGGCCACCCGCATCGAACGGGCACCGGGGTTGAGGGAGGCCAGCGCCATCGGCGCGGTTGATCGCACTGGCAGCCTTCAGGGGCTGAAGTTGGGTACCCGTGTGGCGCCTGCTCGTGAATTGTTGGTGCGCGGCCAGTGGACCGGGCGCCAGCTTGAAGTGGCGCAAACCCGTCCCGACCCGAGCCTGCCTTTTGCTGGCCGTGTCCAGCAGGCGGTGGTTGAAGGGCTGGTGCAGCGCACACAAGCTCGGCAGTTGGTGGTCGCAGGTATCAATGTGACGTTGGGGCAGGGCACCGTAATTGTCGGCAGGCAGCCAACGGCGTTGGCGCTCGATCAACGTGTGCGGGTGAGCGGGATGCTCAATGGTACTCATGAGCTGCGGGCAACCCGCGTGGAATTCCAGGATGACCGTGTAGACAATCCCGGCAGAAGCCAGTCGGGGCACGGTAGTGAGCATGACAAAAGCAGCTCCGGCGGTTCCAGCAGCGGTCATGGCGCAAGCGATGCGACCAACGATCGCGATGAAAGCAGTGATGATCACAGTGGGCGCAGCGCCGTCGACGGCTCCGGTAGCCATGGCAGCGTTGACAAGTCGGGAGCGTCGGCACACCGCGACACCTTGGAGCAGTCGGCCCGCAGCAACAGCGGAAGCTCCGATCGGGTTGAAAAGGTTGAAGTCGAAAAAACCGGGAAGGTTGAAAAAGTAGAGAAGGTCGAAAAGCCCGACAAAGTCGAGAAAGTCGAGAAAGTCGAGAAGGTCGAGAAAGTCGAGAAGGTCGAGAAGGTCGAGAAGGTCGAGAAGGTCGAGAAGGTCGAAAAAGTCGAGAAAGTCGAAAAAGTCGAGAAAGTCGAGAAGGTCGAGAAGGTCGAGAAGGTCGAAAAAGTAGAGAAGGTCGAAAAAGTAGAGAAGGTCGAAAAAGTCGAAAAACCTGAACGGGTCGAAAAGGTCGAAAAGGTCGAAAAGGTCGAAAAGGTGGAGTTACCAGAGAGAGTTGAGAAGGTGGAAAAAGTCGAGCATCCAGAGCGATCCGGGCGTTAGCCAACTAGGCTGTGAAAATCCGACCATGCTTCCCGAAAGCGTACTGAGGTGCAAATGAGACCCTCGCTCGCTCTTTTCGCCTGTTTGCTCTCATGCACCTGTGTGTCGGTGCAGGCTGATACCTTCAGTGCCGCCATTGGCATGGACTATTCAAGTGGCGACTATGGCACCGGCACCACGTCGGAAATCTGGTATTTGCCAGTGGTCGGCAAGTATGAGAACGGCCCCATGACCTACAAGGTTACCGTGCCCTGGTTGCGTATCACCAACCCCGAAGTCGGCCCCAATGGTGACCCCTTGCCCGGTGGTTGCCGAGACGTGGAAAGCGGGTTGGGTGACACGGTTGCCAGCGTCGCCTATGCATTGCTAGATGGTAGTGACGGCGGCCTGATGCTGGACCTGATCGGCAAGGTCAAATTCCCCACCGCCGACGAAGACCAGTGCCTGGGCACCGGACAGTACGACTACACCACCCAGGTCGACATCACCAAGGGCTTTGGCCCGGTCACAGGCTTCGCGACACTGGGTTGGAAGAAATTCGGCGACCCGCCCGATAGCGATTTCGACGACCCGGTATTTGCCAGCCTCGGTTTTGCCCTGCCGGTGGCGGTCGGTACTTCGGCCGGCGCCTCCTACGATTGGCGGCAGAAAGTGGTCTCGACCGGGGCGCAGATCAAGGAACTTACCCTGTTCCTCACCCACAAGCTCAACCCGCAGTGGAAAGTCCAACTCTACGCAGTCAAAGGCTTCTCGGATGCCAGCCCGGATGCCGAGGGCGGCCTGATGCTGTTCCACACGTTCTGACAAAAAAGCCCCTGCACCGGTCATTCCCTAATGGAGAACGCCGGGCAGGGGCTTTGCTGGCTTCAGCCGTTTTAGATGGGTTCAGCCCACATGTCGTATTCGTCGGCATCCACCACACGGCAACGCACTTTGTCGCCGGGCTTGAAACCATGGTCGCCATCGATGAACACGCTGCCGTCGATTTCCGGTGCATCGAAGAAGCTGCGGCCAACCGAGCCTTGTTCTTCAACTTCGTCGATCAGCACGTCGATTTCCTTGCCGATGCGCAATTGCAGGCGGGCAGCACTGATGGCCTGCTGGTGGGCCATGAAACGGTCCCAGCGCGACTGCTTGACGTCGTCCGGTACTTCTTCCAGGCCCAGGTCGTTGGCCGGGGCGCCTTCTACCGGCGAGTACTGGAAGCAGCCCACGCGGTCGAGCTGGGCTTCGGTCAGCCAGTCCAGCAGGTACTGGAAGTCTTCCTCGGTCTCGCCCGGGAAGCCGACGATGAAGGTGGAGCGGATCACCAGCTCAGGGCATTGCTCGCGCCAGTTCTTGATGCGTGCCAGGGTGCGGTCTTCGAAGGCAGGGCGCTTCATCGACTTGAGCACTTTCGGGCTGGCGTGCTGGAACGGGATGTCCAGGTACGGCAGGATCTTGCCGGCAGCCATCAGCGGGATCACGTCGTCAACGTTCGGGTAAGGGTACACATAGTGCAGGCGTACCCAGGCGCCCAGGCTGCTCAGCGCTTCGCACAGCTCGAGCATGCGGGTCTTGACCGGGCGGCCGTTCCAGAAGTCGGTCTTGTACTTGACGTCGACGCCGTAGGCGCTGGTGTCCTGGGAAATCACCAGGATCTCCTTGACCCCGGCCTTGACCAGGCGCTCGGCCTCACTCAGCACTTCACCCACCGGGCGGCTGACCAGCTTGCCGCGCATCGACGGGATGATGCAGAAGCTGCAGCTGTGGTTGCAGCCTTCGGAGATCTTCAGGTAGGCATAGTGGCGCGGGGTCAGCTTGACGCCCTGTGGCGGCACCAGGTCGATCAGCGGGTTGTGGTCCTGACGCGGTGGCACCACTTCGTGAACGGCGTTGACCACCTGCTCGTACTGCTGTGGGCCGGTGACCGACAGCACGCTTGGGTGCACGTCACGGATGTTGCCTTCCTCGACGCCCATGCAGCCGGTGACGATGACCTTGCCGTTTTCCTTGATTGCTTCGCCGATCACTTCCAGCGATTCGGCCTTGGCGCTGTCGATGAAGCCGCAGGTGTTGACCACCACCACGTCGGCGTCCTCGTAGGTGGGCACGACTTCATAGCCTTCCATGCGCAGCTGGGTCAGGATGCGTTCAGAGTCGACCAAGGCTTTTGGGCAACCCAGGCTTACGAAACCTACCTTGGGGGTGGCGGGCGTGGTGGACATGACTAACCTCGGTATTGAATGCAGGTCGCCCAGCCGGAATCGGGGGCGAACTTGACGGGCGCTTTTGGCGCCTCTGATCAAAAAGTGCGCAATTCTAGCGAGCGCAAGGGCGCTTGACCAGCAGAAATACGACGAACGCTGCGCTATGCTTCGCGCCGTTGCGCCGGGGTGCCTTCAAGGGCCTGGCGGCAAAGTGATTACCAGGGGCCGTGAGGGCCGTTTGCGGGAGGGGGGCGATGGTTCAGGCAATTGGTCACGCTGAGGTAAGGTGAGTTTCCTGTCGAGCTGTGTGCTTAAAAAGCGCTACTGTGGGCTTTTGTATACTTAGCTCAATGCCGCAAGTACATGCTCAGGATCGTTATGAATCGCTCGAAGCAAGGCACGAGCTGGTCCTTCAGGCTCGCGACGGCCCTGTTCCCAATTCCGTAAAGTCCCTACTGCGACATCAATACGTTTGGCAAACGCAGCCTGTGAGAGGCCGGTGGCTTGACGAATCTTTTTGACTTGAACTGCGTCTACGTGGAATTCACGCGAGGGCTGACGCTCACCGCGATCGATCTCATCCATCTGAGTCATGCTTTCCACAAGACGATCGAAGAGATTCTTATCCATTATTTCCACCCTTTGTTTAGTGCGCGAAGCTGCGCTTTCTGACTGCTCGTCAAGGTATCCACGATTCCCTTGCGATAGATCAGAATCATACGGATCTGGTGGGCTGCAGTGACATGGTAGTAGATCACTCGTACACCCCCACTCTTGCCCTTGCCCTTGGCTGCCCAGCGGATTTTTCTGAGGCCGCCGGTTTCCTCTAGGAGAGAACCTGCTTCGGGATGCTCGGCCAGATAGGCCTGCAAAGCCCGGTATTCTTCATCATCCAGATGCTCCTTGAGATCGGAGGTGAATACTGGGGTCTCGATGAAGATCATGCAGTCCCTTGTGTGCGTCAATGGCGTAGCTGGATGATAGGGGGTTCGTCTACGTTGTACAAGGTGGCGCCTGTGTCAGCGTGTGATTTTCTTGATCAGGGGATGAGCGGTATAGGAGAGGTAGGATCAACGTTCAAGTATAGATTGAGAGTCATCAGGGCAACCCAAGCCTTCCAAACCGAAACCTGCCTTGGGTGGCGGGCGTGGTGGACATGACTAACCTCGGTATTGAATGCAGGTCGCCCAGCCGGAGTCGGGGGCGAACTTGACGGGCGCTTTTGGCGCCTCTGATCAAAAAGTGCGCAATTCTAGCGAGCGCAAGGGCGCTTGACCAGCAGAAATACGACGAACGCTGCGCTATGCTTCGCGCCGTTGCGCCGGGGTACCTTCAAGGGCCTGGCGGCAAAGTGATTACCAGGGGCCGTAAAGGCCGTTTGCGGGAGTGGTCGATGGTTCAGGCAAGCAGTCACGCTGAGGGCGGGCACGAGGGGAAGCAGGGGGCGTCGCGGTCGGTGGGCCTGCTCGTGGCGGCGGTCGGTGTGGTTTATGGCGATATCGGCACAAGTCCGTTGTACACCCTCAAGGAGGTCTTTACCGGCGGCTATGGGGTGTCGGTCAACCATGATGGCGTGCTGGGGATCCTGTCGCTGATCCTGTGGTCGCTGCTGTGGGTGGTGTCATTCAAGTACGTGATGTTCATCTTGCGTGCTGATAACCAGGGTGAGGGCGGCACCATGGCGCTGACTGCACTGGCGCGGCGGGCCACGGCGGCCTACCCGCGGCTGCGCACGCTGATGGTGATCTGTGGCTTGATCGGCGCTTCGCTGTTCTATGGTGACAGTATGATCACCCCGGCGGTGTCGGTGCTGTCGGCGGTGGAGGGCGTAGGCCTGGCCTTCGACGGTATCGACCACTGGGTAGTGCCAATTTCGCTGGTGGTGCTGGTGGCACTGTTCCTGGTGCAGCGGCACGGCACCGAGAAGATCGGCAAGCTGTTTGGTCCGATCATGGTGACTTGGTTCGTGGCGCTGGGCGCGCTGGGTGTGCATGGCATCTCGCAGAGCCCGGAAGTGCTCAAGGCGTTCAACCCGGGCTGGGCAGTCAACTTCTTCGTGGTGCACCCAGGCATCGGCGTGGCCATTCTCGGCGCGGTGGTGCTGGCGCTGACCGGTGCCGAGGCGCTCTACGCCGACATGGGGCACTTTGGCCGCAAGCCGATTGCCCGGGCCTGGTTCATCCTGGTGCTACCGGCGCTGCTGCTCAACTATTTTGGCCAGGGTGCACTGCTGCTGCAAAACCCGGAGGCCGCGCGCAACCCGTTCTACCTGCTGGCGCCGGACTGGGCGCTGCTGCCCTTGGTCGGGCTGGCCACCATGGCCACGGTTATCGCCTCGCAGGCGGTGATTTCCGGGGCCTTCTCCCTGACCCGTCAGGCCATCCAGCTGGGCTACATCCCACGTATGCACATTCAGCACACCTCAAGCGACGAGCAGGGGCAGATCTACATTGGTGCGGTGAACTGGACGCTGATGGCGGGCGTGGTGCTGTTGGTCATCGGCTTCGGGTCGTCGGGCGCTCTGGCGGCTGCCTATGGGGTTGCGGTCACCGGTACCATGCTGATGACCACCATTCTGGTATCAGCGGTAATGCTGCTGCTGTGGAAGTGGCCGCCGCTGCTCGCAGTACCGATTCTGGTCGGCTTCCTGTTAGTCGACGGGCTGTTCTTCGCCGCCAACATGCCGAAAATCGCCCAGGGCGGTGCCTTCCCGGTGTTGGCCGGCGGTGTGCTGTTCCTGCTGATGAGCACCTGGAAGCGCGGCAAGCAGATTCTGGTCGAGCGCATCGATGAAGGTGCGCTGCCGTTGCCATTGTTCATCAGCAGCATCCGCATTCAGCCACCGCACCGGGTCGAGGGTACGGCAGTGTTTCTGACTGCGCGCTCCGATGCCGTGCCGCATGCGCTGTTGCATAACATGCTGCACAACCAGGTGCTGCACAGCCAGGTGGTGCTGCTGACTGTGGTCAGCGAAGACCGGCCCCGGGTGCCGGAGCATGAGCGCTTCGAGGTGGAAGCCTATGGCGACGGGTTTTTCCGTGTGTTGCTGCACTTTGGGTTCATGGATGAGCCGGACGTGCCGGCCGCGTTGAAGCTGTGCCATCTGGATGGCCTGGACTTCACGCCGATGCGCACCACCTACTTCCTTAGCCGCGAGACGGTGATCGCGTCACGGCTGGAGGGGATGTCGCGCTGGCGGGGCAACCTGTTCGCGTTCTTGCTGAAGAATGCCAACGGCAACCTGCGCTTCTTCAACCTGCCGTTGAACCGGGTGATCGAGCTGGGGACGCAGGTCGAGATCTGAATTGGGTTATACGGTACTGTCAGGGCCGCAAAGCGGCCCTGATGCCTGTCAATTCTGCTCAGCTACGCGGGACTTGCCTTGGCGCGTCTCGATCTCGCCAATCAACCGCTTGGCGAGTGCCGGGTAGTTCTCGTCGAAGTGGTGCCCGCCAGGCAGTTTCAGGTGCTCACCTACTGCCGTGTTTTCCGTGCAACCGCTTTCGTCGGTTTCCTCTACGCCATACACGCAGACGACCTTGGATGCTGGCAGCTTGGCCATTTCCGGCCCGGTTGGCGCTTCCTGGCCTTCCTTGCCCAGCCAACCCTCGACCTCGATCTCGAAGCTGCCACTGCGCGCAAAGGCCAACAGCATCACCGCGTCGATACGCTGTTGGTCCTCGGCCGGCAGGCGGTTGTAGATCGCCGGCAGCACGTCGGCGCCAAACGAATAGCCGGTCAATACGAAGCGCTTGGTACCCCACTTCTGCCGGTAGTGATGCATCAGCTCGGAAAGGTCGGCGGCGCTTTGTTCCGGGGTCTTGTGCTGCCAGTAGTAGCGTAGCGTGTCGATGCCTACTACCGGGTAACCCAGCTTGGCCATTTCCCCGGCCACGTCGCGGTCCAGGTCGCGCCAGCCGCCATCACCAGAAAGGAACAAGGTGACCGTGTCTGTCGTTTGCCCGGCCGGCACCTCGACCACCGGCATGGCCAGTGCGTTACCGTCATGGCCGACCAGGGCTTGGGTGAGTTGCGCCTTGAGCACTTGTGGCAAGTGGATGTCGTAGTCGCTGATGCTGGTTTCGGCGTTGGCCTGGTCGCGCACGAACGCGGCGCTGGCGTCATCCGGGTTGTCGTTCCAGGCGACGTTCCAGTGGCCATGGGCAGCCGATTTGGGCAGCGGTGCCTGGCAGCCAGGCTGTTCGAGGGTGAAGCCCACGGAAATGGCCCGCGCCTTGTCATTGTCCTGGCTGGCCAGCCAACGCCAGGCCTGAGCGGCACCGGGGCCGATACCGGCGACCAGGGTTGGTTTTCCTGGCAGTTGGGCCAGCGCCTGGTCCATGGCCTGTTGCTGCTTGCTGCAGTCATTAGGCGGCAGAATCACCTGCACCAGTTGGGCTTCACCGGCCTGGCTCAGGTCGAGCAGTTGCTTGCCCGTCAGTGCCTGGTCCTGTGGCACACCGATAGCCACCCGCACCTTGGGGTGCACACCAGGGGTAACAAGGGTGATGCTGGTGTCATTGATGCTCATTTGTTCCAGGCGTGCCTCGGGGGCCGGGCGCGTCCACAGCCAGAAGGCCAGCGCGCCACCCAAGGCGGCCAGCAGCAGGGGAACCAGCAGGTACAGCCAAAAGCGTCGGGTCATCAGCGTTTCACCAATCCAGTCAGGCCGCCTGCAATCAGGGCGGCGGTGTCGGCCAGTGCCACCAGCGGGTCGAGCCCGGCTGGCACGGCCATGTAGCGGGGTTCCCAGTCCGGCTGGAACTTGTCCTTGAAGCGTCGAAGCCCCTGGAAGTTGTAAAGCTGTTCACCACGGCGGAACACCAGTGAACCCAAGCGCTGGGTCAAGGGGGCGCCACGCCTTGGCTGCAGGCCGGACAGCGGTACCATGCCCAGGCTGAAACGCCCGTAGTCATGGCTTTTGTAGTGCAGGATCAAGCCGATCATCATGAATTCCATGGTCAGCTTTGGCGCTTCGGGGTGCGCACGCATCAGGTCGAGGCTGGCCAGCTCGTTTCCATGGGTTTCCAGCAAGTTGGCGAAGGCTACCGGGCGGCCCTGGAAGCGAATCAGGGCTATGCGGAAGTGTTGCAGGTAGTCCGGGCTGAAGCGCCCCAGCGAAAAGCCTTTCTCGCGCACGCTCTTGCCGCCGAGCCAGGCATCGGAAATTTCCTTCAGCTCAGCCAGCGGAGCGTGGCCGGGCTCATGGATCTCAAGGCTCAGGCCATCGCGTCCGCCGCGGTTCCAGGTGTAGCGCAGGTCCTTCATCTCCTTGCCTTTGGCTTCAAGGTCGAAGCGGCGCAAGTCGACCCGGGCTTCTTCGCCCAGCTTCAATGCGGTCAGGCCGATGTCCATATAGAACGGCAGGTTCTCCGCACGCACCTGGTAGAACACTGGCCGTGCGTTATGCAGGTCGCACAGGTCGCGGAACTGCCAGATCATCTCGGCGCGTTCCTGGGCCGGGCCTATCGGGTCGTACAGCGCCACCAGGCTGCGGCCGCGCCGGGCGTACATGAGGAACGCATTATCACGCGGGTGGAACAGCAACGCCTTGTCGCCAGTCAGCGCCAAGCCACCGTCGGGCTGGTCGGAGGCCTGCAGGATACGGTTGGCGCGTTGCAGCTCTTCTTCATCGGGCAGGTGGATCACCGGCGGCGCCGTGCGCAGCAGCCACGTCAGTGCCACGGCAGCCAGTAGCAAGGCGCTGCCCATGGCGGCGCGCAGACCCCGTGGAGCGTCGGCATCCAGGGTGAACTGCCACCATAGCTGATGGCTGTAAGGCACATCCTGGTAGGCGAACAGCAGCAACCACACCGATGCGCCTACCGCACAGGCGCTGGCCACCAGGAACACCGGCGAGAAGGGTAGCTCCAGCAGGCGGCTGGGGCGATAGAACGAGCGGCGGAATAGAGCGAGCAGGGCAGCGGTGAAGGTCAGCAGGCAAGCCTCTTCCCAGTCAAAACCCTTCAACAGCGACAGCAGGGCGCCGACCAGCAACAGTACGGTGGTCAGTAGCCAGGCGGCGGACAGGCGCCGACGCAGGCCTTGGGCCAGTAGCAGGCATAGCACACCGATCAGGCTGGCGCCGAAATGAGAGGCATCGATCAGCCGGTGTGGCACCAGGAAGCCCATGTGCTCCAGACGCGTGTCTATCTCCGGCGTGGCGCCGGAAAACAGCAGCACCATGCCGGACAGGAACACCAGAATCGACAGGACCGGTGCGGCCAGACCCGAAGCGGCCTTGATGGCCTGTTGTGCAAACAGCAGGCGTCGGGCTTCATTGGCCAGCAGCAACACGCAGGCCAGCAGCAGTGGCAGTACCACATAGATCAGTCGGTACAGCAGCAAGGCAGCGGCCAGCGGTGCGGCACCGAGTTGGTCGGCAAAGGCCGCCAGCAGGATCGCTTCGAATACCCCGACGCCGCCCGGTACGTGGCTGAGCACGCCTGCAGCCAAGGCCAGCAGGTACACCAGCACAAAGGCGCCGAAAGGAGGGGCTTCTGGCAGCAACAGGTAGAGCACAGTGGCTGCCGCCGCCACATCCAGCGCGGTAATCAGCAGTTGCAGGGCCGCCAGGCGCGCATTGGGCAGGCGAAGTGTGCGCCGGCCCAGTTGAACGAGCAGGTTATCGGCCAGTGGTTGCTCGGCCAGGCGTCGGCGGTACAAGCCAATGACCAGCAAGGCAGACAGCACCAGCACGGCGCTGGCGACAGCGGCCAGCAGGCCGGGCGCCAACCCGAGTGCTGTCGAGGCCGCCGGCAGGTTGCTCAATGTTGCCAGGGCGGCCAGTGGCGGCAGCGCGCAGCCCAGTGACAGGCTGGCAAACACGGTCATGCGTGCGACCTCGCCAGCACCAAGGCCCAGGCGTGCGTACAGGCGATAGCGAACCGAGCCGCCAGAGAGCATCGACAGGCCGATGGCGTTGCCGATGGCAAAGGCGCTGAAACCGCCCAATATCAGGCTGCGTGCTGGCAGTTTCACGCCCGCATAGCGGCTGGCCGACCACTCGTAGCCCAGCAGGATCACAAAGCCGATCACCGTTGCCAGCAAGGCGCCCAGCAATGACTGGGTCGGCACGCTGAGCATCGCATCGTGCAAGGCATAGATGTCCAGCTCGTTCAGCAGGTGGCGGCAGGCAATCAAGGCCATCGTGAACAGTAGCAGGGTCACCATCAGGCCTATGGGCTGGCGGTAGCGACTTAGGCGTTCAAGCAAGGGCAGGCGCTGCACAGCACCGGGTAGCGCCGTAGCGAGTGGCACCGGAGGTTCGGGATTGTGCGAAGTCATGAGATGCCCCGGGCATGCTGCGCGAGGTGAAGGAGAGGTGCGGCCAAGTGAAAGTCCCTTAGGAAAACGTATCCAATGTTACTCCGGCCTCAGGCGTTTGCAGCTGCCTGGCACGGTTAAAGATAGTTCATCCTGGATACGGCATCTCAAGCCTGCGAGTTGGCATGAGGGTAGGGAAAATCGAGGCGACAAGAATCAGGAAGGTATAAAGCAACAAACCCCGCGCTGCTTTACACAGGCGGGGTTTGTTCTGACGAATATGGTTGCGGGAGCCGGATTTGAACCGACGACCTTCGGGTTATGAGCCCGACGAGCTACCAGGCTGCTCCATCCCGCGTCAGTGGGGCGGATTCTACAGTGTGCAGTTTGTATGTCAAGCGCTAGGCTTTGATTTATCGATGTTTTTTCGAAAACGCTTATCAGCAGGCAAAGAAAAAGGCCACTGTGTTAACAGTGGCCTTTTCTTGAATCTGGTTGCGGGAGCCGGATTTGAACCGACGACCTTCGGGTTATGAGCCCGACGAGCTACCAGGCTGCTCCATCCCGCGTCAGTGGGGCGGATTCTACAGCGTACAGTTTATATGTCAAGCGCTAGGCATTGATTTTTCGAGCTTTTTCGAAAAGGCTTTTTTGCGGGCAAAGAAAAAGGCCACTGCGTTAACAGTGGCCTTTTCTCGAATCTGGTTGCGGGAGCCGGATTTGAACCGACGACCTTCGGGTTATGAGCCCGACGAGCTACCAGGCTGCTCCATCCCGCGCCTGTGAGATCGAATTCTACGGATTTGCGCCCCGATGTCAAGCAATTGTTTTGGAAAAACCTTTTTTGTTCAAACCCTTAGCGCTTGATAACAGTATGCAGCTCAGGCACGGCGGGGCTTTCAGGCCGATTATCGTGTGGCCAGGCAGGTGAGCTGTTTCAGAGCAGGGCGCATGCGATACTATCTGTATGAATTTACAGTGCTGACGGTCGTCCATGTCCTTGCGCAAGATCATTCACGTCGACTGCGATTGTTTCTACGCTGCGATCGAGATGCGTGACGACCCGCGCCTGGCCGGTCGGCCCATGGCGGTGGGGGGCTCGCCCGACCATCGCGGGGTCATCGCCACCTGCAACTATGAAGCACGCGCCTATGGCGTGCGCTCGGCCATGTCGTCGCGACATGCGCTGAAGCTCTGCCCCGATCTGTTGATCGTCAAGCCGCGCTTCGAGGCCTACCGCGAGGCTTCGCGAGAAATCCACACGATCTTTCGCGACTACACGGAGCTTATCGAGCCTTTGTCGCTGGACGAAGCCTATCTGGATGTCAGCGACAGCCAGTGGTATTCGGGCAGCGCCACGCGCATCGCCGAGGATATTCGCCGGCGTGTTGCCCGCACCCTGCATATCACCGTGTCGGCTGGCGTGGCGCCAAACAAGTTTCTGGCCAAGATCGCCAGTGACTGGCGCAAACCCAATGGGCTGTTCGTGATTACCCCTAATGAAGTGGAAGCGTTCGTTGCCGCATTGCCAGTGGCCAGGTTGCATGGGGTGGGCAAGGTGACGGCCGACAAATTGACACGGCTGGGTATCGAAACCTGCCTGCATTTGCGTGAGTGGTCACGGCTGGCGTTGGTGCGCGAGTTCGGCAGTTTTGGCGAGCGACTGTGGGGGCTGGCGCGGGGGATCGATGAGCGTGCGGTGCACAACGACAGCCGACGCCAGTCGGTGAGTGTTGAAAACACCTACGACACCGACCTGCCAGACCTGGCCAGTTGCCTGGCGCGGCTGCCCGAATTGCTGGACAGCCTGAACGAACGCATCGCCCGTATGGACAGCAGTTACCGGCCAGACAAACCGTTCGTCAAGGTCAAGTTCCACGACTTCAGCCAGACCACCATGGAGCAGGCGGGCGCGGGCCGGGACCTGGAGAGTTATCGGCAATTGCTGGGGCAGGCGTTCGCCCGTGGTGGCAAGCCGGTACGCTTGCTAGGGGTAGGGGTGCGGTTGCGTGACTTGCGGGGGGCGCATGAACAGCTGGAGCTGTTCCCGCCTAATAAATGAAAGGGGCTGCAATGCAGCCCCTTCTGTTAATGCACGCCCGGATCGGCCACCAACCGGCCAGTGGCCTTGGTCAGCGACTGCAAGAACTCCTGCTGCAGCTCCGGATCGTTGCGGGTCAGCTCGATCAGGCTCTGTTCCATTTCACTGGCTTCCTCTTCAAGGCCCAGCTCGGACAAGCGCTTGACCCGGTGCACCCACTGGCCGACATCATCATCTTCGAGGTCATCGAAGATCAGCTCATGGGCTTCAAGCAGCTTATTGCGCAGGGTAGCGCTGACCAGCAGGCTAGCATCGCCTCTTACCGCATTGTCCTCATCATGTACCTGCAGGTGCAAGGTGCCGACGTGGTTGAGGTTCTGCTCGGAAAACGGGCTGTCGAGCAGGTTCAGACGCAGCACGCCGTTGCGGTCGGTGGTCAGCTCGTGGGTCATCTTGCCGGCCTTGACCTCGACCAGGCGCTCGCTCCAGGGCAGGCTGGTGGATTCCTCGCGCTTGCCTTTCTGCACTTCGCTGATCCCGGCCAGGTTTTGCTGGGCGCGGCCGTTGGAGGGCACGTTCATGAACGGGTTGAGCCCATCCACGCCATAACTGAGCCAGTCATGCGTGATGCTTTGCGGCAGGTTGCCCAGGGCGAAGACGTTGACCACATTGGCGCCGACACCCGCCACCACGGCCACTGCACCCAGCGGGATCTCGTAGATCTCACGCCAGGGTTGGTACGGCGTGTAGCGGTCATAGCGACGGGTCACTTCGAACTCGGTGACTTCGAAGCGCTTTTGCTCATGCACGCGCACACGTCGCTGCGGAAGCTCCATCACCTTCGGCTCACCGACATCGATCTGCAGGGTGTGCTCGAGCAGTTTGCGCTCGACGCGCTCCTCATGGTCGCTGCGCTGGGACATCTGGTTGGCGCAGCCGCTGAGGAGCAGGGTGCCGCATAGTGCGGCACCCCCCAGGGTAAAGGTACTTCGCTTGAACATGATCACTCGTGCATTGATTATCAGCGGCGAACGCGGGCCTGCAGGAAGGTCAGCACTTCATTGAGCGGCAACGTCTGGGCGTCTTGCTCGGTGCGGTGCTTGTACTCCAGGTTGCCTTCGGCCAGGCCGCGATCGCTGACGACGATGCGGTGTGGGATGCCGATCAGCTCCATGTCGGCAAACTTGATGCCTGGGCTGGTTTTCTTGTCGCGGTCGTCCAGCAGCACTTCATAGCCGGCGGCGGTCAGTTCTGCATACAGCTTGTCGGTTGCGTCGCGGACCACGTCGGTTTCGTAGCGCAGCGGTACGAGGGCAATCTGGAACGGAGCCAGGGCGTCATTCCAGATGATGCCTTTGTCGTCATAGCTCTGCTCGATGGCAGCAGCAACCACGCGGGATACGCCAATGCCGTAGCAACCCATCGACAGTACGACCGGCTTGCCGTTCTCGCCCAGCACCTGGCACTTCAGCGCCTCGCTGTACTTGGTGCCCAGCTGGAAGATGTGGCCCACTTCGATGCCGCGCTTGATAACCAGGGTGCCCTGGCCGTCAGGGCTTGGGTCGCCTTCGACCACGTTACGCAGGTCGGCGACTTGTGGAACCGGCAGATCGCGCTCCCAGTTGACGCCGAAGTAGTGCTTGTCGTCGATGTTGGCACCAATGCCGAAGTCGCTCATCAGGGCAACCGAGCGGTCGATGATGATTTCCAGTGGCAGGTTGAGCGGGCCGAGCGAGCCGGCACCGGCGCCAATGGCTTCGCGCAGTTCGGCTTCGGTGGCCATGACCAGCGGGTCGGCAACCTGTTCCAGCTTGGTGGCCTTGATTTCGTTCAGTTCGTGGTCGCCACGGACGATCAGGGCAATCAGCTTGCCCTCTTCGGCGCCACGCACGATCAGGGTCTTGACGGTCTTCTCGATCGGCAGGCCGTGGTTCTCCACCAACTGGGCGATGGTCTTGGCGTTCGGGGTGTCGACTAGGCGCAGCTCCTCGGTAGGCGCTGGACGCACGGTTTCACGCGGTATGGCTTCGGCTTTCTCGATGTTGGCGGCATAGTCGGAGCTGTCGCTGAAGATCACGTCATCTTCGCCGGACTCGGCCAGTACGTGGAACTCGTGCGAGTAGCTGCCACCGATCGAGCCGGTGTCGGCCTGCACAGGGCGGAAGTCCAGGCCCAGGCGGGTGAACACATTGGTGTACGCCTGGTGCATGCGATCGTAGGTTTCCTGCAGGGAAGCCTGGTCGGCATGGAACGAGTAGGCGTCCTTCATGATGAACTCGCGGCCACGCATCAGGCCGAAGCGCGGGCGGATCTCGTCACGGAACTTGGTCTGGATCTGGTACATGTTGAGCGGCAGCTGTTTATAGCTGGACAGCTCGTTACGGGCCAGGTCGGTGATCACTTCTTCGTGGGTAGGGCCGACGCAGAAGTCGCGCTGGTGGCGGTCTTTCACGCGCAGCAGTTCAGGGCCGTATTGCTCCCAGCGACCGGATTCCTGCCACAGTTCGGCGGGCTGGATGCTCGGCATCAGCACTTCCAGGGCGCCGGCGGCGTTCATTTCCTCACGCACCACGGCTTCGACCTTGCGCATTACCCGCAAGCCCATCGGCAGCCAGGTGTACAGGCCGGAGGCCAGTTTGCGGATCATGCCGGCACGCAGCATGAGCTGATGGCTGATGACCACTGCGTCGGCAGGGGTTTCTTTCTGGGTGGCGAGCAAATATTGACTGGTGCGCATGGTTAGCCGTGTCGATTGCCTAAGACGTTGAAATAGCCCCGCATTGTACGGGGGGGAAACGAAGGCGTACAGGATGCCCCAGGGCGTGACACTTGTCAGCCAAGAAAAAGCCCGGCGTGATTGCCGGGCTTTTTCAGGTGCGGGGCACTGCAAGCCAGGCTTACAGGATGCTCAGCGGGTACTCCACGATCAGACGCAGGTCGTTGTTGTCTGCGGCGTATTCGGCTTCGTACGCATCGTTGGCGCGGTAAACGGCATAGCGCACGCGGAACGACAGGTCTTTGGCGGGACCTTCCTGGATCACGTACTTGGACTCGATGTTCAGTTCGTGTTCCTTGCCTTCAGTGTTCGCTGCGGTCTCGATGTTGTCACCGTAGACATAACGAGTCATGAAGCTCAGGCCAGGGACGCCGTAGGAGGCCATGTTCAGGTCGTAGCGAGCCTGCCAGGATTTTTCCTCACGGCCTACGAAGTCGGAAATCTGGATGGAGTTGGACAGGAAGACTGTACCGTTACCATCGACGCCGTAGAGGTAGCCAGTGTCGCCGCTGGAGCGCTGGTAGGCCAAGGTGAATTTGTTGCCGCCCAGGCTATATGCAGCTGCCAGGCTCCAGATTTTGTTGTCCAGCTCCCCGTACAGAGCCTGGCCCTGGTCTTTGGTACGGTAACCATTGAAGTCGAAGTTCAGTGCTTGGCTGTCATCGATCGGCAGGTTGTAGTTGAGGTTGATGTACTGTTTCTTGAAGTAATCATCAACGTCAGAGGCCGCCAAGGTACCAATGAAGTTGTCGTTAAACGAGTAGGTCGCTCCGGCAATGTTCGCCGAGGTCAGGCCTGGCGTGTGCTTGCCATTGATGCTGTCCTTGCCCATGCCTGTCTGCGAGCTCAGCGCGGTGAAGCGACCTGCGGAAAGCTCCAGGCCCTTGATTTCCTTGCTGGTGATCAACGTACCTTCGGCCACTTCTGGCAGCAGGCGGCTGTCGTCAGTCGCGAACACTGGGCTGGCCACGAACTGGCGACCATACTTCAGAGTGGTGTCGGAGAGGCGGAACTTGACGGCTGCACCGCCTTTGCCCTGCGAATCTTCCGGGTGGCCGTCACTGTCGGTGCGGAACAGGCCGTTGCCTGCAGTGCCTTTGCCGCCGTCAAACTTGACGCTGCCCATGGCCAAGACGTCGAGGCCTACGCCGATGGTACCTTGGGTATAGCCGGACTCGAAGACGCCCAGCAGCGATGCGCCGCTATCTTCGCGGTGACCGCTCTTGAAACCGCTAGATTTGGTGGCGTCAGCGATGTTGCCCGCCCCGTGCTTGAAGTCGCGGTTCATGTACATGGCGCGGGTCTTCAGGTTCAGCGTGCTGTCTTCGATGAAACCTTTGGACTCGTCCTGTGCCGAGGCCATTGCCAACTGCGAGGTCCCTGCCGCAACGGCCAGGGCGATCATGCTCCACTTCATCACGCGCATCGTGATTTGCTCCTTTGGTTTTTAGGAAGAGTACCGCTGCGTCCAAGTCTTTTAGTTATATGGGGCAGCTCTTTCTTGTTATGTCGGCGAAAATGTATAGCACGCAGACTGTTGTTGGCGATATGGCTATAAGCACTCTTTGCGGAACTTTTTCACCGTGTCGCTTTTAAGTATTTCCATGTCGCAAATCACGCCCCTGTTCAGGGGCCGTATAACCTCAGCGCTGTTCCTGGCACCGTAACGAATCTGTAACTGCCGATTCCGGTTGAGGAAACTCCCTGGTAACCCATGTCGCTGTTGTTATTTGTCGCGGTCACCTGCCACTGCAGATGTCGTGCCGACTTGGCGGGAAGGGAATGCAACAAGCGTGCTCAAAATTCGCAACACTTCATGAAATTTTCACAAAGCCTGCTACCGAGGGTCGGAAAGTGCCGTAAATGCGGGACGAAGGCGGCTTGAGTGTTTTTTGGGATCGAGAATCATTAAAATTTAAAAACCTGCCATTAGAGTCAAGGTGTTACCGCAACTTGTTAATCCGGGGGTATTTGTGGGGTGGCAGGTGTGGGGAGGGTGGTCAGGCGGCCTCATTTTGGTGCGAAAAGTAGCGCTGTGTTACCGGGAATGTGCAAGGTATCCTTGCTGGCCTGTTTCCGCCTGACGCGGGATGGTATTGCCTGAAGGAGATATGCCGTGTTCGTCCTCGATTCGCGATTGCAGCAGGATTCGCTGGTGCTGGGGGAGTTTCCGCTGTGCCAGTTGCTGCTGAGCAAGGATGCCAATTACCCATGGTTCATCCTGGTGCCCAAGCGCGCGGGTATCAGTGAGCTGTTCGAGCTGGATGCGGCAGAGCAACAGCAGTTGTGGCAGGAAACCACCCTGTTGGCGGAAGCGCTGAAAGCCAGCTACGCAGCTGACAAGGTGAACGTGGCTACCTTGGGCAACGTGGTCAGCCAGTTGCACATGCATGTGATCGTGCGCCACCGCGACGACGCCGCGTGGCCGGCTCCGGTATGGGGCAAGTGTGCGCCTGTGGGTTACACCGATGATCAACTGCAGGCTGTTCGTCAGCGTCTGCGCGGGCTGCAGCTTGCTGGTTACCAAGAGGCCTGACATGACATTGGAAATGCGTATGGTCGAGCTGGAAACCCGTCAGGCGTTTCAGGATGACGCTATCCAGGCGCTGAATGACGTGGTGGTGGAGCAAGCGCGGGTGATCGAGCGGCTGCAATTGCAGATGGCCGAGCTGATCAAGCGTCATGAAGAGATGGTTGGCCAGTATGGCAGTGAAGGGGAAGAGGCGCCGCCTCCCCATTATTGATTTCTGCCAGGCTGCCATCGCCGGCAAACCAGCCCCCACAGGTATGATGCTGCTCTCAGGTGCAGCGCTGACCTTGCGGAGCCTGGCTTGCCGTTGATGGCGTCAGTCGGTCAGCGGCGGGTTACCGCAACTACGTCTTCGGCCTGCAGGCCCTTGTCGCGGTGCATCACCGAAAACTCCACGCGCTGGCCTTCGACCAGGATGCGGTGGCCCTCACCGCGGATGGCTCGAAAGTGCACGAAGATGTCATCACCCGAGTCGCGGGAGATGAAACCAAAGCCTTTCGATGTGTTGAACCATTTGACGGTGCCAGTATCACGGTTGCCGGCATCTTGTGCCGCGTGCTGGCTGCTGCGTGCCTTGCGTGGGCCGCGTGCAAAGCCCACGGCCAGATGCAGGGCCACGGCCAGTGCCGCGCAGACCAGGGCTGCCAGGTTGCCCATTTCCGGGCGGGCCAGTAGCGTCAGGGTCTGCAGCACGACGGCGACCACCAACAGGGCGCAGGCCAGATGCTGCAGTTGTTGTCGCGCGCCGCGATGATACAGTGGCACCACCGGCGCCAGCACCAGGTTGAGCAGGCCGAGCAGGGCCAGGTAGACCGCGTCAGGTTGTTGCAGGAAGGGTGTCGCATCGGTTTTCAGGCTGGGTATGAGCGATAGCAGCAAAGCTGCCACGCCCGTCACCAGATGGACGATCTTGAACATGGGGTTGGCTCACTGTTGATAAGGCCGATCACAGGAAGAGCTGGCAGCACGGTGCGCATGAGATATGGAGCGCGAACACGTGGCAGGCCAGCCTATGCACCCGGCAATGACAGTCCGCACGGGTGGCACAGTGCCTATTTAACAGTAAAGCCGCAGCCTACTCAAACTGCAGGCCGCCCAGTGGCGATGTGTTGCGCCATGTCACATGCGGCATGCGGCAAGTGTTGCTACAGTGGTCGGCACCCGCTTGAGTCTCAAGCCTTATGGAAAGGGGAGCTTCATGGCAATTGATATCGGTATCAGTGAAGAAGATCGCAAGTCCATCGTCGATGGGCTGTCCCGCCTGTTGTCGGATACCTACGTGCTGTATCTGAAAACCCATAACTTCCACTGGAACGTCACCGGTCCGTCGTTCCGCACCCTGCACCTGATGTTCGAAGAGCAGTACAACGAATTGGCGCTGGCAGTCGATTCGATCGCCGAGCGAATCCGTGCCCTGGGCTTCCCGGCACCGGGTTCGTATGCATTCTATGCACGGCACTCGTCGATCAAGGAGGAGGAAGGCGTCCCTCCGGCAGACGAGATGATCCGCCAGTTGGTCCAGGGGCAGGAGGCCGTGGTGCGCACTGCGCGCAGCATTTTCCCTGTGGTGGACAAGGTCAGTGACGAGCCGACCGCAGACCTGCTGACGCAGCGCATGCAGGTGCACGAGAAAACCGCCTGGATGCTGCGGGTGCTGCTCGACGACAAGTAACCGTTGCTCAAGGCGGAAAACTTGCGCAACCCCTGTGGGAGTGGGCGCGCCCGCGAACACCGGCGCAGCCGGTGCCATCCAGCGCATCGCCTGCTCCCACAGGGTCCGCCTGGCAACCTGGTATTTGCGAAGGAACATTTTGCCGCTGCTTTAAGCTCGCCCGTCAGCGCTTCATAGGCCACCTGGTACCTGTGACGAGGAAGTGTGGCGCATGATGCAAGCGAGCAAACGTATGGCTGGCCAAGGCAGCTGGCCAGGAAAACAGTGCATCGATCCGTTCAAGGCGGACTTTGACATGCTGCAGACGCAGCCGGTGTCACGTTCCGTGCGGCTCAACGGCTTTTCTACCTGTTTGCGCCTGGAGGCTGTCTACTGGGGTATCCTGGAACGCATTGCCGCCGCCAACCGTTGTTCGGTCAGTGCCGTGTTGTCCTATGTGGACCGTGAAGTGCACCTGCGCCAGGGTGGAGTGCGCAACTTCAGCGGGCTGATCCGGGTCATCTGCGTGGCGTGGCTGCAGGACCCGCCGAGTGCTCGCTGATCGCCTGGCGGGCTGCGCAGTGCTTGCTAACCATATATAATCCCGCTTTTTGCTGCCCCGGCAGCCAGCGTTATGGTTGACGAGAGACACCCATGCCCCTTTATGACTATCAATGTGCGTCCTGCGAGCACCGCATGGAAGTGCTGCAGAAGATCAGCGCCGCGCCGCTGACCGATTGTCCGGCCTGTCAGGCACCGGCACTGAAAAAGCTGCTGTCGGTGCCAGGCTTTCGCCTGAGCGGTAACGGTTGGTACGAAACCGACTTCAAGACCGGGGCGAAAAAGAATCTGGCAGGCGGCGACAAGGCCGACTGAGTTGAATGCTGTGACCGGGTCTTGCAGTATTAGCCCTCCGGGCGGCCAAGGCCTCCACCGAATACACGAATCACGAGAAGCGAAACCACCATCATGATGCGCAGCCATTATTGCGGCCAACTGAACGAGAGCCTGGACGGCCAGGAAGTCACCCTTTGCGGCTGGGTCCATCGTCGCCGCGACCACGGCGGGGTGATCTTCCTCGACATCCGTGACCGCGAAGGCATGGCCCAGGTCGTGTTCGATCCGGATCGCGCCGAAACCTTCGCCGCCGCAGACCGTGTGCGCAGCGAATACGTCGTACAGATCACCGGCAAGGTCCGCAAGCGCCCTGAAGGTGCAGTGAATGCCAACATGGCCTCCGGTGCCATCGAGATCCTCGGCTACCAGCTGACTGTGCTCAACGAGGCGGAAACCCCGCCGTTCCCGCTGAACGAGTACTCTGACGTCGGCGAGGAAACCCGCCTGCGCTACCGCTTCATCGACCTGCGTCGCCCGGAAATGGCTGAAAAGCTGCGCCTGCGTTCGCGCATCACCAGCAGCATCCGTCGCTTCATGGACGACAACGGCTTCCTCGATGTCGAAACACCGATCCTCACCCGTGCCACTCCGGAAGGCGCGCGCGACTACCTGGTGCCAAGCCGTACCCATGCCGGTAGCTTCTTCGCCCTGCCGCAGTCGCCCCAGCTGTTCAAGCAGCTGCTGATGGTCGCTGGCTTCGACCGCTACTACCAGATCGCCAAGTGCTTCCGTGACGAAGACCTGCGTGCCGATCGCCAGCCGGAATTCACCCAGATCGACATCGAGACCAGTTTCCTCGATGAAAGCGAGATCATGGGCCTGACCGAAAGCATGATCCGCAAGCTGTTCAAAGAAGTGCTCGACCTGGAATTCGGCGAATTCCCGCACATGACCTTCGAAGAGGCCATGCGCCGCTACGGCTCCGACAAGCCAGACCTGCGTATTCCGCTGGAACTGGTCGACGTTGCCGACCAATTGAAGGATGTCGACTTCAAAGTGTTCGCCGGCCCGGCCAACGATCCGAAATGCCGCGTTACCGCCCTGCGTCTGCCAGGCGGCGCCAGCATGCCGCGCAGCAAAATCGACGAGTACACCAAGTTCGTCGGTATCTACGGTGCCAAGGGGCTGGCCTACATCAAGGTCAACGAGCGCGCCAAGGGTGTCGAAGGCCTGCAGTCGCCGATCGTCAAGAACATCCCTGAGGCCAACCTCAACAACATCCTCGATCGCGTTGGCGCCGTAGACGGCGACATCGTGTTCTTCGGTGCCGACAAGTTCAAGGTGGTCAGCGAAGCCCTGGGCGCGCTGCGTATTCGCCTGGGTCACGACTTCGAGCTGCTGACCTGCGAGTGGGCGCCGATGTGGGTTGTCGACTTCCCGATGTTCGAAGAGAACGAAGACGGCAGCTTCACTGCATTGCACCACCCGTTCACCGCGCCGAAGTGCACCCCGGAAGAGCTCGAAGCCAACCCGGCCAGCGCCCTGTCCCGTGCCTACGACATGGTCCTGAACGGTACCGAGCTGGGTGGCGGTTCGATCCGTATCCACCGTAAAGAGATGCAGCAGGCAGTATTCCGCCTGCTGGGTATCGAAGCAGAAGAACAGGAAGAGAAGTTTGGCTTCCTGCTCGACGCTCTGAAGTTCGGGGCACCGCCTCACGGCGGCCTGGCGTTCGGTCTGGACCGTCTGGTCATGCTGATGACTGGCGCCCAGTCGATCCGTGAAGTGATCGCGTTCCCGAAAACCCAGAGCGCCGCGTGCGTCATGACCCAGGCCCCAGGCATGGTCGACGCCAAGGCCCTGCGCGAGCTGCACATCCGACTGCGCGAACAGACCAAGGTCGAGTAAGCAGTCCCCGGGCGCATCCATATGGATGCGCCTTTGCGTTTCGACGCAGGTATTTTCCCGTCCCGCCCCGTCATGGGGCGGGGCTGTTTGTGATTCAAAGGATTCGGAGTCGTTATGGCTGGTCATTCGAAGTGGGCGAACATCAAGCACCGCAAAGAGCGCCAGGATGCCAAGAGAGGCAAGGTCTTCACCAAGTGGATCCGTGAACTGACGGTCGCTGCCAAGCAGGGTGGCCCTGACCCGGCATCCAACCCGCGCCTGCGCCTGGCGTTGGACAAGGCCCTGGGCGCCAACATGAGCCGCGACATCATCGATCGCGCTGTAGCCCGTGGTGCTGGCACCAACGAAAGCGACAACGTCGAAGAGCTCAGCTACGAGGGTTACGGCCCGGGTGGCGTGGCGATCATGGTCGAAGCCATGACCGACAACCGCAACCGTACCGCTGCCGCCGTGCGTCATGCCTTCACCAAGTGTGGCGGCAACCTGGGTACTGACGGCTCGGTGGCCTACCTGTTCGAGCGCAAAGGCCAGATCAGCTTTGCCCCCGGCGTGGAAGAGGACGCGTTGATGGAGGCGGCGATGGAGGCCGATGCCGACGACGTGGTGGCCAATGATGACGGTTCGTTCGACGTATTCACTTCGTTCAACAGCTTCTATGCCGTGCGTAATGCCCTGGAAGAGGCTGGCTTCAAGGCCGCTGATGCAGAAATCGTCATGCAACCGACCACCAGTGCCGAGCTCGACCAGGACGGTGCCGAAAAGGTGCTCAAGTTGATCGACATGCTCGAAGACCTGGACGACGTGCAGAACGTCTATTCCAATGCTCAGATTTCCGACGAGATCATGGAAAACCTAGGCTAAGGTGATTTGGCATTTTGTGCCAACGCTGAGCGTTTGATAGCGCCTGTGCCGGCCCTTTCGCGGGTAAACCCGCTCCTACAGGTATTACGCCCATTTCAAATGTGGTGCAGTACCTGTAGGAGCGGGTTTACCCGCGAAAGGGCCGGCGCAGTTTGTAGAGATGCATCATTTTTTCGACGGGCTTTATGACTCTGATTCTAGGTATCGACCCTGGCTCGCGCATCACCGGCTATGGCGTGGTACGCCAGACCGCCCGTGGTTGCGAGTACGTGGCGTCGGGCTGCATCCGCACCGGCAGCGGTGAGCTGCACGAGCGGCTGCAGATTGTTTTTCGTGGTGTCAGTGAAATCATTGCCCAGCACGGCCCGGTGACCATGGGCATCGAACGGGTGTTCATGGCCCGCAACGCCGATTCGGCACTCAAGCTTGGCCAGGCACGTGGCGCGGCTATCGTCGCCGCCGCCGAGGCTGGCCTGGAGATCGCCGAGTACAGCGCCACCCAGGTCAAGCAGGCCGTGGCCGGCACGGGTGGTGCCAACAAGGAGCAGGTGATGATGATGGTCATGCATCTGCTGAAATTGACGCAAAAACCGCAGATTGACGCTTCCGATGCCCTGGCCATCGCGCTGTGCCACGCCCACACCCGCTCCAGCCTGGTGCCGCATGGCTTGACTACCGCGCGGCGACGCGGCGGGCGCTTGCGTCTGTAAGCGCTTCATGCGCTGATACACATTTTGTTCGGGTGATACGTTCACCTGCTGCATTTGCTGATAGGGTTGAGCGGTCTTTGACCGGCTCCCCGAGAGGAAGGATCGGAACGTGATTGGACGTTTGCGCGGCACCCTGGCGGAAAAACAACCGCCTCACCTGATTATCGACGTCAACGGCGTGGGTTACGAACTGGAAGTTCCCATGACCACGCTGTACCGTCTGCCCAAAGTGGGGGAAGTCGTCACGGTGCATACCCATCTGGTCGTGCGCGAAGATGCCCACTTGCTCTACGGCTTTGCCGAAAAACGCGAGCGCGAGCTGTTTCGCGAGCTGATCCGCCTGAACGGTGTAGGGCCAAAGCTGGCCCTGGCGCTGATGTCCGGGCTGGAAGTGGATGAACTGGTGCGCTGCGTGCAGGCCCAGGACACCTCAGCCCTGGTGCGCGTGCCAGGCGTCGGCAAGAAAACCGCCGAGCGCTTGCTGGTCGAGCTCAAGGACCGATTCAAGGCCTGGGAAACCTCGCCGGCCATGTTCACCCTGGTCTCCGATGGGCCTTTACCGGTCGCCAGCGAGTCCAGTGCCGAGGCCGATGCAGTCAGTGCCCTGGTCTCGCTGGGCTACAAGCCACAGGAAGCCAGCAAGGCAATCGCCGCGATCAAGGACAAGGCCGGCCTGAGCAGTGAAGAGCTGATTCGCCGCAGCCTGAAAGGGATGATTACCAAGTGATCGAAGCCGACCGCCTGATTGCCGCCAGTGGCCGCGACCGCGAAGAAGTCCAGGACCGTGCGATTCGCCCCCTGAGCCTGGACGAGTACATCGGCCAGCCAGTGGTGCGAGAGCAGATGGCGCTGTTCATCCAGGCGGCCCGAGGCCGCGGCGAGTCGCTTGACCACACGCTGATCTTCGGCCCGCCCGGCCTGGGCAAGACCACCCTGGCCAACATCATCGCCCATGAAATGGGGGTGTCGGTGAAGAGCACTTCGGGGCCGATTCTCGAGCGCCCCGGGGACCTGGCAGCCATGCTGACCAACCTCGAGCCGCACGACGTGCTGTTCATCGATGAAATCCACCGGCTGTCACCTGTTGTCGAAGAGGTGCTGTACCCGGCCATGGAGGACTTCCAGCTCGACATCATGATCGGCGAAGGCCCGGCAGCCCGCTCCATCAAGCTTGATCTGCCACCCTTCACCCTGGTGGGGGCTACTACCCGTGCCGGCATGCTGACCAACCCGCTGCGTGACCGCTTCGGTATCGTCCAGCGCCTGGAGTTCTACAACGACAAGGATCTGAGCACCATCGTCAGCCGCTCGGCCAACATCCTTGGCCTGGCCATCGAAGACCAGGGCGCCTACGAGATTGCCCGCCGTGCCCGTGGCACGCCGCGCATCGCCAACCGCCTGCTGCGCCGCGTGCGTGACTACGCCGAGGTGCGCGGCAAGGGCCAGATCACCAAGGCCGTGGCGGACATGGCGCTGAACCTGCTGGACGTCGACGAGCGTGGTTTCGACCACTCGGACCGTCGCCTGCTGCTGACCATGATCGAGAAGTTCGATGGTGGCCCGGTGGGCGTGGACAACCTGGCAGCAGCCATCAGCGAAGAGCGTCATACCATCGAAGATGTGCTTGAACCGTACCTCATCCAGCAGGGCTACATCATGCGCACGCCGCGCGGCCGCGTGGTTACCCGGCATGCCTACCTGCACTTTGGGCTGAATATCCCCGGGCGCTTGGGGGAGGGGGGCGATTTTTCCGAGCCAGGCGATGAATGACAGATCAAAAGCGACTTTTTGTGGTCCTATCGCTGGCATGCCCTTGGCGCGCTGGCAATAAGACATTAATGAAGAAAAAACAGTTGCCACAGCGGATTGGCAAGCTGAGGAGTAAGCACTAGAGTATGCGCGCGCAAAATCAGCTCGAACCGTTCGCACATCGGTGTCGCGTCTATTACGAAGATACCGATGCGGGCGGCGTGGTGTATTACGTCAACTACCTGAAATTCATGGAGCGCGCGCGCACCGAACGCCTGCGGCACCTGGGCTTTTCCCAGTCGCAGCTGGCTGAAGACAACCTGCTGTTCGTGGTCCATTCCAGCGAAGCGCGCTATCACGCGCCGGCGCGGCTTGATGACGAATTGCGGGTGACCGCGCAAGTACTTGAACTCAATCGCGCCAGCCTGCGTTTCGTACAGCAGGTGTGGCGGGAAAAGGATGAAACGCTGCTTTGCGAAGGGCAGTTCCTGGTGGCCGCCGTGCGCGCCGACACTTTCAAACCCCGAGCCATACCGCCCCAGCTGCGCGACGCCTTTGCGGCGGACGGCTCGGGTAATCAATCGAATGCAGGAGAATAAGCGTGGAAGCTAACGTCGTCGACCATACCTCCATGTGGAGTCTGGTCAGCAATGCCAGCGTGGTGGTACAGCTGGTAATGCTGACCCTGGTGGCCGCCTCGGTCACCTCATGGATCATGATCTTCCAGCGCAGCACCATGCTGCGCGCCGGTCGTCGTGCGCTGGATGCCTTCGAAGAGCGCTTCTGGTCGGGCATCGACCTGTCCAAGCTGTACCGCCAGGCAGGCAGCAACCCAGATCCGGACTCCGGTGTGGAGCAGGTGTTCCGTGCCGGTTTCAAGGAGTTCTCGCGTCTGCGTCAACAGCCGGGCGTTGATCCTGACGCGGTCATGGAAGGCGTTGGCCGTGCCATGCGCGTTGCCATTTCGCGCGAGGAAGAAAAACTCGAGCAGAGCCTGCCGTTCCTGGCCACCGTCGGTTCGACCAGCCCGTATATCGGCCTGTTCGGCACTGTATGGGGCATCATGAACTCCTTCCGCGGCCTGGCCAGCGCCCAGCAGGCCACCCTGGCCACCGTTGCTCCGGGCATCGCCGAAGCACTGATCGCAACCGCCATCGGCCTGTTCGCGGCAATCCCGGCTGTTATTGCCTACAACCGTTTCGCCGCACGCAGTGAAGTGCTGATCGGCCGTTACTACACCTTCGCCGACGAGTTCCAGGCGATCCTGCACCGCAAAGTGCACACCAGCGAAGAGTAATCAGGTAGAAGCCCATGGCCCGAGTTCGCCACAAACGCAAGCCCGTCGCCGAGATGAACGTGGTGCCCTACATCGACGTGATGCTGGTGCTGCTGGTCATCTTCATGGTGACGGCGCCCATGCTCAACCAGGGCGTGAAGGTCGACCTGCCCAAGGTTTCCAGCGAAGCCTTGCCGCAGGACAACAACGTCCAGATCCTCACCATCTCCATCAAGGCCGATAAAACCTACTACTGGAACCTCGGCAGCGAAGTCGATACCGACAAGCAGATGGACAAAGCCATGACCTTGCCGGCCATGACCGACGCCGTCACCAAGATCATTGCTGCCGGCCGTGACCAGGGCAAGCAGACCCAGGTGTTCATTCGTGGCGATAAAGCTGTCGACTATGGCGCGGTCATGGGTGCCATGGGCGGGTTGCAGAAGGCCGGTGTCGGTAACGTTGGCCTGATTACCGAGGCGCCCTGATGCAACAGCGAGAGCCATCCGCCTCGGAAAGCTACTTCTGGCCCAGTGTCTGGGCCATCGGCCTGCATGTGCTGGTGTTCGCCCTGCTGTTCGTCAGTTTTGCCATGACGCCTGAGCTGCCGCCATCCAAGCCGATTGTTCAGGCTACCTTGTATCAGCTCAAGTCCAAGAGCCAGGCGACCACCCAGACCAATCAGAAGATTGCCGGGGAGGCGAAGAAAACTGCTTCGCGCCAGACCGAAGTTGAGCAATTGGAACAGAAGAAGGTCGAGCAAGAGGCCGTGAAGGCCGCGGAACAAAAGAAGGCCGACGCTGCTCAAAAGGCCGAAGAGGCTCGCGAGGCTGCTGAAGCGAAAAAAGCCGAGGCCGCTGAAGCCGCCAAGGCTGCCGAGGCAAAGAAAGCTGCCGAAGCCAAGAAAGCCGAAGAGGCGAAGAAAGCCGCCGAGAAGCAGCAGGCCGACATCGCCAAGAAGAAGGCCGAGGACGAAGCGAAGAAAAAAGCCGAAGAAGAGGCCAAGAAAGCGGCCGCTGAAGAGGCGAAGAAACAAGCCGCCGAGGACGCCAGGAAGAAGGCCGCCGAAGAGGCCAAGAAGAAAGCAGCCGAGGACGCCAAGAAGAAAGCGGCGGCCGAGGACGCGAAGAAGAAGGCAGCTGAAGAGGCCAAGAAAAAGGCCGCTGCAGACGCCCAGAAGAAAAAGGCACAGGAAGCGGCCCGCAAGGCGGCAGAAGACAAGAAAGCCCAGGCCTTGGCCGAGCTGTTGTCTGACACCACCGAGCGGCAGCAGGCGCTGGCTGACGAGCAGGGCGATCAGGTAGCTGGCGACTTCGACGACCTGATCCGTATGCGCGCGGCCGAGGGCTGGGCGCGTCCGCCTTCCGCGCGCAAGGGCATGACGGTGACCCTGCAGGTCAGCATGTTGCCGGACGGTACCATTACCAGTGTCAGCGTGGCCCGTTCCAGTGGTGACGGCCCGTACGACAGTTCGGCAGTGGCTGCGGTCAAGAACATTGGTCGTCTGACCGAGATGCAGGGTATGAAGCCGAGCGATTTCAACCGTTATCGTTCGTTCAAGATGACATTTACACCTGAGGATCTAGCGTTGTGATTAAACGTCTGAGAGGACTGCTGGTCATGCTGTGCTGCGTGGCAGGCATGGCCGTTGCAGAGGAAAAGAACATCCTGGTCACCAGCGGCAGCGATCGGGCTACCCCCATCGCGGTAGTGCCGTTCGGTCTGCAGGGCGGCAGCGTGCTGCCAGAGGACATTGCTGACATCATCGGCAACGACCTGCGCAACTCTGGCTACTACTCGCCAATCCCGCGGCAGAACATGATCAGCCAGCCGTCGCAGGCCAGCGAAGTGATCTTCCGTGACTGGAAAGCGCTGGGAGCCCAGTACGTGATGGTCGGTAGCATTGTGCCGTCGGGCGGTCGTCTGCAGGTGCAGTACGCGCTGTTCAACGTCGCCACCGAGCAGCAAGTGCTGACCGGCAGCGTAGCGGGCAGCACCGACCAGCTGCGCGACATGGCGCACTACATCGCCGACCAGTCGTTCGAGAAGCTCACCGGCATCAAAGGCGCGTTCTCGACGCGCATGTTGTACGTGACGGCCGAGCGTTTCTCCACCAACAACACCCGCTACACCCTCCAGCGTTCGGACTACGACGGTGCACGTGCGGTGACTCTGCTGCAATCGCGTGAGCCGATCCTGTCGCCGCGCTTTGCGCCGGATGGCAAACGTATCGCCTACGTTTCATTCGAGCAGAAGCGCCCACGTATCTTCGTGCAGAACATCGATACTGGCCGCCGCGAGCAGGTCACCAACTTCGAAGGCCTGAACGGTGCGCCAGCCTGGTCGCCGGACGGTTCGCGCCTGGCGTTCGTGCTGTCCAAGGACGGCAACCCGGACATCTACGTGATGAATATGGCTTCGCGCCAGATCAGCCGTGTTACTGCAGGCCCGGGTATCAATACCGAGCCGTTCTGGGGCAAAGATGGCAATACCCTTTACTTCACTTCCGACCGTGGCGGCAAACCGCAAATCTATAAACAGTCGGTCAGTGGCGGTGGTGCCGAGCGCGTGACGTTCGTGGGTAACTACAATGCCAACCCGAAACTTTCGGCGGACGAAAAGACCTTGGTAATGATTCATCGCCAACAGGGCTTTACCAACTTCAAAGTGGCGGCCCAGGACTTGCAGCGCGGAAGTGTAAAGATTCTGTCTGAAACAAGTCTTGATGAGTCTCCCACTGTTGCGCCAAACGGCACCATGCTAATCTACGCCACCCGCCAGCAGGGCCGGGGAGTCTTGATGCTCGTGTCGCTTAATGGCCGCGTGAGGCTCCCACTTCCTACCGCTCAAGGCGAAGTCAGAGAACCGTCCTGGTCCCCTTACCTGAACTGATTGCGGCGTAATACATTTTGCTTAACACACTGGGGTTTCATTAGGAGTTTCACGATGGAAATGCTGAAGTTTGGTAAATTTGCTGCGCTGGCCCTGGCCATGGCCGTAGCTGTAGGTTGCTCCTCTAAGGGCGGTGACAACGCAGGCGAAGGCGCTGCTGTAGACCCTAACGCTGGCTACGGTGCCAACACTGGCGCTGTTGACGGCTCCCTGAGCGAAGAAGCCGCTCTGCGCGCAATCACCACCTTCTACTTCGAATACGACAGCTCGGACCTGAAGCCAGAAGCCATGCGCGCTCTGGACGTTCACGCCAAGGACCTGAAAGCCAACGGCAACCGTGTTGTTCTGGAAGGTAACACCGACGAGCGCGGCACCCGCGAGTACAACATGGCTCTGGGTGAGCGTCGTGCCAAGGCCGTTCAGCGCTACCTGGTTCTGCAGGGCGTTTCCCCTGCTCAGCTGGAACTGGTTTCCTACGGCGAAGAGCGTCCAGTTGCTACCGGCAACGACGAGCAGTCCTGGGCTCAGAACCGTCGCGTAGAACTGCGTAAGTAAGTTCTTATGCGTATGTGCCGCCGTGTAGTAACCGTCCTCGCACTCAGCCTGCCGCTTGCGGCCTGGGCTGAGGTCCCTGTAGTAGATGACAACGCAGGCAGCTATCCGCCTGTGGGTTATGGCACGAGCGGCGCCTATGCCGGGTCAGGGGCTTCGGCCCCTGCCTCTGCACAGGGCCAGCTGTTCATGCAGCTGCAACAGATGCAGGATCAGCTTTCCCGCCAGCAAGGCATCATCGAAGAGCTGCAAAACGATGTGTCGCGCATGAAGCAGGAAAACCTGGAGCGTTACCAGGACCTGGACCGTCGCATCAACAGTGGCGCTGCGCCTGCCGCAACCCCTGACAATTCCTCCGGTGGTGGTGCGTCCAATGCCGCCCCCGATGCCGCAGCAGGTGCTGCTGCGCAACAACCGGCCGGCAGTAGCCAGCCCGGTGATCCGGCGAAAGAGAAGCTCTACTACGACGCTGCTTTCGACCTGATCAAACAGAAAGACTTCGACAAGGCCAGCCAGGCGTTCAACGCCTTCCTGCGCAAGTACCCCAACAGCCAGTACGCCGGTAATGCCCAATACTGGTTGGGTGAAGTGAACCTGGCCAAGGGCGACCTGCAAGGCGCCAGCCAGGCCTTTGCCCAGGTCAGCCAGAAGTACCCGAAGCACAGCAAGGTGCCTGATTCGCTGTACAAACTGGCTGATGTCGAGCGCCGTATGGGTCATACCGACAAGGTGAAGGGCATCCTGCAGCAGGTCATCACCCAGTACCCGGGCACCTCTGCTGCTCAACTGGCCCAGCGTGACCTGCAGAAGCTCTAGGCGTCCCCGCTGTACCGCTCGAAAGAAACCCGCGCCAGTCGCGGGTTTTTTCGTTAGAATCACTGCCCTTTTTTCTTAAACACGCTGCTGCGGATAACGCTATGTCGAGTCCGCAACAGTGCCTGACGGAGGCGGACAGCCTGTTTAGCTGTCACGCCCGTGGCGAGCATGCAAGACACATTACGCATCACCGAAGTCTTTTACTCTTTGCAGGGTGAGACGCGAACGGCCGGGCTGCCCACGGTTTTTGTGCGCCTCACCGGTTGCCCCCTGCGTTGCCAGTACTGCGACAGTGCCTATGCCTTTAGTGGCGGTACCGTGCGCACCCTTGATTCGATCCTTGAGCAGGTGGCCGGCTTCAAGCCGCGCTACGTCTGTGTCACCGGTGGCGAACCACTGGCGCAGCCCAACGCCTTGCCGTTGCTGCAGCGGCTGTGTGACGCCGGTTACGAGGTGTCGCTGGAGACCAGCGGTGCGCTGGATATTGCCGGCACCGACACCCGCGTCAGCCGTGTGGTCGACCTGAAAACCCCAGGTTCCGAAGAGTCGCACCGTAATCGCTACGAGAACATCGAGCAGCTGACGCGTAACGACCAGGTAAAGTTCGTCATCTGTTCCCGCGAGGACTATGACTGGGCGGTATCCAAGCTGATTCAGTACAACCTGGCTGAGCGTGCCGGTGAGGTGTTGTTCTCTCCCAGCCATCATCAGGTGAACGCCAGTGACCTGGCTGACTGGATCGTTGCCGACAACTTGCCCGTACGCTTCCAGCTGCAGTTGCACAAGCTGCTGTGGAACGACGAGCCCGGACGTTGATTGAGGAGCACGTATACATGACCGAAAAACGCGCAGTAATCCTGTTGTCCGGTGGCCTGGACTCAGCCACCGTGGTTGCCATGGCCAAAGCCGAAGGCTACAGCTGCTACACCATGAGCTTCGACTACGGGCAGCGTCATCGTGCCGAGCTGAACGCCGCTGCCCGCGTGGCCCGCGACCTGGGTGTGGTCGAGCACAAGGTCATTGGGCTGAACCTCGACGGTATCGGCGGTTCGGCATTGACCGACAGCAGCATCGACGTGCCGGAAGCCCCGGGTGAAGGCATTCCGGTCACTTACGTGCCGGCGCGCAATACTGTGTTCCTTTCGCTGGCCTTGGGTTGGGCAGAAGTACTGGAAGCGCGCGACATCTTCATTGGCGTCAATGCCGTGGATTACTCTGGCTACCCGGATTGCCGACCCGAGTTCGTCGAGGCCTTCGAGCGTATGGCCAACCTGGCGACCAAGGCTGGCGTAGAAGGGCAGGGCTTCCGCATCCAGGCGCCGCTGCAGAACATGAGCAAGGCTCAGATCGTGCAAGCTGGTATGGCTCGTGGTGTGGACTACAGCTTGACCGTTTCCTGCTACCAGGCCGACGATGACGGCCGTGCCTGTGGCAAATGCGACAGCTGCCGCCTGCGCGCCGATGGCTTCAAGGCAGCCGGTATCGAAGACCCGACGCGGTATTTTTGAACAAAGTTTGATGGGGTATTGATTTCTCGTTAGAAATCAGTATTATACGCGCCATCCAACGGGTCGTTAGCTCAGTTGGTAGAGCAGTTGGCTTTTAACCAATTGGTCGTAGGTTCGAATCCTACACGACCCACCATATGCAAAGCGGTTCGTGAGTACTAGGGAGGGAGGCTTGCCTCAGCCAGTTTCTAGTCTTGCAGCCGTCTGAGGCGAACCTTAGGCTCGCTTCGTCGTGATGTAAATATGGAATAGCCCGCCAGTCATGGTGGGCTTTTTCGTGTCTGCCCTAGAAAAGTCAATGAGTTAGCGGGTTTGCGGGCTATCACGGCTATAGGTAACCGCGCGTCCGCATGGTCATAAATCGCACGCAGCCGAAACCATGGCGCCAGTTTCCTAGCACGATGACTTGGGATAGCTCTGCCTTGTTCGTCGAACTACGGGCGGATGGCTCGGCGCTCGCAGTGCTGGTTCAAGGGGAGGTGCGAGCGCTGTTGGGCGTGACTGTTTGACTTGCAGACGTTCGGGGTGCCGGCGTCGTCTTTACGCCTGATGTCATCGATCTGAATAGCAGGGTGGGTGTGAAAAGCTCCTCTGGGGCAACAGGTCGCTGGAACAGCTTGCAGCGCCCCTTACTGCTCGACGCAGCGTTCTTGAGCAAGGAGCTCCACGAAGCGCGCGGCAATTTTTGCCGGTTGTTTGTGTGGACATTAGACAGATGGGAGGGGGCAGGGGAGATGGGGGCGAAGATCAGTCCTTACCACCAGAGGTATCACGAGTGACGCCTTAAAAGTGTAGACAGCTCATCTAAAAGGAATTTTTTACGCTTCTAACCAGGACTGAAAATGATTGGAGTTGGCCAGCTGGGACGAGGCCATCTATCTGGCCATCGTCCCGATAATGCCAGTCAATTATTTTCAGCGATCTGCATAATGGGAAATGGTAAGCGCGGTGGCCAACACGATGTGGATGACTAACAGACTCACCAGCAATCGTCTCATCCTCGGCGGAAAGCGTTTGACTTCATTGAAGTCGATTAAGCCTCTGCGCAAAAAGATTGTCGGTATGGCAAGTACCATAGAGATCAACCCCGTACGCATGACTTTACCAAGCAAGCCTGCATGTTGGAATGTTTTTTTATTGCCAGTCACGAACGTACAATTCGTAAGAAACGACTCAAAGTGTTCAGTGTATCTATGCGCAATATAGCACTGCACGATCATCGCCAGAATCATGGGCGCAAGGATAAATAACGCAATTAATCCAGGGTCAACTTGATTCACTCCGATACCTCACGATATAAAAGATCACCCATCCTCTCGCCTCTCTCGCTCCCGAAGTCACCAAGGATCTTACCGCCTACTGCACCGCCTACCACAGCACAAGCCAGCGCTCCTGGGCCACCAGTACTAATCCCCAGAACGACTGCGCAAATACCAGTTCCTGCCATACCCCCTAGGAACCCCCCTACGCTGCCGCCCCCCAGGCTACCCATCAAAGCTGTGCCTTCAACATATTTGGCGCGGCGGCACTGGTCCTCTCGGCCCATTGTGCAGGCTTTATGAATCGACAAGCCTGTGGCGGCCACATCCAGCGCAGTGCCGATGTACGTGCCTTTCTTAACCAGGTTGGAGGCTCTGGCAACGCCAGACACCTTATCGGCATAGCCGGCGATCTCACCTGTGTGGAGATAGCTGCGGGTCGAGATATTCAATGCTTGTTTGATCTTTCCCTGATTACGTAACCCTGAACCGTACGCGGTCAGGCTCCCCAACTGCTTTTCGAGCTTCATGAACAAAGCGGTGCGCTTGGCATAAAACGCGTCGCGGGCACTCAAGGTGCCAGAGCCGAGGTAATCGCGATGTAATTTCTCGATCTCCTCAAGTGTGTACTTGATATTTTGCAGATGCCTGCTCCAGCCGTCACCGACTGCACCAACTCCCATTGAAGCGTTGGCAAGAACGCTTTGCAGCAAGTCGAAGTGCTCCAGGAAAAAATCATCCGCGTCCACCCCACTAGTAAGCAAGCCAGCGTGCACCTGAGCAGCCTTGGCCATAAGAAAAGCTTCGTGGCTGGTGCAAGAGGGTGTATCGGGGTCGCCGACGATCACCAGCTCACCGCCCAGGACAACGCTGTTGACAATATGCGCATTCAGGATATCGAATTTGCCTCGGGCGTGCCCAGATAGCGGAGTGCTGGCTTTCAAAGACTGGTAGGACTGGGTTCTGGGATTAACGAAGCTTCGTGCCTCACTCATCGGCTTACCTCACGCATACTTCTTATTGTTGATCCGGTCCCAACCTCCCGTCACATTTCCTCCAGCGCTACCGTCAGTTCGTTTCTGTCGTGTATAGGTAGTCTTGATGCGTCCGTAGTTCAACTGAACGACCTCGATAGGAACGCCTGAACTGGCATTCTGCGAGTAGTCGGCAATGATCACTTCTTCCAGGACAATTTCGTAGTACTTGAGCTTGTCTGTGCCTGCCCGGCAAAGCGCGAGCTTCACTTCTTTGAGATGTTCACCCGCACAGCTTGCCTCCAATAGCTTGCAGCTGGCGGAGTCAAGAAACTTGGTGAAGGTGAAATTAGACAGGGTCGTACGCCCTGAAGTCGCACCACCAGCTGAGCTAGCGGTGGCAGATGTGCTTTGGTTGACAGCGAAGTTGTAGCTGTTGATCTCGATCCAGTTGGTGTACTGCTCATCCAGCGCTTCGCCGGCAATGCCCTCGATTTGAATGTAGGCGTCGAAAGCCATGCTTACCTCTCCTTGGTAATGGTTGGGTGAATCCTGATGGGAGAGTATGACACCTGCAGCAACGAAATGTTCCCAGGCACGTATAAACGAAGCCACACCAGTAGCTTCGAGCATGTCGTCCTGATGGATATCCCAGGTAGGCGTTGCTCATGGGGCGTTTAGACGAAGCGGAATGAGGTGGCGAAGATCAGTTCTTGCAACCAAAAACTTCACGAGCGGCGCCTGCAAAATTGCCCGCCATGCTGCGGCCTAAATTTAGTGGAGAGGCTTCATCGGGGGGAGGGGAAGCTCGAGGCTGATCTGCATGTTCAGAGTGATTCGGTGTTGCTCCAGGGCAAACAGGTCCTGCAGCAAGTGGATTGGTGTTTTGGGGGCGTGGACCATCTGAGCCCATACGCCGAGACCCATGCGCCGCTCTTGCACGCTTTGCCAGCGAAGAAAGGTTGTGCCAGCTGCTGTGTTTTGTTCGATGAGCCTGACGGCCAGCAGAGCGAATGGATGTTGGCGAACCTGGGCCAGCACTTCCTGGGTAAGGGTGCGCAGCCCCGCCTCCAGCGATGCGCAATGCTCCGCCAACTGGACCAGCTCCCCCTCACCTTTAAAGGGCTTTAAAAGGCCTTTTAGTGAGGCACTCTGTTGCAGCCCCTGATAGGCACCCTGTTGCAGCGGTTTGAAGGCACCCTGTTGCAGTGCATCCGTTGGTCGGGCGTCCGATCGCATGGGTGTGAAAAGCTCCTCTGGGGCAACAGGTCGCTGGAACAGCTTGCAGCGCCCCTTACTGCTCGACGCAGCGTTCTTGAGCAAGGAGCTCCACGACGCGCGCGGCAATAAGGAATTTTGTACCTTTCTAACCAGGACTGAAGATGATTGGAGTTGGCCAGCTGGGACGAGGCCATCTATCTGGCCATCGTCCCGATAATGCCAGTCAATTATTTTTCAACGATCTGCATAATGGGAAATGGTAAGCGCAATGAGCAGCACGATTTGGATGGCTAACATGCTCACCAATAATCGTTTCATGTTGGGCGGGAAACGTTTAACTTCATTTAAGTCAATTAAGCCTCTGCGCAAAAAGATTGTCGGTATGGCAAGTACCATAGAGATCAATCCCGTACGCATGACTTTACCAAGCAAGCCTGCATGTTGGAATGTTTTTTTATTGCCAGTCACGAACTTACAATTTGTGAGAAACGACTCAAAGTCTTCAGTGTATCTATGCGCAATATAGCACTGCACGATCATCGCCAGATTCATGGGCACAAGGATAAACAACGCAATTAATCCAGGGTCAACTTGATTCACTCCGATACCTCACGATATAAAAAATCACCCACCTTCTCGCCTCTCTCGCTCCCGAAGTCACCGGCGATTTTTCCGCCTACTGTACCGCCTACCACAGCACAAATCAGCGCTCCTGGGCCGGCTGTACTAAACCCCAGAACGACTACACAAGCACCGCCCCCCTACCATACCCCCGAAGCTGCCGCCTCCCAGGGCACCTATCATAAAAACTCAGTCAGTGCAGTATATCTACAAGGGGCTTTGCCTACTTATAACTGGGACTGAAGGTGATTGGAGTTGGCCAGCTGGGACTGGGCTATCTATCTGGCCATCGTAACGATTAAGCTAATGTCACTCAGCTAAGCTTCAACTATATACATAATGGAAAATGGTTAGTGCGATTAGCAGCATGATTTGGATTGTTAGCAGGCTCACCAATAACCGCTTCATGTTGGGCGGGAAACGTTTAACTTCATTTAAGTCAATTAAGTTTCTACGCAAAAAAATTGTCGGCATCGCCAGCACCAGAGAGATCGATCCCGTGCGCATGACTTTGCCCAGTAAGCCTGCATGCTGGAATATTTTCTTATTTCCGGTCACGTACGTACAATTCGGAAGAAACGATTCAAAGTGCTCAGTATATTTGTGTGCGATGTAACAAAGCCCGATCATAGACAGAGTTATGGGGGCAAGTATCAATAGCGCAATCCATCCAGGGTCAACTGCATTCACTCTGAAACCTCACTATATAATAAATCACCCCATCATCTCGCCTCCCCAGCTTCCGATGTCTCCGAATATTTTACCGCCTACTGCACCGCCTACCACAGCACAAACCAGCGCTCCAGGGCCGCCTGTACTAAATCCCAGAACGACTACACAAGCACCACCCCCTGCCATACCTCCCGCATACCCTCCGAGGCTGCCGCCTCCCAGGCCACCTATCAACGCCGAGCTTTCAACATATTTGGCGCGGCGGCACTGCTCTTCCCGGCCCATTGTGCAGGCTTTATGAATCGACAAGCCTGTGGCGGCCACATCCAGCGCAGTACCGATATACGTGCCTTTCTTGACCAGATTCGACGCTTTGGCAACACCAGATACCTTGTCGGCATAGCCGGCGATCTCGCCTGTATGGAGGTAGCTGCGGGTCGAGATGCCCAATGCCTGCTTGACCTTCCCTTGGTTACGTGCCTCGCTCATCGTCTTAGCTCACGCGCAAGTCATCGGGGCTCGGCTGAGAAACGTTTTGAGCCTGGGGTTGATTGGTCGGACGCTGACCGCCGCCGCCAGACAGAGATACTTGCTCGATGCGATGTGGAAGTTTCGTTTGAGCTACGGGTTTCGGAAAAAGGGCGCAGAGCGCCCACACATCACTCGGCCCATTCCGGGTCGCCAGTGAACACCACCGTCAGCCAACGGTCCGGCCCTTCACCGCCCACCGCGTCACCAATTTCGTTACGCCACGCATCCCATTCATCAATGGTCTTGGCCGCCATGGCCTTGGGCACGATGAAATACAGCTCAATTTCCCTCGAGCGCCCGACCTTGGCGACATAGGCGCGGTAAGACTGCAGGCCGTGGCGGGCGACGAAGGCCTTGGCCACTTCATCCACGTGCAGTTTGAGGTCGCCGGGGGTGACCAGGAAGATTTCAGACAGCGCCTGACGCACCACCGACATCGGCAACGGCACGATCACCAGGCACACCAGCGCCAGCACCGCCGGGTCGATGTACGGTGATACCCATTCCAGCGAAGTGCCCTGTACTGCATAGCCAAAGCAGAAGGCGATCAGCAGCGCGGCAGTGATGCTGGCTGACATCACCCAGCCCTTGACGTCCATGCGCACGAAGTCTGACTTCAGTTTGCGGTTGGCGCGTGCCTCGACGACGGCGATGCTCACGCAGGTGATCACCGTCAGCATTGCGTAGACCATGGCAATGCCGAACTCCAGGTGGCGCCCGCCTTGCAGCAGGCTGCTGACGGCGTTGATCAGCGCGTAGATGGCCACGCCGCTGAGCAGGACGCCGTTGAGTGCCAGTACCATGGGCTCCAGGTGCCAGAAACCCATGGTGAAGCGTTCGCGCAGCTTGCGCGACATCTGCACGCTGGTGGTGTGCGAAGTGATCAGCTTGACCACCACAAGCGACAGCCCGCTCATGCTGGCATCCACCAGCGAGTAGACGCCGTCGAAGATGATGGAGAACGAGCCGGAGGCCAGGCCGAAGGCGATGCCGATGGTGGCAATGAACAGGGTGGCGGCGATCGAGGTGCGTAAAAGCCCTTGTTCGCTGGTGATGTCGAAGAAGGTGGATCGGGTTGCGGTTTGCATGAGTAGTGCTCAGTAAAAACGACGATGCTGTTGTGTCTGCAAGGGCCTCTTCGCGGGTAAGCCCGCTCCCACAGGGTCTGCACCAGCCTCGAAAGCCACTACGCCCCTGTGGGAGCGGGCTTGCCCGCGAAGAGGCCCTTGCAGGTCAGACGCGAAACTGCTCCATCAGCGCCTGCTGCTGGTTGGCCAGCCGGTTCAATGCCTGGCTGATACGTGCTGATTCGTCGGCCTGGCCAGCCAGTGACTCTGTTACATCGCGGATGCCGGCCACGTTGCGGTTCACTTCCTCAGCCACCGCGCTCTGCTCTTCCGCTGCCGAGGCAATTTGCAGGTTCATGTCACTGATGACCGCCACCGCCTCGCCAATGCGCTGCAGTGCTGGCAATGCCTGTTCCATGCGTGCGGCGCTGTCCTGGGCCTGGCGTTGGCCTGCATGCATGGCTCCGACCACGTCTTGGGTGCCTTGCTGAAGGCCTTCGATGACCTGGCGAATTTCCTCCACCGAAACCTGCGTGCGCTGGGCCAGGCCGCGCACCTCATCGGCAACCACGGCGAAGCCACGCCCGGCTTCGCCTGCGCGGGCCGCTTCGATGGCGGCATTCAGTGCCAGCAGGTTGGTTTGCTCGGCAATGGTGCGGATCACTTCAAGCACCGAGCCGATTTGTCCGCTGCGGTCTTCCAGTGCGCGCGCCTCGTCCATGGCAGTGTTCATGCCTGCGGCCAGGCGGTCGATGCCCTGGCGCGTGCTGTCGACCAATTGCAAGCCTTCCTGGCTGGCTTGATCCGCAGCACGTGCGGCCTGGGCCGCCTGCGAGGCGTTGTGGGCGACATCCAGGGCCGTGGCGCTCATTTCGTTGGCCGCTGTGGCCACCTGTTCGATTTCGCGATGCTGTTGCTGCATACCGTTGCTGGTCTGGCTGGCGATGGCCGCCGATTGGTCGGCGGTGTCGCGTGCCTCCTGCAGCGACCCTTTGACCTGGGCGATAATCGGTTGCAACTTGTCGAGGAAGCGGTTGAACCAGTTGGTGAGCTGGCCCAATTCATCCTGGCGGGCGTAGTCCAGGCGGCGAGTAAGGTCGCCTTCGCCACTGGCAATGTCTTCCAGGCGCGCAGCCACGGCCAGGATTGGCCGGCTAACGCCGCGAGCGGTCAGCCACACCAGCAGCAAACCCGCGATTGCCGTGCCAATGCCTATCAGCAGGCTGGTGAGGTTGGCGTTCTGGTTATGGGCATCAAGGCGCTGGTTGAGGGCGACGGCAGGGGCCTGCAGCACGCTTTCCGGCAGCTCCAGCAGAACCTGCCACGGGGCTGTGTCAGGGATTGGCGTGAAGGGGTGGGCCACCCGCAGCAGGCCGTCGGGTACTGCCTTGTCCATGGGCTTGCCGAGCGCGCTGTCGTCGCGACTGTTGCCCGCCAGCAGACCGGCGGCGGTAGCGATGCTCACCTGGCCCTGGCCGTCGAACAGATCGCGGCGGCCGTCCACGCTCAGTTGCTGCAGATTGGCCAGGCCGATGTCCAGGCCGACCACGCCGACTACCTTGCCGTGTTCCAGCAATGGCAGGGCGATGCTGGTCATCAGCACCTGACGGCCGTTGACCTCGTCGAGGTACGGTTCGAGCATGCAGGTTCTGGCGGTGTCCTGCGGACAGGTCAGCCAGCGGTTTTTTGCCGCGCCGTTGCTGCCAATGCTGTTGTCACCGAGCATCGTTTCCGGCATGGCTTCAAGTTCCAGGGTGCCGGGACTGGGTTGTGACCAGTACAGCGAGAAACGCCCGCTCTCATTGCTGCCCATGGCGTCCTGGCCGAGGTACTGGCTGTCCTGTTGGTCCAGGGCATTGGGCTGGAACACCAGGTACAGGCCGATCACGTCCGGGTTGCCGGCCAGGCTGGCACGCGCCTGGCGGGTCAGTTCGGCGCGCAGGTCGCTACCACCCCGGGCCTTCAGCACTTGCACCAGGCGGGCAAAGCCATTGCCGTACTGGTAGGCATCCATGAAGTAGCGCTGGATACGCAAGGCCTGGGTTTCGGCTTGGGCCTGCAGGCGCTGGCGGGCGCTGTTTTCAAGCATGGCGGTGTTGGCCTGGTTGACCAGGGCAGCGCTGCGGTGCGCCTGGGTCAGCGAGGTGGCTACCAGCAAGGCGACAATGGCCAGCAGGCACAGCCCGGCGAGCAGGGTGATCTTCCATTGGATGGATAGGCGACGCAGCGGCATGAGGCTTTCCTTATCGATCAAGTGCAACGCCCGCGGTCAGGCGCGGGCGTTGTGGTCAGCAGGGGTCATTCGGCGACATAGTTGGGCGGTGCCGAGCGGAAGGCTTTGGTCAGCCAGCCCAGGTAGATCAGCCCGAGCGCAGCCCAGATGCCGCCGAACATCAGCGAATGTGCGTTCAGGTCCAGCCATAGCGAGACGATGATGCAGAAGCCGATGGTAGGCAGTACCAGGTACTTCAACTGGTTGCTCAGGCCTTTGCGATTGCCTTCACGCAGGTAGCAGTGGTTGATCACCGACAGGTTGACGAAGCTGAACGCAACCAGGGCGCCGAAGTTGATGATCGAGGTGGCAGTCACCAGGTCGAAGAAGATCGCCGACAGCGAAATGACGCCGACCACGGCAATGTTCAGCACGGGTGTCTTGTAACGCGAATGCAGGCGGGCGAAGACGCTGGCCGGGATCACGTTGTCGCGGCCCATTACATACAGCAGGCGCGACACGCTGGTTTGCGAGGCCAGGCCCGAGGCGATGGTGTTGATCACGGTGCAGGCGATGAAGATCGACTGGAATAGCTTGCCGCCAACGTACAGGGCGATTTCCGGCAGGGCCGCTTCCTGGTCGTGGAAACGGGCCATGGTCGGGAAGTAGGCCTGGATGAAATACGACACAGTGATGAACACCACGCCACCGATCAATGCGGTGAGGAAGATCGCCCGGGGGATGGTCTTGGCCGGATCGCGAGTTTCCTCGGACAGGCAGGTGACCGCGTCAAAGCCCAGGAACGAGAAGCACAGGATGGTCGCACCGGCGGCCAGGGCGCTGAACTGGGTCTGGCTGTCGGCGAACGGTATCAGGCTCCAGGTGGTACCCAGCCCTTCACCATGGTCCAGGCCGCGCACGCACAGGTAAATGAATACGGCGATGATCGCCACCTGCACACCCACGAACAGCAGGTTGAAGTGCGCCACCAGGTTCACGCTGCGCATGTTGATCAGGCTGATCAGGGTGACGAAGCCGGCCACCCACATCCACTCCGGCACTTCCGGGAACATGGCTGAGAGGTAAAGCTTGGCCAGCAGTGCGTTGACCATTGGCAGCAGCAGGTAGTCCAGTAGTGAAGACCAGCCCACCAGGAAGCCCACGTGCGGGTTGATTGCGCGTTGGGTGTAGGTGTAGGCCGAGCCCGACTGCGGAAAGCGCTTTACCAGGGTGCCGTAGCTCACGGCGGTGAACAGGATGCCGGCCAGCGCCAGAATATAGGCGCTGGGTACGTGGCCGGCGGTAATCCCGCTGACGATGCCGAAGGTGTCGAACACGGTCATCGGGGTCAGGTAGGCCAGGCCGATGATGATCACGTGCCAGAGGCGCAGGGTTTTGCGGAGTTGGCCGTGGCCGGAAGCGCTCTGGTCAGGCTGCATGCTGGCATGGCTCCTGCTGCTGGGCGTAAACGACGGGCACGGTGTATTGCGCATGCGGCAAGGGCGAGCGGGTGGGCTCCATGTTGTTCACCTTTTATGTTGGAGCGGCGGGAGGCGCGGGGGAGCGCGCAAAGTGGTGAAAATAAAAAACGATGGATAGGTGAGTGTCAAGTTAAACATGACAAGATGTTGCTGAATTGAAATATTTATCGATTAAATCCGGGTTTTGTTCGGTTTTTGCGCGTTTATTTGCGATTGTGATCAATTGGCGTGTTCGTAAAAATTAACGAATCCTGTGCTTGCCTTGTCTCGGTGTCAGACGTGTCCGAAAAATGGCATTTCTCGACCTGAGCCAGCACTCGGCCCAATCGGGGGTGGTACTCTTCGTTTTCTGCGTGGCCACTGGCCGCCTTCGAAGCCCTTACGGACAGCAATCGGTTCTATTCATGAAGAAAACAGTTGGCATCCTTTCCGGCCTGGCTATCGCCATTGCCGTCGCAACTACCGCAGGCGCCTGGTACACCGGCAAGCAGCTGCCGGCAGAGCTGGACAACGCGCTTGCCCGCAGTAACGCCGAACTCAGAAAGGCCCTGGTCAGCACCGGCGGTAGCATGAGCATCGAGCGCGTGTCGCTGGAGCAGCACCTCTTCAGCAGTACTGCCCAGTACCGGCTCAAGGCTCGCGACATCAACGTGGGTGAGGGTGAAGTGATCAATTTTGACGTGGGCGTGACCGACCAGATCGAGCACGGCCCGTTTCCCTGGTCCAGGGTCAGGGCGCTGAAGCTGATGCCGGTAATGGCGGTCAGCAACAGCACGCTGCAGAAGGATGAGGCCGTCGCGCCATGGTTCGCTGCTGCGGGTGGCAAGGCCCCGATCAGTGCGCAGACCAGCCTGGGTTACAGCGGCAGTGTGGTCAGCCAGGTTCAGCTGGCGCCGCTCAGGCTTGATGAAGCGGACGGCAACAGCCTGGATTTCTCGGGCATGCAGTTCGAAGCCAGCGGGGACAAGGAAGGCAAGGCCTCGACGTTCCACGGCCAGGCCGACAGTCTCGTGATTAAACGGGTGCAAGACGACCAGCCGCCGGCCACGTTCGAGCTCAAAGGGCTGAAGTTTGGCGGTAACCTTGCAGCCACCGCGCACGATGCCATCTATGTGGGTAACGTCGATCTGGCGTTGGCCGAAACCAAGGTCACACTTGGGCCGAAACAGCAGGTGCTGCTGATCAAGGGGTTGGAGCAGAAGGCCTTGCAAACCCTCGAGGGCACGGACACCGTGGGTGGCCGCGCGGAGTACAAGGTCGGCGACATCAGCTGGGATGGCCGCGCGGTAGGCAAGGCACAGATGGCGGTGAGCGTGACCTCGGTCAACGCCCCGGCGCTGCAGGCCTTGTCGAAGTGGTACCAGTCGCACTTGCCTGAGTTCGAGGCCGCCAGTGCTGCGGGTCAGCCGGTGCCGCAGATCCAGATGGACGATGCCGAGAAAGCCAAATTCCAGGGTGACCTGCACAAGCTGCTGGCTGCCAAGCCCAGGGTGGCGCTGGAAAATCTCTCGTTCAAGACTGCCAATGGCGAGAGTCGCTTCAACCTGTCCATGGACTTTGCGGCACCCGCCAGCTTCGACCTGCCGCCGGATCAGCTGGGCAAGCAGCTGGTTACCGAGGTGAAGAGCCAGCTGTCGCTGTCCAAGCCGATGATCGGTGACCTGGCGACCTTGCAGGCCTTGCTGGATGGCCAGACCGATGCCCAAGCCATTGCCATGCAGTCGAGCCAGGCGGGGGAGATGGTCGGCATGATGGCGCTGCAGAGCGGCATGGCCACCGTGCAGGGCGATGATGTGGTCAGCAGCCTGCACTATGCCGAGGGCATGGTCGATTTCAATGGCCGAAAAATGACCGTGGAAGAATTCGCCATGTTCATGGCGGCGCATCTGGCAGCCCTGTCGCCGCAGGGGTGATGGTTTCTCCTGTTGCGGCCTCTTCGCGGGTAAACCCGCTCCTACAAGGATTTCACT